>NZ_JAMTDV010000139.1 GCF_023806565.1 Accumulibacter sp. | reverse complement strand
AAACACCCGTCCCCAACGGCCGCGTTTCTGCTTCTTCCGATGGCTTGCATCCCGCCAACCCGGTGGACCGTTTGCTCGGTGACCTGGCGCCGCGGGCGGCACCCGAGCCCGCTTCGCTTGCGCTGCTCTTGCTCGGCGGTGCAGCCTTGTCGGTGTCGCGCCGCCGGTCATGCACGCCTGCGGCCAGCGCACATTAAGCTACGCCGGCCATCACATCGCCTGCAGGTCGCGCAGATACCGCTGCCAGTTGTCGACATAGTGATCGGCACTGTGCCGGATGCGTGCGACCTCTTCCGCGCTGAGTTGACGCACGACCTTCCCCGGTGAGCCGACAACCAGCGAATGGTCCGGGATCACCTTGCCCTCGGGAATCAACGTGTTGGCGCCGACGATGCAGCCTTCGCCGACGACTACGTGGTTGAGCAGCACCGAGCCGATGCCGATCAGCGACCCGTCGCCGATCTTGCAGCCGTGCAGCATCACGAGGTGGCCGATGGTGACGTCGCGGCCTAGCGTCAGGGAAACGCCCTCGTCCGTGTGCAGAACGCAGTTGTCCTGGACGTTGCTGTTCTCGCCGATGTAGACCGGATCATTGTCGCCGCGTACCGTCGTGTTCCACCAGATCGAAGCGTTTCTCGCCAGCTGAACGTCGCCGATCACGATGGCGTTCGGGGCGACCCAGCTTTGCGGATGGAGCTGCGGGCGCTTTGCGCCAAGGGCGTAAATGGGCATGTGCAGTATCTCGTAGTCGTTGCAGGAGGGGAAGATTGTAGCCCGTTGCGAGGCCAATGTCGCGGCGCCTCGCTTCTCAGAACAGCCTCATCCCGACGCTGCTCGGTTTCCCACCGGCGGGGACGTTTTCCCCGGTCACCACCATGTCACCGACCTTGAGGTCGCCGCCAGTCACCTCCGTATTGCGGTTGTCCGTGATCCCGAGCTGCAAGTTCACCGCTTTCAGCTCGCCATGGTCAACCCGGAAAACGGTACCGCTGGCGCCGTCCCGCTTCCTGCCCGGTTGGACTCCGCTGGTCGCGTCGCCTGCCGCTTTCGGCGCCGTGCTGTCACCGGCCCCCGGACGATCGTCGCTCGGTCGGAAACGGAGCGCGGCGTTGGGCACCAACAGCACGTTCTCCCGGCTGGCGACGGCGATGCTGACATACGCGGTCATGCCCGGCAGCAGGATCTGTTCGGGGTTGGAGAGCGAAACACGCACATTGTAGGTGACGACGTTCTGCTGGATCGTCGGGTTGAGGCGAAGCTGCTCGACCGCGCCGTGGAAAATGCGGTTGGGAAAAGCGTCGACCGTGAAGCGCACTTTCTGTCCTGGGCGAATCTTGCCGATGTCGGCCTCGGCGAAGCTCGAATCGATGCGCATTTCGGACAAGTCCTGTGCGATCTTGATCAATGTCGGCGTCTGCAGGCTGGCGGCGACGGTCTGCCCGAGGTCGACCACGCGGTCGACGACGACTCCCGATACCGGCGAACGGATCAGCGTGTAGCCGAGATTCGCCCGGTCCTTGTCGGCTGCAGCTTTCGCCTGGAGCAGTTGCGCTTCGCTCGAACGCCGTGTCTGGATCGCCTGTTCGAGTTCCTGTCGAGAGACGTATTCCTGCTCGAACAGCGCTTTCATGCGCGCTTCGCTGGCGCGTGCAAGATCGAGGGCGGCAGCGATATTGCCGACGTTGGCCGCCGATTGTCGGGCCTGCGCGGCAAGGAGTGCGTCGTCCAGTTCGAGCAGCGGCTGCCCCTTTTCGACCTTGTCGTTGAAATCGACGTAGAGTTTGGTGACCGTGCCGGAGACCTGTGTGCCGACATTGACCAGCACCACCGGATTGAGCGTGCCGTTGGCCGAAACCGTCTGGGTAAGGTCGCCTCTTTCGATCGCCTGCAGCTTGTAGCGCTGTTCGAGCGATCGGTTGCCGGTCTGCAGGTACCACCAGTAGGCACCGCCGAGCAGGCCGGCAAGCAGCAGGATGACGGCGGCCCGCCTCGCCAAGCGTATCACGGAGCGTCTGACCGTGGGCTCACCGTCCTTAGGCAGTTTTTCTCTGCTCGGGTGAGCAAGATCGCAATGGCGAGGCCGCGTACGTGTCGGAAACGCTTGACGTCGTTCTCCAGCGAATTCGTGCGAGGTGTCGTGTGAGCCATTTTTCGCTAGTATAGCCAGCTCGCCTGCGGTTTTGTGCGGGGACGACGCGGCGCGACGCCTATCACGGCTCCCCCGGACGAACGTTCGCGCCGCCGCGGGCAGTCATTCTTTCAGGGATCGTCAGATGCCGTGGATGGAAACGATCAGCCTGTTGGTTCTGTTCGCCTTCGGCTGGTTCTGGTTCGGCAGCTTCCAGGCGCGCGCCGCCGGCATGGCTGCTGCGCGCGCCGCCTGTGCGGCGGAAGGCCTGTTGCTGCTCGACGACACCGTGGCGCTTGGCTCGTTGCGCCCGGCGCGTGATGACCAAGGCCGGCTGCGCCTGCGGCGCGTCTATCACTTCGAGTACAGCGATACCGGGGACAATCGTCGTCCGGGTCGAGTGACGCTGCTCGGCAGCGAACTGGAAATGGTGAGCCTGACGCCGTCCGGGCGATCCCGGTTGCGCCTCGTGTCGAGCGGCGACGTGCAGCGAGAGCCTCCGCAACGGCTTTCGTAGTGGATTGGCGCGGGTTGCGGTGCTCCCGTCGCCGCACGATCGGCCAGCGCTGATGAATCCCGCGGAGCACTCTTTGCCCCGCGGGCGAATGCCGCCGCCGGTTTCGTCGACTCGTGCCGACGAGGCACACCCGCCTGCCGGTCTTACTGCTGGTCCGGATTGCCGCGAGTATCGTCGGTGTTCGGCAACGGCACCATGATTGCCTGCCACGGTCGCGAACAGCCGGCGTCGCAACAGCGTCCCGGCTGGCGATTGCGCGTGACCGGGCGTGACTCGTCGTGCAGCACGCCCCGTTCAAGAAGCCTTTCGACCAGTTCCACCTTGCTGCCCAGCGGGTAATTGCGCCAGATCTCCTGCTTCATGGCCGCCGGCGAGCCGCCGCCGTGCAGGCTGATCACCGAGTACCAGCCGCCCTGATACGAGGCGGTCAAATCCTCGATGAAGCGGGCCACTTCGATCCGTTTGTCGTAGGGAACGTCGGGATTGGCGCGCAGTACCTCGGCAAGCGTTGCCGCGGTCGCCGGGTTATGGTCCTCGTCGGGGCCGGGCAGGGCGACGATCAGTCCGCCGGAGACCTCGTGCGCCAAGCGATGCATGTCGTATATCTGTGTGGCCAGCAGGAGCTTGCCAATGTTGGCGAACACCGGTTCGGGTACGAAGCTTCCGCTGTGTCGGTCCGGCGTGCCGTAGACGCTGGCTGCCACACCGCAGGCGAAGAAGCCTTCGGTGATCTTGATCAGCTCGACCATCGGCTCGCGCAGGCTGGCCTTGCGCCCGGGGTCGAAGCCGTTAGCCTCGCAGATCAAGGCGCCGGCGCCGATCAGAAGGTCGCCGAAACCGGCTCGGGCAGCGATGCAGCTGTGTCGATGGTGCGTGGCATAATCGTAAGTCAACGAGCCGGAATGCTCCCACTCGCCAGCGAGGAATACCCGTTCCCAGGGGACGAAAACGCGGTCGAAAATCACCACGGCGGTCGATTGTCCGTAGCGGCGTGAAAACAGTGCAGCGCCATGCTCGAGCCTTTCGCCAGGCCGCCCCGCCGGCCGCGCCACGATGGTCACTCCGGGGGCGTCGATCGGCACGGCGCAGCACACCGCGAAGTCGGCATCGGCCACGCCCATGTTGCGGCTGGGCATGACCAGGAACTCGTGCATGTACGGGGCGCCAGTGACGATCGCCTTGGTTCCCGAGATGACGATCCCCTTGCCACTGCGTTCAACGATGTGCACATAGGTCTCAGGATTGTCCTGCTGATGCGGCCGGCGCGAGCGGTCACCCTTGGCATCGGTCATTGCGATACCAAGTGAGAGGTCGCGCGCCTGTACTTCCGCGAGATAGGCAGCGAAGCGCGTGCGGTACTCGTTGCTGTCCAGCGCGTCGTCGACTCTGGCAGCGAGTTGGTGGATCGCATTCAGCGCGTCGTGTGCCAGGTAGCGTTGTGCGCAGCCTGTTTCCTGACAGAGGAGGCGCACGGCTTCAAGCTTGTTCAACAGGTCGCCCGACGACTCATCGATGTGCAGCATGCGATTGACCGTCGCTCCACGGAAAGTTTGCACGGCAGTCATCAGTGGTGCTCTCGCCGGATCGAGAGCGAAATCGTAGCTCACGGCCAGCGCATTGATTCCCGGTTGCAGCGACGGGGCGTCGGCTACCGATTCGATCAATCGGCCGTCGACGTAAACCTTCGGCGCATACTGTCGCAGAGATTCGCGGTACTCGGCGCCGCTGATCAGCCGGCTGGTGTGCGGCAGAGTGGACTGTGTGTGCATCGTGCGTACCCCTGGTCGGCACCGGACGGCGAGTCTAGCCTTCGCGCGCAGCCCGGCGGCGCTCGTTGTCGGTCAGCAGGCGTTTGCGGATGCGGATGCTTTTCGGCGTGATTTCGACCAGTTCGTCGTCATCGATGAATTCGACTGCGGATTCCAGCGTCAGCGCCACCGGTGGCACCAGGCGCACCGCCTCGTCGTTGCCCGCGGCGCGGATGTTGGTCAGCTGCTTGCCCTTGATCGGATTGACGACCAGGTCGTTTTCGCGGCTGTGGATGCCGATTATCATGCCCTCGTAGAGTCTGTCGCCGGGACTGCTGAACATCCGTCCGCGATCCTGCAGTTTCCACAAGGCGTAGGCGACCGCTTCGCCCTTTTCGGCCGAAATCAGGACGCCGTTGCGGCGCCCCGGGATGTCACCCTTCAGCGGTGCGTACTCGTCGAAAACGTGACTCATCAGGCCGGTGCCGCGCGTCAGATTGAGGAACTCGCCCTGGAAGCCGATCAGGCCACGCGCGGGGATGCGGTATTCGAGGCGAGCCCGGCCACGTCCGTCCGAAGACATGTCCTGCAGTTCGCCGCGCCGATAGCCAAGCGCTTCCATGACGCCGCCCTGGTGCGACTCCTCGACATCGAGCGTGAGCATCTCGTAAGGCTCGCACGGTTCGCCGTTGATTTCCTTGATGATCACCTTTGGCCGCCCGACCGCCAGCTCGTACCCTTCGCGGCGCATGTTCTCGAGCAGGATCGTCAGGTGCAGTTCGCCACGTCCAGAGACCAGGAAACTGTCCGTATCGGACGTCTCTTCGACACGCAGCGCCATGTTGGTCAGCAATTCCTTGCGCAGGCGCTCGCCGATCTGGCGGCTGGTGACGAATTTTCCTTCCGTGCCGGCCAGCGGCGAATTGTTCACCATGAACGTCATGTTCAGCGTCGGCTCGTCGATCTTCAGCATCGGCAGCGCTTCCGGCTTGTCCAGATCGGTGACCGTGCAGCCGATCGCGAGATCGTCGATTCCGGTGACGAGCACGATGTCGCCGGCCAACGCTTCTTCGAGCGGTACGCGTTCGAGACCGCGAAACCCGAAAATTTGTCCGACTTTGGCGTTTCTTGGCGCACCATGCTCGAACCTGCCCTGGGAATCTGCCTGGCCGAACATCACGAGCACCTGCTGTGCTGGTCGCAGGCGTCCGCGCTGCAGGCGGCCGATGCCGATGCGGCCGACGTAGCTCGAATAATCGAGTGCCGAAATCTGCAGTTGCAGTGCGCCGTCGATGCCGTCCGCTCGCGGCGGCGGGACGTGTTCGAGAATGGTCTCGAACATCGGCCGCAGGTCGGGCGACGGTGTCGCCGGATCGCGCGTCGCGTAACCGTTGATGGCGGATGCATAAAGTACGGGGAAATCGAGTTGCTGGTCGTTCGCCCCGAGCTTGTCGAAGAGGTCGAAGGTATGATCGACCACCCAGTCCGGCCGCGCGCCGTCACGGTCTATCTTATTGACCACGACGATCGGTTGCAGGCCGAGTGCCAGCGCTTTCTTGGTGACGAAGCGGGTCTGCGGCATCGGGCCTTCGACGGCATCGACCAGCAGCAACACGCCATCGACCATCGACAGGACGCGCTCGACTTCGCCGCCAAAATCGGCGTGGCCCGGCGTGTCCACGATGTTGATATGGACGCCAGCGTAATCCACCGCCAGATTCTTGGCGAGGATGGTGATTCCACGCTCCTTCTCGAGTTCGTTGGAATCCATCATCCGCTCGGTGATGTGCTGGTGTGCCGCGAAGCTTCCGGCCTGCACCAGCAGCTTGTCCACGAGGGTGGTCTTGCCATGGTCGACGTGGGCGATGATGGCGATGTTGCGGACGGGGCGGGACATGTCGGTTGCGGCTATGGAGGAAGGGGCGACATTCTAGCACGGGTCGCCCAGATTGCTGCGGCGCAGCGCGTATCGCTCAGGCAGGCTGGTTGCGCATGAAGTCGGCAGTGTCGAAGAAGGCGGTCAGCAGTTTCTCGCGCACTGTTTCGTCGATGCCGATCGACTCCATCGCCAGGTACATGCAGGCGACCCACTGGTCACGCTCGGCCGTGCCAATGGCAAAGGGGAGGTGGCGACGGCGCAGCATCGGATGACCGATTTGCTGCACGTAGAGGTCCGGCCCGCCGAGCCAGCCGGAGAGAAACATGAACAGCTTGTCGCGCGACGCCTGCAAATCGGCGGGGTGCATCGCACGTATTGCCGCGAACTGCGGAACCGAATCCATCAGTTCGTAGAAGCGGTCGCATAGCCGGGCGACGCCGTTTTCGCCGCCAATCAGCGAATAGGGAGTCTGTTCCTGCACGAGTGTGTTGCCTGCCAAGAAAGGAAGAATTCTACCCTGTGCCGCGTTCGCTGGCGTTCTTGTCGCGGATGGGCTCTCTCGGTGGGTCATTTCCACCGTACTGTCAAATCCGGCACTTCCGCAATGCAACATGAGAAGTTGACAAACGTCACCTGATGGACAAGAATGAACGTTATGCTGCATTGCAGCAATTCGCTGCGGGCCGAGTCGAGCCCCTGCGATTTTTCGTATTCCCAAGGAGATCAAGCATGAACAAGCTTACAGAGAAATTGACCAGCGCCAGCCAGACTGGCCTGAACGACCTCAGAACCATCGTCAACACCTCGCTCGATGGCATTGGCCAACTGGCGACGCTGAACGTGGAGACGGCTCGCGCCTTTACCGAGCGGAGCGCCGAAAACCTCGCCGCGCTGGCACAAGCACGAGACCTGCAGGGGCTGCTGGCGGTGCAGAAACCGGCGATCATCGCAGCCGCCGAGCAGTCGCTGGCTTACTCGCGGCGTATCTACGAGATCTACAGCGAGTCGTCGACGACGGTCGCCCAGATCGTGGAAGGACAGTTCGGAGGTATCGGCCGGGGCTTGGTGACAGGCATCGACAAGCAGTGGCAAGCAGTCTCCCCCACCCTCCAGTCTGCCGTGGCAAATGTCAAGTCGCTGTTTTCGAGGGCCGCCAAGATTGTGCGGCCGGAGACGGAAGTTCCGGCGACCGGCACACCCGCCCTGCCGCTGATCGAGAAAGCTGCCTGACAAGCCTGCCGGCCAGCCTGTGCTCGCGGGCAAGCCGCTGCAACCGCACCCGGCGCCGGCCGCCGGGCGCTCTGCCCGGAATCCGTCACGCGGCGCGGCAAAGTGGCTTGCCAAGCGGATCGCCAAGGCAGAGGTATCGCCAGGAATGCCGGGAGAAACGTTCGCAGGAATTGCCAGAAAGCGATTCGCGGTGCACACTGCGATTCTTTGCCAACTGGTAACGGCATTCTTGGGAGTAGTCCGATGACCGAAACGATTGTTGCCTACCTGCGAGCCAACGCCGAACAACTCGATGTCGACATGGCCGAGGCACTGAACATCCCGCTCAGCGAACTGCGCGAAGAGATTTCCCGGCTTGCTGCATCGGGCGACGTGATCTGTTGCCGGGTGACCCGTTTCCTCGATGGCCGCAAGATCGAGGGCATCAGCTGCCGGCTGTCGTGCGATCCGCCAACGCCGGCACGTGGTCGCAAGCCCGGCGTCAAGAAGGACGACGACGCCGAGGCAAGCCTGTTCTGATGGCGTCGAAGCCTGTAAACGCAATTTACTACCCAGTCGGCCGGCGGAGTTGCGCGCCTGTTCGCTGCGATTTCTTCCCAGACTCACTCGCCGCGCAGGGGGAACTGCGATCGGCCGACATCTCGCCGCTGCCCCAACATCGCGCGGTTGTGCTTACCTGAGCAAATGCAGCTTGAAATGGCCCTTGACGAATTCCTGAAATTTCTCCACTCCCTTCAGGGCGATCTGCAGCCTGCCCAGTTCCATCATGTTTAGTCGTTCGAGCGAGATGTAGTTGTCCGGCTTGCGCCCTTCGTGCACCGCTTCGACCTGTCCGCGCAGGCGCATCAGAACCAGGAAATCGAAGCTCTCGGCAATGTTGGCGGCCATCTTCTTGTTGACCACCTTGTCCTTGACCAGCATTTCCAGTCGCTGGTGGGTGCTTCCTTCGAGCTTGCCGGCCTGAATCGCGAGCGCCTTGACGCCTTCGGAAAGCGCAAAAATTCCCGCTTTCTTGATTTCCAGCATGCCCGAGTGCTCCCCTTCCTTCTCGCCCTTGATCTTGCCAAACCAGCCGATCGGAGGGACGAAGCGCAGGGTGTTCTCGACCATTCGCATCAGGAACAGCTTGTTCTGTTGCGCGTGCCTGTACACCTGCGCCTTCAGTTCCTGCTCGAATGAGGTGTCGCCGTAAATGGTCCGGATGTCCGCGAAAGTCCCGCAACTGAGGACGTGGTTCGGACTCGGCACCTGCATCCAGCGATCGAGCTGATCGCTCCATTTGCTCAGGCTGCGCCGCCACTCCTTGTTGTTCGCCATGATCCCGCCGCTGCAGGGCGGGATGCCGATGGCGACCAGGGAATCGATCAGCAGCTGTGAAAACCCCTCGATCTTGGCGATCTGCTCCGGCCCGAGTTCGTCGCCATAGATGATCGCGTTGTCCTGGTCGGTGAGCAGCGTCTGCTCGCCGCGCCCCTCGCTGCCGAGAACGACAAAGGCAAAGCGCTCCGGCAGGTCGTTGAAATGATCCCGGCGAATCAGCGCAATCAGCCGCAGGAGGATCTGGTCGTTCAGGTGGGCGATCATGCGCACCACGTCGCGCGTCTTGGCGCCGGTGCCGTTCAGGTGGAGGACCAGGCTCTGGATTCTCGAATAGACCGTCTTCAGTTCGTCGAAGTCCTTCGCCGTTTCGATGTCGAGTACCAGTTGATGCGGCGAATGTGACTGCAGGCGGATGATGTCGCTGTCGGTGATGATTCCCGAAAGCTCCCCCTTGTCGTTGACCAGTGCCAGGCGATGTATCTTCTCGCGGGACATCCGGTACAGCGCTTCGTAGAGAAAATCGTCCTCGCCAATCACCGACAGCGGGCTGTGCATGATCGATCGCACGCTGAGGGAGGACGGATCGACTCCGTTGGCGACCACCTTGTTGCGCAGATCGCGATCGGTGATCATGCCGCTGGGCAGCGTGTTCTCACAGACCACGACGCTGGAGATGTTCTTGTCGCGCATGATTCGGACCACCTCGACGAGCGCGTCGTCGGGCCCGCAGGTGACGACGTTGCGCTGGCAGAAATCCTTCACCGGGCGAAAAAACTGACCCTCCTCAGCCATTGCGTGCGTCTCCTCGCTGTGATCGACCGGATTCCCGCCGCTGGTGCAGCGTCATCGGTGGCGGCGCCTGGGCAGCAAGTCGGGGAAGCGCGATTCTACCATCTGCCGCCGCTTCGCGTCCGCGGCAGCGGGCGTTTACGATGCCTCGTCGATGTCTCCGGGCAGACTGCTGTCGCTCGCGGTGAGTGCTTCGTGATCCCTTCGGTTCACGGCGTGCTGCCGATGCAGAGCCGCTTTGGCGAGCAGATGCGCGCTGACCGGCGCGCTGAGGAACAGGAAGAGCAGGATTGCCAGTTCGTGCAGGCTGACGCCGCCGTCGCGGTTCGAGAAGAAGATCGCCGATGCGAGCAGCAGTGCACCGACGCCGAGAGTGGTGGCCTTGGTCGGGCCATGCAGCCGGTCGAGAAAATTGGGCAGGCGCGCCAGGCCGATCGAGCCGAGCAGGACGACGAGCGCGCCGAGAACGATCAGCACCGCGACAGCCGATTCAGTCGCCGTACTCATTCGATGAGGTCTCCGCGCAGCAGAAACTTGCAGAACGCCGCGGTAGCGACGAAACCCAGCAGCGCGAGCAACAGCGCCGTCTCGAAATACGTCGTGGTCGCCGCGCGAATTGCGAACAGGATGATCAGTGCGATGGTGTTGATGCCCATGGTGTCTAGCGCCAGAACACGGTCGACGGTGTCCGGGCCCCGCACCAGACGATAGAGGTTGAGCGCCTGAGCAGCGCCGATCAGGACGAAGGCGATTTCGATGGCGGCGTTCAGCATGCAAAAATCTCCCGGAGTGGCAGTTCGTATCGTTGCTTGATCGCGCGCGCCAGCACCTGCGGGTCGGGTGCATCCAGGGCGTGCACGAGCAGAATCCAGCGCCGCCGATCGACGTCAATCGCCACCGTTCCCGGCGTCAGCGAGACGACGCTGGCGAGCAGCGTGACGACGAAGGGATCGCGCAGGTCGAGCGGCACTTCGACGAGCGCCGGTGACAGCCGGCAAAGCGGACCGATCACCTGGCGGGCGACGCGCCAGTTGGCGGTAAAGATATCGGCCGCGACAACGCCGACGAAATGCAGCGCCCGTGCCGGGCGAACGAGGCGCGGCGGGTCCGGCCAGAACGCTTGCGTCAGCAAGGGCACGGCGACGGCGAGCAGACTGCCGAGTACGAGCAGGCCGGCCGACACGGGACTGCTGATCACCAGCCAGAGCAGCAGGACGGTGGCCGACAGAAGCGGTCGCGGCAGAAGCCCGCGTTTCATTGCCGATGCGGCCGCTGCGGGCCAAGGATGTGAGCCACGTACGCCTCGGACGCGTACAGCTGCTCGGCGGCCCGTTCTGCGTAGTTGGCAAGCGGGCCTGCGAACAGCGCCAGCAACGGGCCGCCAGCGACCAGCAGCAGTGTCGCCGTCACTTTTTGCCATGCGATGACATTCGGACTTGCGCTGGCGGTGAACGGCCCTTTCCAGAACAGTTCGCTGCCGTCGCGCGCCAGCGCGATCAGGACGACGAAGCCGGCGCCCAGGAGGATTACCCAGATCGCCGGTCCGGCCGTGGCGTCACGCAGTGTCGTCAGCAGCATCAGCTTGCCGAGGAAACCGGAGAAGGGCGGCAGTCCGGCGGCCGTCGTCGCTGCGGCGAGGAAGGCCAGCCGTACCCAGACGGCGGTTGAAGTCGATCGTCCCGTGAAATGGTCGGCAGCGTTGCCGCGCTGTTCGGCGATGACTCCGGCGAGCAGGAAGAACGCTGCGCCGGAGACGGTCGAATGTAGCAGGTAATAGATGGCGGCTGCGGTGACCCCCGGCCTCGGTTGTGCCGGTGCGAGCAGCAAGCTTCCGGCCGAAAGCAGGATCAGCCAGGCGGCAAGTGTCCGCAGGCGCGTGGCGGCAAGCGTGCCGAGTGCCGCGAAGACGACGGTGGCCAAAGCCAGCGTCGTCAGCCAGTGCCCGAGCAGGTCGGGCATCGTCGGCGCAAGGACAACGGCGTGCACCCGCAGGATGGCGACGATCCCGACTTTGGTCATGATGGCAAACAGTGCAGCAACCGGCACCCCGGCGGCAGCATAGGTATGCGGCAACCAGAAGGACAGTGGCAGCAGACCGGCCTTGAGCGCGAAGACGGCGATCAACAGGGCGAACGCCAGTCGCGTCAGCGCCTGGTCATACCCGGGCAGCGTCAGGCGATCCGCCAGGTGCGCCAGATTGAGCGTGCCCATCGTGCCGTAAAGCAGTCCCAGTGCGAGCAGAAAAAATGCCGAGCCGACGAGATTGAGCACCACGTAGGCGATTCCCGCGCGCGTTCTCCGGATTCCGCCGCCGTGCGCAAGCAGCGTGTAGGAGGCGAGCAGCATCACCTCGAAGAAGACAAACAGATTGAACAGGTCGCCAGTCAGAAAGGCTCCGAGCACGCCGAACAGTTGCAACTGGAACAACGGTTGAAAGTGTCTGCCGCGCAGGTCGAATCCCGCGTTGGCGTAGAGCAGACAGGCGAATGCGAGCACTGCCGTAAGCATTGTCATGGCCGCTGCCAGGCGGTCGACGACGAGCACGATGCCGAACGGCGCCGGCCAGTCTCCTAGCGCGTAGATGTGCAACTGGCCAGCGTCGGCGAGCCACGCCAGCCAGCTCGTGGCGATGATCAGCAGCGCGGCGGCGGAAATTCCGACGCCGCGCTGGAATGCCGGGCGGTCACAGGCGATCTGCAGCAGGGCGGCCGCGAAGGGAATCAGGATCGGCAGGATCGGCGCGTGTGTATTCACCGCCCCTGGTCCACGTCGATGTGATCGCAGCCCGATTCGGACAGGCCGCGAAGCGCCAACATCGCCAGATAGGCCGTCATGCCGAAGCCGATGACGATCGCCGTGAGCACCAGCGCTTGCGGCAGGGGGTCGGCGTAGCTCGCGCCGCTGCCAATCAACGGCGGTGCGTCGAGGCGCAGACGGCCGCTGGCAAACAGGAAAAGGTTGACGGCGTACGAGAGCAGCGTCAGCCCGAGCAATACGGGAAACGTACGGGCACGCAGGATGAGGAACACGCCGCAGCCAGCGAGTATTCCGACCGCGGTGGCGAGCAGCGCTTCCATCAGCTTTCCTCCCCATGCCGGTGGGCGACGAGTGACAGTCGGCCGAGACCCGCGAGCACGATCAGGACGACGGTCACGACGACGATATACACACCGAGATCAAAAATCATCGCCGATGCCAGTTCGATTTCGCCGAGCAGCGGAAGCCGCAGGTGACCATGCGCGCCGGTAAGGAAAGGCCGCCCGAAAGCCCAGCTCGCAACACCGATGCCGGCCGCCAGCAGCAGTCCCAGGGCGAGCAGCCCCGGCTGCTCGTCCGGCATGCGCCGTTGGCCGTAGGCGATTCCATTCGCCAGATACTGCATGATCAGCGCGACCCCGGTGATCAGGCCGGCGACGAAACCACCCCCGGGCGCATTGTGTCCGCGCAGAAAGACATACGCCGAAACGGTCAGAGCCAGGGGCAGCAGGGGCTGCATCATCATCGAGAGAAAGAGCGGGTGCGCGTCGCTGGCCCAGCGGCGGCCGTCGGCATCACGCCTCGGCGCGACCAGCACCAGGCGGTCGAGCAGGGCATGCGAGGCGAGGGCGACCATGGCCAGGACGGTGATTTCTCCGAGGGTGTCGAAGCCGCGGAAATCGACCAGGATGACATTGACGACGTTGGCGCCACCACCGCCGGGAAGTGACTGCTGCACATAGAAATCGGCGATCGTCTCGTGTGGGGCAGTGAGCATCCGCAAGGTGATCAGCCCCAGTCCACCGCCGACGAACAGTGCCAGCAGCAGGTCGCGCGCCAGACGGCGAGCGCTGCTCTTCGGGGCACTGCGCGGCGGCAGGTAATACAGCACCAGCAGCATCAGAATGACCGTTCCGGTCTCGACGGCGAGCTGGGTCAGTGAGAGGTCCGGCGCGGAGAAACGGAGGAAGGTCAGCGCCACGACCAGCCCGACGACGCTGACCAGGATCACCGCCAGCAAGCGTTCGCGGTACAGCATCGTGGCGCCGACCGCACCGATCAGCAGCGCGAGCAGTGCGAAGACGGCGGCCTCGTCGGCCGCCTGCATGGGCAGGCGGTGACTGCCGCTGGGCGCGGAGAAAAACGACCAGCCGCCGAGGACGACGACGAAGCCGAAGAGCAGCGCGCAATAGCGCTGCAGCGAACCGTTGTCGAGCAGCGTGACGATCACATGCGCGCTTCGGGTGAGCTGGCGATGGAAGCGTTCGAAAGCGGTGCGCGGATGCATCGCAGGCAATTGCTCCTGCCAGGCGAACAGCGGAACCCGCAGCGCGTAGATCAGGACGCCGCCGGCCAGTGCGACAAGGCTCATCAGCAGAGGCTGATTGAAGCCATGCCAGAGCGCCAGCTGGAACGTCGGCGGCGGCACCTGCAGCGTTGCCGTCGCCGCCGCGGCGAGCAGCGGTTCGACCGTCCAGCGCGGCACGATGCCGACCAGCAGGCAGAGCAGCACCAGCAACTCGATCGGTACGCGCATCCAGCGCGGTGGCTCATGCGGCTGACGCGGCAGATCGATCGGTTCGCCATGGAAGAAGACGTCGTGCACAAAGCGTGCGGAATAGGCTACCGCCAGCATGCCGGCGATCGTCGCAAACAGCGGCAGCGCCCAGCCCAGGGGCGCAAACTGTGGATTGGCAGTGGTTTCCGCGAAGAACATTTCCTTGCTCAGGAAGCCGTTGAGTAGTGGCACGCCGGCCATCGAGCCGGCAGCAATGATCGCCAGCGTCGCGGTGATCGGCATGTAGCGGAACATGCCGTTGACCCGGCGCATGTCGCGCGTGCCGCATTCGTGGTCGATGACGCCGGCAGCCATGAACAGCGACGCCTTGAAGATCGCGTGGTTGATTACGTGGAAGACGCCGGCCACCACCGAAAGTGGCGTGTCGAGACCAAACAGCAGGGTGATCAGGCCGAGTTGGCTGATCGTCGAGTAGGCCAGCAATCCCTTGATGTCGTGGCGAAACAGGGCCAGCGTCGCGGCGTAGACCAGGGTTATCGCACCGCTGCCGCCCACCAGCCAGAACCAAAGCTCGCTGCCGCCGAATGCCGGGTAAAGGCGGGCGAGCAGGAAGATGCCGGCCTTCACCATGGTCGCCGAATGCAGGTACGCGGAAACGGGTGTCGGCGCCGCCATCGCATTCGGCAGCCAGAAGTGGAAGGGAAACTGCGCCGACTTGCTGAATGCGCCGAGCAGGATCAGGATCAGCATCGGCGCGTACAACGCGTGCCCACGAATTTGCTCGCCGGCAGCCAGGATCGCCGACAGCTCGAAGCTGCCGACGACGTGGCCAAGCAGCAGGATACCGGCGAGCAGTGCCAGACCGCCGCCGCCGGTGACCGCCAGGGCCATGCGGGCGCCACTGCGTGCCTTGTACTTGTCACTCTGATAGGCGACGAGCAGGAATGACGAAAGGCTGGTAATTTCCCAGAAAACCAGCAGCAGAAGCAGGTTCTCGGAAAGCACGACACCGAGCATCGCCGCCATGAACAGCAGCAGGATGGCGTAGAAGCGTCCGAGCCGATCGCTCTCCGGCAGATAGTACGCAGCGTAGAGCACCACGAGCAGACCGATGCCGCAGATCAGCAGGCAAAACAGCAGGCCGAGGCCGTCGAGACGCAGGCTGAGATGCAGTCCGTAGTTCGGCAGCCAGGCGAGGCGCACGAGCTCGCAGTGGCCGCTCAGGGCATCTGGCGCCAGCGGCAGCAGCAGCGCCAGGCAGACGGTCATCACGCCGGCCGCCGCCAGCGCCGCACTGGCCCGCCCGTGGCGCTGCAGCAGCAGCGGCAGCGGAAACATGGCAAAAGCCGTCACGGGGATGCCGGCAAGCAGCAGGCTCGAGTTCAAAGGGCGCCCTGGCAGGTTTGGGGGTAGTCGGGATGCCGCGGCCGATGGGTCGACGGCGCGATTATAACGGGCTTGGTCGCCCGTGACTGGCCGCCAGCCGCTCGCCTTTTTCCCGCTCGAATCGAGGCGACTTCGCCGAGATGCCGGTCAGCGCCTGGACCCCGGGACTCGCGCGCATGGCGCGGCCAGACTCGATGCAGTGGCCGGAAGGCGGGGAAGTGTGCCGGTGGCAGGCGAATCAACCCATAGACGCCCGTGCCTGCTGAGCAGCACTCGAACGGCAAGCGTGGCGCTACTGTCCGGGTGCCGGTCACGTGGTGCTGTCGCACCCCGCGGAGAGCGATGGCGAGACTCACGGCCGCAATTCGAGGTCGCCCGGCTGCCAACTCTTGTCGAACCACGGCTCCAGCGGCCCGTAGATCCGCAGGAGGACGTTGTAGTTCTTGCCAGGCATCGTCTGTACCCAGTTCTCCACATGGCCGGCAGGGGCGGTTGGTCCGAACCAGATGGTGACGCCATCGTCCGGATTTTTCTGCTGGCGCGGCAGCGTACTCTTGAAGCTTGCCAATTTCTGGTCAGTCGGCAGGAGCGAACGGGACTGGTTGTCATACGCCGTGAATGCCCAGAAGTTCTTTGCCGGAATCACGCCATCGTGCAATGTCCGTCAGGCTGACCAAAACGTAACCTCTGGGTCACCGTGTCGTTAGGAGGCGGGTCCTATTATGGCATCACGGTCACACAAAATCAGTCTGATTGACCCGAGATATCCGATCCACCCAAAGTTATCAGGAGAATTGTCATGAATAATACCTGTACCAAGCTGGCGATGGCTGTCACCTTGGCCGCCATAGGCGCAACAACCTTTGCGGCCGAGCCAACGACAAATCAGCTTGCCCCGTATGGCTATCCGGCAAGCGGTACGGCCGGCAGTAGGGTCGTGAATTTGGGCAGCGAGAGCAAGTCGCTGAATGTCACACAGTCCGAAACGATTCAGCTCAATGTGAACGGCAGAATCACTACTTGGACTTTCGATACGCTCGGCACGACTTCGTTCCCGCTCACGAAGATTATCCCAGGTGCTGACGGGGTTACGGTCTATGTGGCCAAGAACCCGCTCTATCGGGGGGCTGGTCGCTGACCTCAGACTTACCGGACGATGACGCAAATGTCATCAAGTGGTCGGCAAGCCGTAAGCTGGTCGACATTATCATTGTCAATGCAGTTCCACTAGTTCCACTTTTTCTAGGAGAAAGACAATGTTGAAATATCTATTGACGGCGGCTGTGATGGGCGCAGCTACTCTCACTGCGTCAGCGGCGGACCTGAGTCAGGTTCAACAATCCATCGAGTTGAAGGACGGCAGTACGGTCTTCGTCTTCAAGGACGGGAAGATGGGGATGGAGGACAAATACGGTCGCCCGACCTACATGGAGTCCGGCCACGTCATGGAAACCAAGGATGGCAAGCAGATCATCATGAACGGGAACGAGATCTGGCGTGTCGACACTCTGCTGTACAAGAACCAGAAGGGTGGCGGACGCTGACAGCATTCCAAGGGTTGACCAAAAGTTAATCCCCGGGTCCACCGTTCTGTTGGGATGCGGCACCTACGATGGCATCACGGTCAGGCGGCATTGGTCGGATCTGATCAATGTCATCTCGTCAGGAGAATCTCCATGAAAAAGATTTTTTTCAACCTGGCCTTGACCGCCATTGTGGCCACCGCAGGCACCGCGACGGCGTTGGCCGATGCCCAAAACGACGCTCTCAGAAAGGGCCGCATTCACTGGCCTTCACACGGCCCGGCCGCCAAGAGCGCGCCGACCGCAAAGCCGTCTTCCATAACTTCGTTCGCAGTGGACAAAGCTCAGGTTGAGGAATCGATCGAGTTGAAGGACGGCAGTACGGTCTACATCTTCAAAGACGGGAAGATGGGGATGGAGGACAAATTTGGTCGTCCGACCTACATGGAGTCCGGCCACGTCATGGAAACCAAGGACGACAAGCAGATCATCATGAACGGGAACGAGATCTGGCGCGTCAACGGTTTGCTGCACAAGGACCACGGCGGTGGCGGCTAATTCGCGACAAGCAAGGGCGGGGCTCCTCAAAGTCCCCTTTTTTGTTCTGATATGCAACGTCGGTCGGGAGAATTCTGGTCGACATTTCAATATCTTCGTCGCTATGGAAACGCGGATTTAATCTCTCTTGCCGGCGATGCTTTGGGTATAGTCTGCCCGTTGCCGACGAGGAAACTGGCGATGAAGCAGATCAGTTTTTCCCAAGCCGATCAGCGGTTCCCTATAATTGGTCAGTATCAGCCCTGAAAACAAAGAGATTGTGAACCGTTGCCGCGTTCAGACCAATACCCGTACGCGCGTCGGAAACCAGAAAGACAATGGATCGGCACCCTCACTGCTTGCCGCGTTGATCCTGGCGATAGGCTTGCCGTAGCAGGCAGCGGGGCGTCGCGCCGGTCTATCGTGGCGACATAAGCGATGCGGCGCGAAGAAATACCTGGTCTACTATGACGTCTGTGAGTCGAGGCGACTGCGCCGGGCACATAAATGTCTAAAAAAGGCGCAAAAGGGTGCGGCTCGAATTAAATTGCCATAGTCGCCCCCGCCACCTTCGGCGGCGGAGTTCTGCAAGAGACCCGTCCGGCTAATCCGATCGGTCGCCGAAATGAGGGAGCCATCTCGGCGTCCTGCGGGCGTATTCCCGCCACGATTCACCGAATGCGGCCTCCGCGTCGCGTTCCTCGCGTTGCGCGAGCCTGACGTAGGTTGCAACGAGGATCGGGAAGAGGATAAGCGTTACGATCGTCGGCCATTGCAGCAGGAATCCGAACATGACCAGGACAAACGCGGCGTACTGCGGATGGCGAATCCTCGCGTACGGGCCATCCGCCGCAAGCGTCCCCTTCCTTTGGGCCTCGTAGAGCACAGGCCATGCCTTGGCCAGCAACCAGAAGCCGCCGATGATGAATACACCGGAAAGCAGATGGAATGGCCCAAAGTGCGGATGGGCCGTCCAGCCGAAGAACATCTCCGGTAGATGGCCGGCATCGTGCGACATCCAGTCGATGCCTGGGAACTGCTTGGTCAGCCATCCGGAAAACAGGTAGATTGTCAGCGGGAAGCCGTACATCTCGGTGAAAAGGGCGACGAGGAAGGCCGAGAACATCCCGAGGGTGCGCCAGTCCTGTCTCGTCCTGGGTTTGAAGAAACTCGCAGCGAAAAGGATGAAGAACGCCGAGTTGAGGACGGCCAGGGTCCAGAGGCCGTAGCCGGTGTCGCCGTGGTTCATTTTCCGTCCTCCTTCCCGTCAGTCCCTCCACCTTGGCCAGTCTCCCCCTGCCCATGATGTCCATGGTGCATGAAAATGTGCATCAGCGGGCAGGCCAGCAGGAGCAGGTAGGGGAGTATCCCGAAAAGGTGGGCGCGGTGCTCGGAGAGCAGGTAGAACAGGGCGACGACGGCGAAGAACCACCATCCCCACGCGATCCTGTGCTTGTGGCGGCCTTCCTCGTCGTTTTGCCTCGGGTCCATTTCCGCTCTCCTTCGTGAAATTCCTTAATGGGTTCTGGCGGGAGGATGGTTGCAGCAGGCCCCACCAGCCGGGCGCGCCGCGTTTTCGATTTCGTTGCCTTCCTTGAAGCGCCACAGGGCACGCCGCCATCCGTGCAGGCCGCCCCGGAGGACTAGGCCAGATTCCGTACAAGTCTTTTCCAATTGTTCGAGCGTCGCCTGACGCAGGTCGTATTGCACTGCGATAGCCTTATCAACCGCCGTCGCCGAACGTACTCCCATCATCCCGAGAAGGACGTCGCAGGCCGTGTGCAGCATTTCTGCGGTGGGGGCAACGAAGCGAAGGCGGCGAATTTTCAAAATGGGCTCGATGTCCACGATTCTGATTCCTTTGGTAGGGAACAATGGGGTAACGACGAACCGTGCACGGCACCGCTCGGAGCAGAAGCGGTACCTCACACCGCTCCATTCGACCGATACTCCGGTGTCGGCCGTGCGAACCTCCCTGCCGGACACGGGGTCGCGGGTAGTTTCCGGTTGCGCTCTTATGTCGATTCTCCTGGGCGCTTGGTCGGATCGTGGGCTATTCGTTGCATATGAGAATGGCTTTGACGGGGTCGATCGCCCCAAAATCCTTCCATCGCGCGTGTTGGGCTTGGGCGGGAACACCGTTGGCACAGCCATGGTTGCATTCGACGATCCAGCGACGCATCAAGACGTTCCGGCAATATCCGACCCCGATTTGTTTCGGATCGCATCCGGCGGCTTCGGCGAGAAGCCTGCACGAACAGAGATTCCCATGGCCGCGGTTTTCGTTCGTCGGCATGACGCTGATGGCGGCATTATTTGCCGTCGCGGGGATGATGGTGGCGCTTCCTGTCGGCTTTCCTGTCCGCGGGAGTCTTCTCCGACCCGGTAACGAAGGCGCCTGCGGAGATGATGAAGGCGGCGTTGAACAGGGAGGCCGGGAGGACGGTGGGGGCTTTCATGACGTTTCTCCTCGCGTTGGTTGGGACTGTGCAAAGACCCGGAGGCTCCAGACGGTTCATATGCTGCTCCGGCGACACCGTCAAAATGGTGACCGCGGGATTACTTCTCGGTAAGGTTTTCGGCGCCCCCGGCACGCAGACGTAGGGCATTGCCGACCACGCTCAGCGAAGACAGACTCATGGCCGCGGCCGCGATGATCGGGGAAAGGACGAGCCCGAACGCGGGGTAGAGGACGCCGGCCGCTACGGGGACGCCCAAGGCGTTGTAGAGAAAGGCGAAGGCGAGGTTCTGACGCATGTTGTCCACGGTGGCCGACGAGATGAGACGGGCGCGGGCGATGCCGCGCAGATCGCCCTTGACGAGCGTGACCTGTGCGCTGTTCATGGCGACGTCCGTCCCCGTGCCCATGGCGATGCCCACGTCGGCCTTGGCGAGGGCAGGGGCGTCGTTGATGCCGTCTCCGGCCATGGCGACCAAGCGACCCTCCTTCTGGAGACGCTCGACCAGGGCGAGTTTGTCGGCCGGCTTCACCTCGCCATGGATCTCGTCGATGCCGAGTCTCGCCCCGACGGCCCTGGCAGTGGTCTCGCCGTCGCCGGTGGCCATCACCACCCGTAACCCGGCCCGGCGCAGCGCCGAGAGGGCCTCCGGCGTGCTGGCCTTGATCGGATCGGAAACCGCGAGGAGCCCTAGCAGCCGGCCGTCAGCCGACAGGTGCATGACGCTCGCCCCGCCCCGTCGCAGTTCCTCGGCCGGACCGGTCAAAGGGGAGACGTCCACGCCCACCTGGGCCATCAGTGTGGCATTGCCCAGGGCGAGTCTGCGGCCGCCGACGGAGCCGCTCGCACCGATCCCGCTTGAGGACTCGAAGCCTTCGGCTTTCTCCAGATCGAGCCCACGCTCCCGGGCGGCCTTGACGATTGCGTCGGCGAGAGGATGCTCGCTGCCTTGGTCGAGGCTCGCCCCGAGTCGCAGGATCTCGTCCTCGGAAATGCCTGAGATGGCGATCGCTCGCTCGAACGCAGGGCGGCCTTCAGTCAGGGTTCCCGTCTTGTCCACGATCAAGGTGTCGATCTCGCGCAGGCGCTCGATTGCGGCCGCGTCGCGGAACAGGATGCCCTGGGTAGCGGCCCTGCCCGTGGCGACCATCACCGACATGGGAGTGGCCAGGCCGAGGGCGCAAGGACAGGCGATGATGAGGACGGAGACGGCGTTGATCAGGCCGAAGAGCCAGCCGCGCTCACCGCCGAAGAGGCACCAGCCAAGGAGGCTGGCCAGGGCGACGCCGACCACGGCGAGGACGAACCAGCCAGCCACTACGTCGGCCATGCGCTGCATGGGGGCCTTGGAACGCTGGGCTTGGGCCACCATCTGGACGATCTGGGAGAGGACGGTCGCCGAGCCGACCTTCTGCGAACGCATCACGAGGCTGCCGAAGCCGTTCAGGGTGGCGCCGATCACCTTGTCGCCCGGCGCCTTGGGCGCGGGGAGCGGCTCGCCGGTGAGCATCGACTCGTCCACCGCGCTCGCTCCCTCGACCACCTCGCCGTCCGTCGGCACCTTCTCGCCAGGGCGCACGCGCAGCAGATCGCCGACATGGACGTGGGTCAGGGCCACGTCCTCCTCGGATCCGTCCGGGTTGATCCGGCGGGCCGTCTTCGGGGCGAGCCCGAGCAGGGACTTGATCGCCTCCGAGGTTTGGGCGCGGGCCCGCAATTCGAGCATCTGGCCGAGCAGGGTCAGGGAGATGATGACGGCGGCGGCCTCGAAGTAGACGCCAATGCGGCCGTGGGCCTCGAAGGAGGTAGGGAAGAGATCCGGGGCGAGCGCGGCGACCACGCTGTAAAGGAAAGCCGCGCCGGTGCCGATCCCGATGAGCGTCCACATGTTGGGGCTGCGTCGGACAATGGATTCCAGACAGCGCCTGAAGAAGGGGGCGCCGGCCCAAAGGACGATGGGAGCCGTCATGAGCATTTCCGTCCACGTCCTGACGGCGGCCGGAAGGGTTCCGATGCGGTGGCCGACCATGGCGAGGACGACGACGATGACCGTGAGCGGCAGGCTGCCCCAGAAGCGCAGCCGGAAGTCCCGATATTCCGAGTCGTCCTGCTCGGTCCCCGCCTCGGGTAGCACAGGTTCCAGGGCCATGCCACATTTGGGGCAGGAACCCGGGCCGAATTGGCGAACCTCCGGATGCATCGGGCAGGTGTATTCGGTGCCCGCGTGAGTGGCCTCCTCGACTCGCGGTGCGAGATACTTTCCAGGGTCCGCGTCGAACCTGGCCTTGCATTTGCCGCTGCAAAACCGGTAATGGACGCCGTCGTGGTCCGACACATGGGGGGACTCGAGTTTGACGGTCATGCCGCAGACGGGATCGATGTCGGCCATGTCGTTCACCTCTTGGGTCATCAGGTTCTTGGAAGGCTGCATTTGGCGGCGACCATTTCGCGCAGTGTGGGCTCCTCGAGGAGGAATACCTCGACGGCGTCCGGGTGGAACTGACTGCCGCCCATGCGCAGGATCTCCTCCTTGGCCTCGTCGAAGGGCATGGCCTTCCTATAGGGACGGTCGGAGGTCATCGTGTCGAGCGTGTCGATGACGGCGAAAAGCCTGGCCCCGAGAGGAATCTCCTCCCCCTTGAGCCCTCGTGGGTAACCGCCGCCGTCGTGGCGCTCCTCGTGGCATAGAACGAGCTCTGCGGCCTCTCCCGCCGTTGGCGTCGCTCATACCGCGGTACCCCGCCCGCTGCCAAGTGCCGGCGTACCGTGTTCACCGCACACCCCACTTCCACCGCAATCCGCCGCAGACTGAATCCATGCTTCCTCAAGACCTCCATTTCCACATACACCTCTCTCGTAATCACCGGCGCCCCAAGAAAGTCGCCGATCTTCTCAACTCGGTGTATCAACTTTCAACCGCTGCGATGTATCAATTTACATCCGCTGCTGACACCCGTCTCCATCTCCCGGATGTCGAGAGCCTCGGAGAGGGCTTCCACAAACCGGTCGTAGAGCCCCTTGGGAAACGCGCGGCCCGGTCCGGCGCCGGAGCGGATTTCGTGCAGGCAGCCTTCGCAACGGCATTCCAGGGGGCCGTGACTCAAGCAGGCGGGTCGGAGGCCCTCGGGCGTTGCCATGTTTGGTGTCCCATCCGGGCCGCTCACGGCTTGGACATCCCGCCCTTCATCATCTGCTCCACCATGTCCATACGCTTCTCTATGCGGTCCATGCGCTCGCCGTATCCGCCCGAGGGTTTCCCGGCGCCGTCCACGCCCTTGGCGCCCATCATGCCTTCCATCATCGGACAGTTCTCCATGTCCATTCCGGACATCATGCCCTTGGCCATCTCCATGCTCTCGTGCAGGGAGCGCATGTGCTCGGCGACGAGTCTGTCGCGCTCGGGACCCGGCTTCGTTCTTGCAATTCGCTTGGCCTGGGCCTGAAGTTTGGCGGCATTGGCTTCTATGGCCTTGGCGTCGGCATTCGGCGCCGGGGCCGTGGCGGTGGTAGAGGCTCCAGCGGCCTTCTCAGGGTGGTGCTCGTCGTTGGCGAGGGCCGGGACGGTCAGGCCGAGACCCAGAGCGAGTGTCGCGAGCCTCGTCTTGGCGTTCATGGCATTTCTCCTTTGCTGGTGGACGAAGGGGCTTGGGGTTGCCGGAGGACTCATTTTTCCAGCCCCCGGCTCAACCGCCACTGTTTGATCAGGGCGTAGATGGCCGGAATGACGGCGAGTGTGAGGATCGTCGAGGAGACCATGCCGCCGACCATCGGGGCAGCAATCCGGCTCATGACCTCGGAACCGGTGCCCGTGCCCCACATGATGGGCAGGAGGCCGGCCATGATGGCGACGACCGTCATCATCTTCGGACGCACGCGCTCGACGGCGCCCTCCATGACCGCGGCGTAGAGGTCGGAGAGGTCGGGCGTCCGGCCCTCGGCTCGTCTCGCCGCCTTGAGTTCCTCCCAGGCGTGGTCGAGGTAGATCAGCATGACGACGCCGGTCTCGGCGGCCACGCCCGCCAGGGCGATGAAGCCGACGGCGACGGCCACGGAGAGGTTGTAGCCCAAGGCCCACATCAGCCAGACCCCGCCGACGAGAGCGAAGGGCACGGAGAGCATGACGATGAGGGTCTCGGTCAGGCGCTTGAAGTTGAGGTAGAGCAACACGAAGATGAGCAGCAGCGTGACGGGAACGACGATCTTCATCTTCTCGACGGCGCGCTCCATGGATTCGAACTGACCGCTCCACGTTGCGTAGTAGCCCGGTGGGAACTTGACCTTCCCGGCGACGGCCTTCCTGGCGTCGGCCACGTAGCCTCCGATGTCGCGGTCACGAATGTCCACGTAGACGTAGGCCGACAGCAGGGCGTTCTCCGTGCGGATGCCCGGGGTGCCCTTGGCGATTTCCACCCTGGCCAGTTGGCCGAGCGGAACCATGGCCCCGTCCATGGTCGGAACGAGCACCTCGCGGGCGATGCGGTCGGGATCGGAGCGCAGTTCCCTCAGGTAGCGCACGTTGACCGCGAAGCGCTCGCGGCCCTCGACGGTCGTCGTCACCATCTCCCCACCCAAGGCGGTGCCGATGACGTCCTGTAAGTCACCGACGGCCAGCCCGTAGCGGGCCAGTTGCTCCCGGTCGGGCTCCACGTTGAGGTAGAACCCGCCGGTGATGCGCTCGGCGAAGGCCGAGGTGGTTCCGGGGACGGCCTTGACGACAGACTCGATCTCCTTGGCGAGGCGCTCCATCTCGCCCAGGTCCTTGCCGAAGACCTTGATCCCGATGGGGGTGCGGATGCCGGTGGAGAGCATGTCGATGCGCGCCTTGATAGGCATGGTCCAGGCGTTGGAGACGCCGGGAAACTGGAGGGCCTTGTCCATCTCGGAGATCAGTTTGTCCACCGTCATCCCGGGACGCCACGCTGACTCGGGCTTAAGGTTGATGACCGTTTCGAACATCTCGGTCGGCGCCGGGTCGGTGGCGGTGTTGGCCCGCCCGGCCTTGCCGTAAACCGAGGCGACCTCGGGGAAACTCTTGATGATTT
Organism: Accumulibacter sp.; assembly: GCF_023806565.1. Classification (GTDB taxonomy): domain Bacteria; phylum Pseudomonadota; class Gammaproteobacteria; order Burkholderiales; family Rhodocyclaceae; genus Accumulibacter. The sequence goes on along the minus strand of NZ_JAMTDV010000139.1, from coordinate 32,331 downwards.
TGTTCTGGGTCTGGAGGAGTTCGGCCGCCTTGGTGATCGACATCCCCGGCAGCGAGGCCGGCATATAGAACAGTGTGCCCTCGTTGAGGGTGGGCATGAACTCGGAGCCCAGGCGCGACGCCGGCCAGATCGTGGCCGCCAGGGCGAGGATGGCGATCGCGACGCTGGCCTTCTTCCACTCCATTACCCGGGTGATGACGGGCCGGTAAAGCCGGATAAGGATGCGGTTCACCGGATTCTTTTGCTCGGGCATGATTTTGCCGCGGATGAAGAAGGCCATCAGCACGGGCACGAGTGTGACGGAGAGCAGCGCCGCGCCGGCCATGGCGAAGGTCTTGGTGTAGGCCAGCGGCGAGAAGAGCCGACCTTCCTGGGACTCGAGAGTGAAGACCGGCAGGAAGGAGACCGTGATGATGAGCAGCGAGAAGAACAGGGCCGGGCCTACCTCGCGGCAGGCGGCCAGCATCGCCTCGGCCCGCTCCGCGGCCGAGTGGCCCTCGGGCAGCCGCTCAAGGTGCTTGTGGGCGTTCTCGATCATCACGATGGCGGCGTCGACCATGGCCCCGATGGCGATGGCGATACCGCCCAGGCTCATCAGGTTCGAGTTCATGCCGAGCAGGCGCATGGCGATGAAAGCGATGAGCACACCGACCGGTAGCATCACGATGGCGACCAAGGCCGAGCGCACGTGCATCAGGAAGACGACACAGACCAAGGCGACGATGATCGACTCCTCGGTCAGCGTGCGCTTCAAGGTGTCGATGGCCCGATGGATGAGCTCGGAACGGTCGTAAACGGCCTCGATGCTCACCCCCTCGGGCAGACCAGTGGAGACCTCGGCGATCTTCTCCCTGAGGTTGTGGATGACTTCGAGGGCGTTCTGGCCGTAGCGTGCCATGGCGATGCCGGAGACGACCTCGCCCTCGCCGTTCAGTTCCGTCAAGCCCCGGCGCTCGTCCGGGACGAGTTCGACCCGGGCGACGTCGCGCACCAGCACTGGGGTTCCCTTGTCGCTCTTGAGGACGAGTTTCTCGATGTCCTGAACGCCGCGCAGGTAGCCCTTGCCGCGGACCATGTATTCGGTCTCGGCCATCTCCACCACCCGACCACCGACGTCGCGGTTGGAGTCGCGAATGACCTGCGAAACCTTGGCAAGCGGGATCCCGTAGGCGCGCAGCCTCACCGGATCGACGGTGACCTGGTAGGTCTGGACGAAGCCGCCGATGGAGGCGACCTCGGCGACGCCGTGGGCCTTGGTCAGTTGATAGCGCAGATACCAGTCCTGCAGCGTCCGTAGTTCGGCCAGCGTCTTGTCCCTGGCGAGCACGGCGTATTCGTAGACCCAGCCGACGCCGGTCGCGTCCGGGCCCATCTGGGGGACGACGCCCTTGGGCATCCGCCCGGCAGCCGAGTTGAGGTATTCGAGCACCCGCGAGCGGGCCCAGTAGATGTCGGTGCCATCCTCGAAGATGACATAGACGAAGGAGGCGCCGAAGAAGGAGAAGCCGCGCACCACCTTCGACTTGGGCACCGAGAGCATGGCCGTGGTGAGCGGGTAGGTGACTTGGTCCTCGACCACCTGCGGCGCTTGTCCCGGATACTCGGTGTAGACGATGACCTGCACGTCGGAGAGGTCCGGCAGCGCGTCGAGCGGCGTGCGCAGCACGGCGACGGTCCCGCCGACGATCACGAACAGGGTGGCCAGCAGGACAAGGAAGCGGTTGCGTCCGGACCAGTCGATGATTTTCGAAAGCATGCCCCTCCCGTCAGTGGCCCGCATGGGCGCCGGAGGCGGGAGTGACCCGCGTGATCACCCATTCCCCTTGCGCGCGCTCGACGAACTCGAAGGAGACCTCGGCACCGGGCTTTAGCGATGACATCAGCGCGTCGTTGGCGACCTTGAACTCCATGGTCATCGCTGGCCATTTGAGGTCGGCGACGGGGCCGTGGGCGATGCTGACCGTCCCCGCTTTGGCGTCGGTCCCCTCGACCTTCCCGGCGGCCGAGTGGCCCGCGGGCGCGGGCTTGGCGCCGCCATCCGCCGGCTTGCCGTGCGCGGCATGGCCGAAGCCGCCGACGGCCGCCTTGAGGTTGCTTTCGGCGTCGATGAGGAAGTTGGCAGCGACAACCGCCCGCTCGTCCTCCCGCACCCCTTCGAGGACCTCTACGCGGTCCCCGGAGCGTATCCCTGTCTTGACCTCGCGCGGCTCGAAGCGGCCCTCGCCCGCCTGGATGAGGATGATCCGGCGCGTACCGCTGTCGATGACGGCCGACGCGGGGATCGTCAGGGCCCGGGCCTTCCCGGCGGAGCGTGTCTCGACGCGGGCGAACATGCCCGGCTTGAGGAGCGTCCCGGGGTTGGCCAGTTCGATGCGCACCGGTACGGTGCGGGTCTCGGCCTTAAGGGTCGGGTAGACGTAGGAGACGGTGCCCTCGAAGGCTTTGTCGGGATAGGCGTCGATGGAGACCTTGGCCTTGGCACCGACGGAGACCGACCCGACGTCCTGTTCGGGGACGTCGGCGACGACCCAGACCGAGGACAGGTCGGCTACCTGGTAGAGCGTCTCGCCCGGCATGAAGCGCATGCCCTGGACGGACTTCTTCTCGGTGACGACGCCGGAGACGGGCGATCTCAGGATCAGCGTCCTCCGGACCTCACCGGAATTGGCCAGGACCTTGATCTGCTCCTCGGAGATGTCCCAGTTGCGCAGGCGTTGCAGGCTCGATTCCGCCACTTCGCGCATCGCCGCCTGCTTGTCGCGCTCAGCCTCGTGCAGCGCGGCCAGCCCCTGCATCGCGATCGCATACTCGCGCTGGGCGGAAACCAGCTCGGGACCATACACCTCGAACAGGGGCTGCCCCTTGGCGATCGGCTGCCCGGTGACATTGACGTACTGGCGCTCGACGTAACCCTCGAACTTCGGAGCGACGGTATAGACGCGCCGTTCGTCCGGCTCGATTCGGCCCGCCGCGGAGACGATCCGCTCGATTGGGGCGAGGACCGCTGGCTCCGTACGCACGCCCAGTTTCTGCACCTTTTCGACGCTAATCCTGATCTGGTTGGCGGACGCCGGCGTGTTGTCCTCTTCGCCCTCATAGACGGGCAGATAGTCCATCCCCATCGGGTCCTTCTTCGGCACCGGAGAAGTGTCGGGAAGTCCCATCGGGTTGCGGTAGTACAGGAGCTTGCCGCGCTTTGCCGCGGGCGCAGACGTTTCGATGGCGCTGCTGGTCGGCTCCGGGTGACTGCCCAGCCAGTAGCCGCTGCCGGCGGCAAGCAGCGCGACGCCGACGACGGCTAAGGCGGCGGTGGGTTTCATAGGTCATCCCCCAGGAGTCGTTCGATTTCGCCGAGGCGGATCCGCGCTTCGCTTTGCGCCTTGATCTCGCTCTGTCGGGCCTGCCGGATCTTTCGCTGCGCTTCGAGCAGCGTCGCGAAGTCGACCTTGCCGGTCTCGTAGCCGGCGAGGGCGGCGCGATAGGTGAGTTCCGCTTCAGGCAGGAGGCTGGTCGAAGCGAGCAACTCGGTACGCCGCGCCGTCTCGATGCCGACGAGATTTTCCGAGAGTTCGGCCAGCAACTGATTGGCCGTTGCTTCCTTGCGCGCCCGCGCGGCGGCCAGCGTTGCCTCGGCTTCGCGCTCCTGCGAACGGCGCGACGAGAGTTGCAGCGGAAGGTTCAGTTCGACCATCAGTTCCCACTCCCGGATCGCACTCTGGTACTGGATCGGACCGGCGCCGACCGTGACATCCGGGTAGCGATTCCGGTATACCAGTTCCCGGCTGCGCTCGGCCGCCTGGACCCGGGACGTTTCGGCGAACAGCACCGGATTGCGGGCGCGCAGCCGCTCTTCGAGCGTCGCCGGATCGAAATTCGCTGCCGCTGGCAGCGCGCGCAGGCGTTCCGGCGCGGCCAGCGGCGCCGCTGCAGGCCGAGCCAGCAAGGCGTTGATACGTGCGTCTAGCTGCCGGCTCTCGCCCTCCAGAACCAACAGTTCGCTCTGCAGGCCAGTCTGTTCGACCTGCGCGCGGATCACGTCGGCGAGTGCCGCGAGACCGCCCGAATAGCGCGCCTGCGCGATCTTCTCGAGGCGCCGGGTCAGGTCGAGAATTTCGCGCATGAGTTGCAGGTTGCGTTGGACGTAGTAGCGCTGCGCGTACGCCGTCTTGATCTTCGCCGCGAGCTCGGCCCAGGTGCCGCTGGCGCGATTCTTCGCTCCCTCCGCTTCGAATTCGGCGATCTCGCGGCGCAGTTCCCGCTTCCCGAACCAGGGCAGATCCTGTGACAGCAGATAACGGGTACTGCCGACGCGGCTGGGCGAGATCGTCGGGTTCTGCTCGCCGGAACGGGTGATGTCGCGCAGTTCCACCCGCAGGCGTGGGTCGGCCAGCGCCCCGGCGGGCACCACCCGCTCACCGGCGGCGGTGGCCTCCGCCTGCGCGGCTGCATATTCGGGGTTGCTCCCGCGGGCGAGCTCGAGCAGGCTGTCTACGCTTCGTCCGAGTGCGGCTTCCTGCGACAGGGCCTCGGTCGCCAACCAGAGCGAAGCGAGGAGGGCCGGAAGCAGACGGAACGGTCTCGCTGCCATTGCCGCTTACTTGGCTGCCTCGAGAAGGATGATCATCATGCCGTCGTCGATGGCGAACAGAACCTTCTCCCCCTCCTTGATGCCTTCGAGGCGGGCGGTTTCCTTGACCTTGAAGGCCATGGTCATGCCGGGCATCCCATTGGGCAGTGGGCCATGCGTAAGCGTGATCTTGCCGGAGGCCTTGTCCACTTTCTTGACGACGCCTTCGGTCAGCGGGGTGTCGGTCTTTCGGGCCGCGGCTCCGTCTCCGTACTTCTTCCGCTCCGTAGAGTTGGCAGCGTTCGCTCCGGACGTGAGCGCGAAGGCGAGAAAGGCTGCGATCAGGATGATCTTCATCCTGGAAACCGCAGTTGAAAACACACGAACCCTTCGACACGCCCGCTACGCGGGCTGCTCAGGGCGAACGGGGCCTCACCCGCTGGGTGAGAGGCAAAAATCCCGTTCGTGCTGAGCTTGTCGAAGCATGAGCGGGATTTTCCGTGGGTAACTGCGGTTTTTAGGTTCATCGCGGATTCTCTTTCGGTCAGTGTTTGGCGAAGGTTTCGTAGCCACCGTCTGCGCGGACGAGCAGCGTGTCGTAGGGTTTGGGCGTGACGGTCTCCATACCGGGGGAACCCTGTGGCATGCCCGGGCCCGACAGGCCGACGACCTTGGGGTTCTCCCGGAGGAGTCGCCGCACGTCCTCGGCCGGCACATGGCCCTCGATGGCGTAGCCGGCGATCTTGGCGGTGTGGCACGAGCCGTAGCGGTCGGGCATGCCGACAGCCCTACGGGCGGCCGGAACGTCCTGGACGTCCTTGGTGACGACCTCGAAGCCGTTCCTGCGCATCTGCTCAACCCACCTCTCGCAGCAGCCACAATAGGGGCTCTTGAAGACCTCGACGCGGACCGCGGCGTCGGCCAAGGCGAAGCCCGGGGCGGCCAGGGCGAGGGGCAGCAAGAGTGGTCGGAGGGTTTTGGCGAATCGGTTCATGGCGTCGCTCCTGTCGTTTCGGATGTCGGCAGTTTGGCTTTCCAATTCCTACGGGAGGCTGACCGCCGGATTACATTCGTGTAATCAATGTCCATGGTGGTCGTGCCCCGCATGCGCGTGGGGATGGGCGCCGTGGTCGTGCTGCCCATGTTCGTGACCCATTCCTTCCATGCCCGCGTGCGAGTGGCCGTCGCTGACCTCCACCAAGGCGCGGTAGCCCGCTGGCGACGTGTCGGGGAGGACGCGCACAAACGCCACCAGATCCCATATCGCGCCGTCGTCCATGCCGCCCTTTGACCAGGCCGGCATGCCGGAGCCCTTGACACCGTGTTTGACGATCTGGAAGCGCCTGGCGTCCGCAGCCTCGACGGCTTGGCCTTCGGCCTTCGTTGAGAGGTTAGTTGGCTGCGGGTAGAGGCCCTTGCGGATTTCCGTGTCCGCGGCGCCCGGCGAGAGGTGGCAGCCCGCGCACATGGCCTCGTAGTTGCCGGCCCCGCGGCGGATCCGTTCGGGCGAGGCGAGGTCGTCGGGGATGGTGACGCCGACAGCAGCCATCGCGATGGATCTCTCCCTGGCGAAAACGATCAGGGAGCGGACGGCCTCCGAATGGGGCTCGTCGGCCGAGAAGGGAATGAGGCCGAGGCTGACGGCGGCCATCGCCGAGACGGCCGCGAGAACAACGGCACCGAGCGCACCGAGCAGGATTCGTTTCATGGGTGGGACTTCCGGGGATTGTCCGGCCGGATTCTGACCCGTCGCACATAACGAAAGGCTGACGGCGGAATTACATTTCGGTAAGGATCTGCATCGGAAGCAGGCAGCCGGCGCACAATGGGCCAGTGCGAAATTCGGGAGAAAAGCGTGAAGATACTGGTCGTGGAAGACGAGACCAAGACAGGCGATTATCTCAGACAGGGACTTACGGAGGCGGGCTTTGTCGTGGATCTGGCCCGTGACGGCCTGGACGGGTTGCATTTGGCTCTCACCGAGGCCTACGATTTGGCCGTCCTGGACGTCACGCTTCCGGGTATCGACGGCTGGCGGGTGCTCCAGGGCGTCCGCAAGGCCGGCAAGGACATGCCAGTGCTGTTCCTGACCGCCCGCGATTCTGTAGACGACCGGGTCAAGGGACTCGATCTCGGCGCCGACGACTATCTCGTCAAGCCGTTCGCCTTCGCCGAATTGCTCGCCCGGGTGCGCACCCTGCTGCGCCGGGGTTCGAAGGCGCGCGAGGAGGAAGTCCTGTCTGTCGCCGATCTCGAGCTTGATTTGCGCCGCCGCAGGGTGACGCGTGGGGGAAAGAAGATCGACCTCACCAGCAAGGAATTTTCGTTGCTGGAACTGCTGCTGCGCCGGCGGGGAGAAGTGCTTCCTCGCTCGCTCATCGCCTCGCAGGTCTGGGACATGAATTTCGACAGCGACACCAACGTCATCGAAGTGGCGGTCCGGCGCCTGCGCTCAAAGGTGGACGACGGTTTCGAGCCCAAACTGATCCGGACGGCTCGAGGCATGGGCTACGTAATCGAGGACGAAGGGAATTGACGCCGTTCGAGGGAAAGTCCGTCACGCTTCGACTGACATTCCTTTTCGCGTTGGTATCGACCTCGGTTTTGCTGGCCCTCGGATTCGTGGTGGGGTCCCTTGTTGAGCGCCATTTCGAGGAAATGGATGCCGAACTGCTCAGCGGAAAAATCAGACTCGTGGGACGCGCCCTGGGCGATGCGGACGTGGTCACTCTACGCCCACGTCTGGAGGCGGCTCTTGTTGGACACCACGGATTAGCCGTGGAGGTCTGGGACGCGGACGGCGCGAAGATCTACTCGTATGGCGACGCCAAATTTCCGGCCGAACTGAAAATGGCGGGGAGGCATCCGGCGTATCGCCCCTTGAAATGGGTGGACGCCGAGGGACACTCTTTCCGCGGACTGGCCACAAAGGTTCCGGGGCCATCGGGCCCGGCGATTGTGGCAGTTTCCACCGAACTGGACGTTCACGAGCACTTTATGCGCTCCTTTGATGAAATCCTGTGGAGCGTCGTGGCGCTCGCGGCTGTGGCCAGCGGGTTGCTCGGCTGGGCTGCAGCCCGCCAGGGACTCGCACCCCTGCGTGACATCTGCCGGGACGCCGCAGAGATCACAGCCGACCGCCTGGACCGCAGGCTGCGCGCTGAAGCCTTTCCCGATGAGTTGGCTGAGGTCGCCCGAACCCTCAACGAGATGTTTGAGAGGCTCGAAGAGTCGTTCCGAAGGCTATCGGAGTTCTCTTCGGATCTGGCCCACGAGTTGCGCACTCCGCTGAGCAACCTCCTTACCCAGACACAGGTGACACTCTCGATGGCTCGGACAAGCGACGAATATCGGGACGTCTTGGCCTCAAACGCCGAAGAATTCGAGAGGCTCTCGCGGACAGTGGCCGACATGCTCTTCCTCGCAAAGGCTGAGAACGATCTCGTTGTGGCCGCCACGGAGGCGGTTGATCTGCGCAGAGAGGCCGATGGCCTTCTGGAATTCTATGAGGCCGTCTCCGAAGAGAATTGTGTCGAGCTGTCCGTGAGGGGACGAGCAGAGGTTCCAGGGGATAGGTTGATGCTGCGGCGAGCCATGGGAAACCTTCTTTCAAACGCTTTCCGGCATACTCCGAAAGGCGGACGTGTGGAGGTGGCCTTGACCTGCTCCAATGGACTTGCGAAAGTCGAGGTTACCAACACTGGCGTCACCATTCCCCCGGAACATCTCCCACGGCTGTTCGACCGTTTCTACCGGGCCGACCCGTCACGACAGAGGAATTCCGAAGGCGCGGGACTGGGATTGGCGATCACGCGCTCGATCATGCGCGCGCATGGGGGCGACGCCACAGTCTCCTCCAGCGACGGCCTGACAGTCTTCGAACTCAGGCTGCCGGCGTACGAGTGAGGAGGCGATACAACCGTGGTCTGGCAGCGACTCGCGGCGCCTTCTTGCTGTTCGGCGCGGGAACGCCGCGTGCAAGGTGACAAGCACGCGTGTAGCGGAGTCGGGGTGCTTCCCCCGCGCGCATTGGCTACGCGAGTTCCCGGTGGCGCCATTGGGATGCTCCGTTGGCGCCGATCCGGGCGAGCCAGAGGTGGATCGACGTTTCGGCGTCTGCAGTGCTCACCGGAATAAACTGATTGACTCCGGCTGAACGTGGAACCTACTATACTTGCGGCGTGTGCTCGGGTTTCCTGCCCCTGTTCCTTTCTCGGTGGATCGTCACGGCAGCGGACTTCAGGAGGATCATGTTATGTGTACTGTTCGACCCATTGCATGGGCGGCGGCCATGTGCGCTTGCTTGTACACGGCGGTACCGGCCACCGCCGCTACCCCTTCTCTCGCGGACCTGCTGGGTGGCGGCACGGTCCAGGTCGACGGCCTCACGTTCTCGAATTTCAAGCCGCTGCTGGCACCGGTCTTTCCTTCAGACGACGTTCTGCTGGATGCCATTCTGTATCATCCGAGTTCGCTGAGCAGCATGCCGCTGATCGATCCAAGCGGCGGCGGTGTGTTTTCGCATGCTTTCGGCAACGCGATGCCGGCGGCCGCGGGCAGCATCGCGGTGCTGCCGCTGGCGGGCAATCCGGCGGACCCTGGTTTGCGCTTCGATGGTCCTTCTACCTGGTCGGTAAACGCCGGCAACATTGCTTCCTTGCAGGTCACCGGTTTCTTCTACGACGTCACTCGCAATCCGTCGTCGGGACCGCTCCTCAGCGCCGATCTCCGGCAGGCCGTGGCCGGGGCGGTCACGGTCGGGCCCGACAGCTTCCCCTCGGACGGTTTGCCGGACATTGCCCTGGGTGGTGCGCTGCAGTTCGTATTCGATTCGAGCGGCCAGCTGATCGACGGCAACGCCACGGGCGACCTGTTTGCCCGTTTCGATATTCCCGGCGTGCTTCATCCCTCCCCGCTTCATCTTTCGCAGCTTTCGTCGGGCTTCACTTTTCCGGCGCAGGACACGGTCCGGGTGTACAACCTGATCGCCGTCGGTGCTTCTTCGGGCGGAGAGTACACGCTCGGCGCACTCGACGAGCGGTACGACCCGCCGATGGCGCCGCACAGCAACAACCTGGGCCCCTGGCTTCCCGCCACTTTCGCCGTTGTGCCGGAGCCGGCCTCCCTGCTGCTTTGCGCCATCGGATTGGGCGGCCTTCGCCTGCGGTGCCGGCGGCAGGCGTAGCTGCAGCGAACTTCAACCACACAACCCCGCTTCGGCGGGGTTGCTCTTGCTGCGTCCGGCACGCTACTGCCGACCTGTGATGGCGGCCGCAGTGCTCCATCCGAGCCTTGCCGGTGCCCGCCCGCTTCGGCGGCGCTTGTTCCGTCATCTTCCCGAAACATGGCGTGCCTATTCTTGTTGGCGTCCGTTCCATTCGCCAACACGAATTTCATGACTCACCACCTCAGCAGACAGTTCGACCTGGAACTCGAAGAAATCCGCAATCGCATCCTGGAAATGGGTGCTCTCGTCGAGAGGCAGGTGCTGGGTGCGATCATCGCGTTCCACACGGGCAACCTCGAACGAATGAACGAAGTCATGCGCAACGACCGCGAGGTCGATGCCTGCGAAGTGGGTATCGACGAGGAATGTACCCGGCTGATCGCCCGGCGGCAGCCGGCTGCCGGAGACTTGCGCCTGATTCTCGCGATCCTGCGGATTGTCACCGACCTCGAACGGATCGGTGACAAGGCGGTGCAAATCGCCAACATGTCGCGCTTGCGGCGTCTCGCCGGCGAACCGCGTATCCCGCGCTTGCCGGACCTCGATCAAGAGGCGCAGCTGGCCACCGAGATGCTGCGCGCGGCGCTCGACGCTCTCGCCCGCAGGGACGTCGATGCAGCGCGTCAGGTGATCGGCGCGGACAGCGCGGTCGATCAGGCTTTCAACGCGATTCTCCGGCAACTCGTCACCTACATGATGGAAGACTCGCGCACGGTCAGCGAAGCGCTCGACATCATCTGGATCGCCAAGGCGATCGAGCGCGTCGGGGACCACGCGACCAACATTGCCGAAGACGTCGTCTACATTGTCAGCGGCATCGACATTCGGCACACGGTGGCAAAGCCGGAGGAGGGCGCCTGATCCGTTCCCCTCGGCCGCCGCAGGCGCGGATGCTCGCCGCGAACTGCCCGCTGCGCCAGCCGCAGCGTCCAATGATCAACAAATTGGGCATGTCGCCCGCCTACTGAAAAGAGTCAGTCCGGAGATCCCTCATGCGAATCCATCCTTCCGTTCCGCGGCTGTGCGCTTTCGCCGCAGCCGTCTTCCTGAGCATTGTCGCGCGTGCCGCCGACATCACCGGCGCCGGCGCCACTTTTCCCTACGCCGTGTACACCAAGTGGGCCGAAGCCTACAAGGCCGTCACGAAGAACCAGGTGAACTACCAGGGCATCGGTTCTTCCGGCGGCGTCAAGCAGATCAAGGCGAAAACCGTCGATTTCGGTGGTACCGATGCTCCCCTCAGCGAGGCCGATCTCGACGCTGCCGGTCTCGTGCAATTCCCGACGGTCATGGGTGGCGTGACCATCGTGGGCAACGTCCCCGGGGTAGACTCCGGCAAGCTGAAGCTCGACGGGCCCACGGCTGCCGACATCTTCCGCGGCGCAATCAGGAAGTGGAACGATCCGCTCATCGCCGCGCAGAATCCCGGCCTGAAGCTGCCCGACCTGGCCATCACCGTCGCCTTCCGTTCCGACGGGTCCGGAACCACCTACGTTTTTTCGAACTACCTGGCCCGACAGTCGGCGTCGTTCAGGAATGAGGTCGGCACCGGCAACACGGTGAACTGGCCCGCCAACGGGGTCGGCGGCAAGGGTAATCCTGGCGTCGCCGCCAACGTACAGAAGATTTCCGGCGCCATCGGCTATGTCGACATCGCCGATGCCAGCAAGAACAACATGCGCTTCGTGGCACTGAAGAACAGGGCGGGCAACTACATCGTGCCGACCCAGACGGCTGTCGAGGCGGCCGCCGCAGGAGCCAACTTCAAGGTCAAGGGAATGGCTCCCGATCTTCTCGATCAGACGGGCAAGGATGCCTGGCCAATTACCAGTGCCACCTACGTCCTGGTCTACGGCAAGGGCAGCGATCCGGGCAAGCAGAAGGGAGTCGTCGATTTCTTTGCCTGGGCTCTGAACAATGGCCAGACGATGGCCGAGGAACTCGGCTTCGTGCCGCTGCCTGCGGGTGTGGTGAGGATGGTCGAAACCGAGATGAAAGCCATCCGCTAGCTTGCTTGCGGTGGCCTCGCCGTTGCTGTCGAAGGCTCCGCAGCGTGTACTTGCCATTCAGGGGTGATCCAATGAGCGCAGTGATGAACGGCAATGCGGGTCCGATCGAATTCCAGGCGCGCCAGGCGCGGCGCGTCAGCGAGTTCAAGTGGCAGGATACGGTCTTTCATCGGGTGACCCTGCTCTTCGCCCTGATCGTGCTGGCCGCTCTCGCCGGAATCCTGATTGCCCTGGCAGTGGAAGCGAGGCCGGCGTTCGGGCAATTCGGCATGGCCTTCCTGTGGAGCAGCGTCTGGAATGCGCCGGAGGAAAATTTCGGCGCGCTCAGCGCGATCTATGGCACGGTCGTTACCTCGTTCATCGCGCTGGTCATCGCCGTGCCGGTCAGCTTTGGTATCGCGCTGTTCCTTACCGAAACCTGCCCGGCCTGGATGCGCCGTCCCTTGGGCACGGCGATCGAGCTGCTGGCCGGAGTGCCCTCGATCATTTACGGCATCTGGGGCCTGTTCGTGTTTGCGCCGCTGTTCGCCAAACATGTGCAGCCCCATCTGCAGGCGGTTCTCGGCGGGGTTCCCGGAATTGGCCGATGGTTTGCCGGTCCGCCGATCGGCGTCGGCATTCTCACCGCCGGCCTGGTGCTGTCGCTGATGGTGATTCCTTTCGTGGCCTCGGTCATGCGCGACGTTTTCGAAACCGTGCCGCCACAGCTCAAGGAGTCGGCTTACGGAATCGGTTGCACGACCTGGGAAGTCGTGACCTGCGTCGTCCTGCCTTACACCCGCGTCGGCGTCATTGGCGGCATCATGCTTGGATTGGGCCGCGCGCTCGGGGAAACGATGGCCGTCACTTTCGTCATCGGCAACGCCAACCGCATCGTCGGCAGCCTGTTTGCGCCGGGTACCTCGATCGCATCGACGCTGGCCAACGAATTCGGGGAAGCCAGTCCCGGCCTGTACATCTCCGCCCTGTTCGCTCTCGGCCTGATTCTCTTCGTCATCACCTTCATCGTGCTGGCGATTTCCCGCTGGCTGATCCGGCGAGGCAATGCCAAACGAGGCACTCAGTGAGAGCGAATGCACTTCGGAGCCCTACGATGAATCTGTATTCCCGTCGCGTGCTGACCAATCGTATCGGTGTCGGCCTGTCGATGGCAGCGATGCTTTTCGGTCTGCTGGCCTTGCTGTGGATTTTATGGACGCTGATTTATAATGGTTTTTCTGCGCTGAACTGGGATTTCTTCACGCGGGATACGCCGGCGCCGGGAAGCGAAGGCGGTGGACTGCGCAACGCCATCGTCGGCAGTCTGCTGATCGTTGGCGTGACGAGCGCGGTGTCCACCCCGGTCGGCATTCTCGCTGGCGTATATCTGGCCGAGTTCGGTGGCAGATCACGTTTCGCTGCTGCCACCCGGTTCGTTACCGACATCATGCTGTCGGCGCCGTCGATCGTCGTCGGCCTTTTTGTCTATGCCCTGGCCGTGGTCACCTGCGGTGGCTTTTCCGGCTGGGCGGGGTCGCTGGCACTGTCGCTGATCGCGATCCCGGTAGTGGTGCGAACCACCGAGAACATGCTGCTGCTGGTTCCCGGCAGCCTGCGCGAAGCGGCATTCGCAGTGGGCGCACCGCACTGGCAGGTATCGTTGAAAGTTACCCTGCCTGCGGTCAAGGCGGGAGTGGTGACCGGCATTCTGCTGGCGATCGCCCGGATCACGGGCGAGACCGCCCCCTTGTTGTTTACTGCCTTGAACAACCAGTTTTTCAGTATCGACATGTCGCAGCCGATGGGGAATCTGCCGGTGGTGATTTTCCAGTTTGCCATGAGTCCGTACGACAACTGGGTCAGCCTGGCCTGGGGCGGTGCGCTGCTGATCGCGCTCATGGTCCTCACGATCAACGTGCTTGCACGCGTCCTGTTTCGCAAGAGATCCTCAGAATGATTCCGGAGTCCATATGTCCGACCTGCCACAAACCGTCGACGAAAACATTCTTGCGGTCCGCGACCTGAGTTTCTATTACGGCGATTTCCGCGGTCTGAGCAATGTGTCGCTGGACATCGCGAAAAGCAAGGTCACGGCGTTCATCGGCCCCTCTGGTTGCGGCAAATCCACTCTGCTGCGCACGTTCAACCGCATGTACGACCTCTATCCGGGGCAGCGCGCGGAAGGACAGGTGCTCTTCCATGGCCGTAACCTGCTCGACAGAAAACAGGATGTGAACCTGGTGCGCGCCAAGATCGGCATGGTTTTTCAGAAGCCCACGCCTTTCCCGATGAGCATTTACGAAAACATCGCCTTCGGCGTACGTCTTTACGAGCGCTTGTCCAAATCCGAGATGGACCTGCGCGTCGAGTGGGCACTGCGCAAGGCGGCGCTCTGGGAAGAGACGCGGAACAAGCTGCAGCAGAGCGGCCTCTCGCTCTCGGGTGGGCAGCAGCAGCGTCTGTGCATCGCGCGCACGATCGCCGTGAAGCCGGAAATCGTCTTGCTCGATGAACCGACGTCCGCACTCGATCCGCTGTCCACGGCCAAGATCGAGGAGTTGATCAACGAACTGAAGTCCGATTACACGATCGCGATCGTCACCCACAACATGCAGCAGGCCGCGCGCATCTCGGACTACACGGCGTTCATGTACGTTGGCGAACTGATCGAGTTCGGCAGGACCAATGAAGTGTTCGTCAAACCGAGATGCCAGCAGACCGAGGACTACATCACGGGGCGCTTCGGCTGATTGCCGCTGGCGTTTCCGCCGGGTGGCAGCATGTGCGAGGACATCTGCAGGCGGTCGGCCGGACGTTCCCCGCGGCTGGCGCTTCGTCATCTTGCAGTAACATTCCGGCCGTATCCTGGGCGCATCGGTACTTGACGAGAACATGAACGCAGCCAGATGAACACTCACCTCAGCAAACAGTTCGATCTAGAACTGGAAAACATCCGGACGCGCATCCTGCAGATGGGCGGCCTCGTCGAAAGGCAGGTGCTGGCGGCGATCGAGGCCTTCGGCACGGGGAATATCGAAGAAATGCAACAGGTCATCCGCAACGATCGCGAGGTCGACGCCTACGAAGTCGGCATCGACGAGGACTGCACCCTGCTGATCGCCCGGCGGCAACCGACGGCACGCGATCTCCGCCTGGTCATGGCGATCTCGCGCATCGTCACCGACCTCGAGCGCAGTGGCGACAAGGCGGCTAAGATTGCCAACAAGTCGCGCAAGGTGTACCGCGCCGGGGCGCGGCGCATTCCCCGCATCTCGGATGTCGAGCATTGCGGACAACTGGCGACCGACATGCTGCATGGTGCGCTCGACGCGCTGGCGCGCATGGACGTCGATGCCGCTCGCCAGGTGATCGGTGCCGACAAGGAGATCGACGAAGCGTTCAACGCCATCCTGCGACAGTTGGTCACCTACATGATGGAAGATCCGCGCACGATCAGCGAAGCGTTGGACGTCATCTGGATCGCCAAGGCAATCGAACGCGTCGGAGACCATGCGACCAACATCGCCGAGAACGTGATCTACACGGTCAGCGGCATCGACGTGCGGCACACCGGTCCTGCGGCCAGGAAGGCGGTCAGGGAATGATGCGAACGTCAAGCACGCTGCCGCTCGTGCTGGTCGTCGAGGACGACAAGGGCATTCAGGAACTGCTGCGCTTCACGCTCGTCTGCGGCGGCTACCAACCGCTCTGTGCGGACACCGCCGAAGAAGCCGAAGAACTGCTGCGCGAAACGCTGCCCGACATCGCGCTGATCGACTGGATGCTGCCCGGCAAGTCCGGGCTGGCGCTGATCGGCAAGCTGCGCGGCGAGCGACGAACGCGCAGTCTGCCGATCATATTGCTGACCGCCCGTGGCGAGGAAACCGATCGCGTGGCCGGACTCGAAGGGGGGGCTGACGACTACATCGTCAAACCGTTCAGCCCGAAGGAACTGCTGGCCCGCGTGCAGGCCGTGCTGCGCCGATGCGCCCCCGAGTTCGTCAAGGGGACGCTTCGCGTCGGGCCGATCGAACTCGATACGGTCGCCTACGAAGCGCGCGTCGACGGACGGCGGATCACCTTGACGCCGACCGAATTCCGACTGCTGCGCTTCCTCATGGCGAGCCCCGGACGCGTATATACTCGCCAGCAATTGCTCGACAATGTCTGGGGAGACCACGTGTACATCGAAGATCGGACGGTCGACATCCACATCCGGCGCTTGCGCGTCGCCCTCGGAGCACGCGCCGAACAGATGGTCGAAACGGTGCGGGGTGCCGGCTACAAGCTCATCGCATCGTCGGAACTGCATCCCAGCGAACGATGACGCCACGCCGGCAGTGGCTCGCGACGGCGGTGCTGACTGGCGTCCTGCCGGTCCTCGCCACCGCCGTGCTCGCCGGACTGACGCTCGGCGCGGACTGGGGCTGGGCGGTGGCGGCATTGGGCTGGTTGTTCGTCATTCTCGTCCAGCTCCGGGAGTTGTCGAATCTCGCCGCCTGGCTCGATGCTCCCGACAGCCGCGAACCGGCGAATGTGCGTGGTTTCTGCAGCGAACTCGTGCGCCGGCTCGGGCGCAGATTGCGCGATGACAGCCGCAAACTCGCCCAGGCCGAGGCGGGGCTGCACTCGTTTCGCGAGGCGATGGATGCCGTTCCCGATGGACTGGTGATCATCGATACGCAGCATCGGATCCAGTGGAGCAATCGTGCTGCTGCCGTGCATCTGGGCATTTGTCTGCCGCGCGATGGCGGCGCGATCATCGAGCAACTGGTACGTGCGCCGGGTTTTGCCGAGTATCTCGGCAACCCGGACGTGAATGCACCCTTCGTCGTGCAGTCGCCGGCCGTGCGCACCCGTTATTATGCCGTTCGCGTGGTTTCTCTGGGCGAGCACAGCCAGCTCCTGGTCAGTCTCGACATCAGTGACGCCCGGCGGGTCGAATCGATGCGCAGCACCTTCGTCGCCAACGTGTCGCACGAGTTGCGGACGCCTTTGACCGTGGTCAGCGGCTTTCTCGAGCACTTTGCCGACGATGACACGATGACCGCCGAGCAGCGCCAGCACTTCACGCGCCTGATGAGCGATCAGACGACGCGCATGCTGAGTCTGGTCGACGATCTGCTGACCTTGTCGCGGCTGGAGTCGGAGGACGCCCCGGCGAGCGAAGAGGAAGTCGAGATGGACGATCTGCTCGCACAGTTGCTGGCCGAAGCGCACAGCCTGAGCGAAGGTCGTCACCGGCTCGAACTGATCTGCGATGGACAGGCATTGCAGGGAAACCGCAAGGAGCTGCACAGTGCGTTCGGGAACCTCGTTTCGAACGCCATCCGATACACGCCCGCCGGTGGCGACATTCGCATCGAGTGGCGGATCCGCGAGGGCCTTGGTGCATTTTGTGTGCGCGATTCGGGCGTCGGCATTCCGGCGGAACATCTGCCGCGGCTGACCGAACGCTTTTACCGGGTCGACCGCGGCCGCTCGCGCGACAGTGGTGGCACCGGTCTCGGTCTGGCGATCGTCAAGCACATCCTGCTGCGCCATCAGGCGACGCTGGTGGTCGAGTCGCAGGTCGGAAAGGGCAGCAGCTTTCGTGCCGAGTTTCCTGGCTGGCGCCTGAAAGCGGTGGGCTGAACCGGTCGCGCGGCTTGCGCGCAGCGCGGATGCCTGCTGCGGACCCTCGCGGGCCGGGTATCGTCGCGTCGACGGGGCGTTGACCCGCGTCCCGGACTTGGGGTATATGACGAACAGGCAGGGAGGACGCGCGCGCGTCGGTCCAGCTACGGAGCAGATTCGCCAGACCTCGCGGCGAATCCGGAGCGAACGAGAAATCTTGGGGAGCGGTCATGGAACGTGAAGCGATGGAGTACGACGTGGTGGTGGTCGGCGCCGGTCCGGCGGGATTGAGCGCGGCCATTCGCCTCAAGCAGGTGAATCCCGAGCTGGCGGTGATGGTCCTGGAGAAGGGCTCGGAGGTAGGCGCCCACATCCTGTCCGGTGCCCTGTTCGAGACGCGGGCACTCGACGAACTGCTGCCCGACTGGCAGGAGCGGGGTGCCCCCTTGCACACTCCGGTGAGCGAGGATCAGGTCTATCTCTATCGCAGCGAAAGCTCGGCGGTGAAACTTCCCAATTTCGCCGTTCCGGCGCCGATGCACAACACCGGCAACTACATCATCAGTCTCGGCAGCCTGTGTCGCTGGCTGGCGGAGCAGGCGGAAGCGCTCGGCGTCGAGATCTTCCCGGGCTTCGCTGCAGCGGAGATTCTCTATCACGAAGACGGCTCGGTCAAAGGCGTGGCGACGGGCGACATGGGCCGCGACAAACATGGCGAACCGAAAGACGGTTTCCAGCCAGGGCTGGAGTTGCACGCCAGGTACACGCTGTTTGCCGAAGGTGCGCGTGGGCAACTCGGCAAGGAACTGATCGCCCGCTTTGATCTGGCCGCAGCCGCCACCGCCCAACACTACGGCCTCGGCATCAAGGAGCTGTGGCAGATCGATCCGGCGAAACACCAGCCCGGTCTGGTGGTGCACGGTGCGGGCTGGCCGCTCAGCGAACACGGCGCCACCGGCGGCTCGTTCCTCTACCACATGGAAGACAATCAGGTGGCGGTGGGCCTGATCGCCGATCTCAATTACGCCAATCCCTATCTCTCTCCCTTCGAGGAGTTCCAGCGCTTCAAGCTGCAGGCCGGAATTCGCAAGTATCTCGAAGGTGGCAAGCGCCTTTGCTACGGGGCGCGAGCGATCACGAAGGGCGGGCTCAACAGCCTGCCAAAGCAGACTTTCCCCGGCGGGCTGCTGCTCGGATGTGATGCGGGCACGCTCAACTTCGCCAAGATCAAGGGGGTGCATACCGCCATGAAGTCGGGGATGCTCGCGGCCGAGACGGTGGGCGCGGCCCTGCAGGCGGGAGACCAGGGGCGCAGCGATCTGCGCGCGTATGCAACTGCTTTTGAAGCTTCGTGGCTGTACGCCGAACTGCATCGGGCGCGCAATTTCGGGCCTGCGCTGCACAGGTTTGGCACCTTTCTTGGTGGCGCCTTCAACTGGATCCAGCAGAATCTGTTCGGTGGCCGCATGTTTTTCACACTCAAGGACAGGACCAGCGATCACGAGCAGCTCGCCCCGGCCGCCCAGGCGCAGTCGATCGAGTATGCCAAGCCCGATGGGATCCTCACATTCGATCGCCTGTCGTCGGTATTCGTTTCGAACACGGCGCACGAGGAAGAACAGCCGGTTCATCTGCGTTTGCTCGACAGCAGCAAGGCGATCGCGATCAACTACAAGGAGTATGCTTCGCCGGAGCAGCGTTACTGTCCGGCAGGCGTCTACGAGATCGTCGAAGAGTCGGGCGGGCCGCGCCTGCAGATCAACGCGTCGAATTGTCTGCACTGCAAGACCTGCGACATCAAGGATCCGACCCAGAATATCCGCTGGGTGGCACCCGAGGGCGGCGGCGGACCAAACTACCCGAACATGTAAAGGGGGGAGGGGCTGCCTTTGGCGTCAGGCGATGCCGCGCGTTTCCTGCGCTTTGCCGGCGTGCTCGGCAAGCGCCCAGCCGACGTGCTCGCGCAGCATCGGCGAGGGATCGTCCTGCCGCGCGGCGAGTGCCGCGAGTACTGCCGGTGAGCTGGCCGCGTTGCCGAGCGCGACGGCGATGTTGCGCAGCCAGCGCCGATGACCGATGCGGCGAATCGCGCTGCCCGCCAGCCGCCTGTTGAACTCGTCCTCGTTCCAGGCAAAGAGCACCGGCAGGGGCGTTGCGTCCAGGCCGTTGCGAACGGCGAAATCCGGGTCGCCGAGACGGGCGAAGCGGTTCCACGGGCAGCACAACTGGCAGTCATCACAGCCGTAAATGCGATTGCCGATCGGGCGGCGCAGCGCGACCGGAATCTCCCCCGGCAATTCGATCGTCAGGTACGAAATACAACGGCGGGCGTCTACCTCGTAGGGAGCAAGGATCGCCGACGTCGGGCAGGCGTCGAGGCAGCGGCGACAGTCGCCGCAGTGCTCTCCGATCGGCGGGTCTGCCGGCAGCGGCAGGGTGGTGTAGATTTCGCCGAGAAAGAACCAGGATCCGGCACGCGTCAACGACAGCGTGTGCTTGCCCCGCCATGCGAGACCTGCGCGGATGGCGAGTTCGGTTTCCATTACCGGAGCGGAATCGGAAAAAGCGCGGCAGGTCGGTTGCAAACCCTGTGCACCGGCTTCTTCGATGAGACGGTCCACGATCTTCTGCAACCGTTGTCGCACGCTCCTGTGGTAGTCGCGCCCCAGCGCATAGCGCGAAACGTACGCCAGGTCTCCGTCCGCGAGAACCGTTCCGGCGTCGGCGGCTGCAGGCCAGTAGGGGAGGCGGGCCGAGATCACCGACAAGGTGCCCGGCAGCAGCCGTTGGGGAGCAGCACGCAGGGCCGCGTGTTTCGCCATATAATCCATCTCGCCGTGCCGGCCGAGTTCCAGCCAGCGCAACAACCACGGCGTCGCTGCCGAGACGTCCGCCCGGGCGACGCCGATCGCGGCAAAGCCAAGTTCCTGCCCCCACTCCTTGATCCGCCGGACCAGTTCGGCATAATCCGGTCGGACCTCTTGCAATTCTTTGCCGCCGCTTGTACGGGAGTTCCCTTCGTGCATAGCCCGGATGATAACCAGTCCACGCTGACCGTGCAGCTCGCAGATGAGGCGGCGACTGCTGCTCTTGGCCGTCAACTCGCCCCCTTGCTGCAACCTGGCATGATCGTCTGGCTCGACGGCGATCTGGGTGCCGGCAAGACGACGCTGGTGCGCTCGCTGTTGCGTGCACGCAATCATTCGGGTCCGGTGAGAAGTCCGACGTACACTCTGATTGAAATTTATGTGATTTCGAGGATATACTGGTATCACTTTGATTTCTATCGTTTCAACTTTCCAGAAGAGTTTTTGGATGCCGGGCTTGGCGAGTATTTCCGTGACGACGCAGTGTGCCTGGTCGAATGGCCGGAGAAGGCTGCCGGTTACCTGCCGGCAGCCGATCTCGTCATTCGCTTTCACTTTGCAGGCAACGGTCGGACGCTGGACGTCGTCGCATGTAGCGAGGAGGGACAGGAATGCCTGAGAGCACTCAAGAGGAACTGGCAGCCGCACGCCGCAGACTGATCAAGTTTACCGGTGCGTCGCTGCTGCTGACCGTCAGCCCGCTGTCGCAAGCCGCGGCGAATCGTAACCCGGGCATTCTCGCAGTTCGCATCTGGCCGGCGGCGGACTACACGCGCGTGGCCATCGAATACGGTACCCCCCTCAAATACACCTATTTCATCGTCAAGAATCCGGAGCGCCTCGTCGTAGACCTCGAAGGCATCGAGTTGAACAGCGTGCTCGAAAGCCTGGCCAACAAGGTGGCGGCCGATGATCCCAACATTCGCCTGTTGCGTGCCGGTCGTTACAAACCTGGAATCGTCCGTCTGGTGATGGAACTCAAGGTAGAGGCCAATCCGCAGGTTTTCGTTCTGCCGCCGGTGGGCAATTACGGTTACCGGCTGGTTCTCGATGTCTATCCGGTAAACCCGCCGGATCCCCTGCTTTCGCTGATCGATGGCAAGGAGGCGCGGACCACGGTTGCCGACAACAGGAGCAACGGCAAGCCAGAAGCACGCACGGAATCACCGGTCGAGGCGAAGCCGGAGACGAGGTCCGAACCGAAGCCGGAAGTGAAATCGGATGCCCGGCCGGAGTCGCAACCGGTCAGCGAAGCGAAAGCCGCGGTCAAGCGTCCGGGCCGACCGGTGGTCGATCGACTGGTCACGATCACCCTCGATCCCGGGCATGGTGGCGAGGATCCGGGGGCCGTCGGGAGCGGTGGCAGCTACGAGAAGAACGTTACGCTGGCAGTCGCCAAGCGCTTGCGTGCCAAGATCGAAAGCGAGCCGAACATGCGCGCGGTCCTGACGCGTGACTCCGATTATTTCGTGCCATTGCACGCGCGGGTGCAGAAGGCGAGACGAATCCAGTCCGACCTTTTCGTTTCGATTCACGCCGACGGTTTTGTCCGGCCGGATGCCAACGGATCGTCGGTCTTTGTTCTGTCGGAGAATGGCGCTTCGAGCTCCGCCGCGCGCTATCTGGCGCAGAAGGAAAACGCCGCCGATCTGATCGGCGGGGTGAATATCGATGTCAAGGATCCGGTGCTGGCGCGTACTTTGCTGGATCTCTCGCAGACCGCCACGATCAACGATAGCCTCAAGCTTGGCAAAGCGGTGCTCGGCGAACTCGGAGGCATCAATCGCCTGCACAAGGCCAGTGTCGAGCAGGCAGGTTTCGCTGTTCTCAAGGCACCCGACATCCCGTCGATCCTCGTCGAGACCGCGTTCATATCGAACCCCGAGGAGGAGAAGCGGCTGAACGATGACGCCTACCAGGACAAGATGGCCGAGGCCATTTTCTCGGGGATCAAGAAATACTTCGCGAAGAATCCGCCGCTCGCCAAGTCTACGCTGGCCAGACTGGACTGAGGGGTAGCTGCGCCGCGAGCCAATCGCTTGGCAACGACGGGCGGTTCCCGAAGGCAAGGTAGACTTTCCAAAGCTTGCGCGGCGCTGTTACAATGACCCTTCTCACGCCCCCTCCCGGTGCCGTGCCGCTGTAGCTCAGTCGGTAGAGCAGCGCATTCGTAATGCGTAGGTCGACAGTTCGATTCCGTCCAGCGGCACCAGCAAATCCATTGCGTCTGCTGCGACTCGATATCGGAGTCCTGAGCTGTCTTCTATTCCGGGCAAGAAATGGTCACCGCGTCAGCCGGTCCTGGCGAGCAAGATTTCGGACGCCCTGCGGCAACATCACTCGCGGCGCTTGCGCAGGCTGTTGGCTTCGCAAGAGCGATGCATCCTTCGTTCGCAGTTCTTGCCTGAGCCCGGGAATCCCCAAGACTGGGACCGGCCCTGTGACGCCTTGGCAGCGAAGAACTTCGCCGATCCGTTTTCTAGGACCACGCTGACTTTCGGGCCAAGGTTCCCGACGTCGCTCGGCTGCGCTGGTCCTCCGCTCGGCTGCATGACGATTGCACGATAGGTCGGCGTATCCGGAAGACGCTATCCGCGGTGGCGGAACTTGCCGAATGCTATACTGTTCATATGATTCGCCGGGCCGGGATTGTCAGCAGCCGGGCAGGTGCCGGCCACGGCACGTGTTCTGGCTGTGGCAGATGGCGATCAGGTGTGGGAAGCGGGTGTCGGGTTTTTTTACATGGTGGGTTTGGTGGTTCATCAACAAAATCTCAGGGCTTTGGTTTTATGGGAAATTGTATTGCGGGCATGGAATTTGCTCTATGTTTGGCAGGTCAGGTTTTTTCGAGGACGAGCGGGGTTTTCTCGCCGATGTCCTGAAGGCCAAGGCTAATGAAGCCATATCAACCTCATCAACCGGATTCTGGAAAGGGTGGTGACTGAAGTGAAGGAGTTTTCCATGAGCGTATCTCGTAGCAATACATCGATAGCAGTGCTTTCCTTGGCAATGGCGGCTGGCAGCGTGCATGCCGCCACTTGGCACGCTGACGGAGGGACTTGCCAAACATGGCTGCCCAGCGCGCCGGGTTCTCATCTCTTGGTATCCAACTCTTGTTCCGATGCGAACGTGGCAGCGGCCTTGAGTGGGGACGGTAACGTCGAGCTGGGCAAGTTGGCCTCGACGCCCGTGACCACGCTGAGTGGTAACGTCGGCGGTCATAGCGTGGTGCTGAGCAGTCTGGTGGCAAGTGACTGGACTGTGGATCTGCGCACCCAGTACGTCACGCGTGCCTTTGCGTCTGCGGGAATGACTCTGACCGCGAGCCAGTTGGCAGCGGCCGTACAGGCGATGGCCAATCCGACGCTCTATGCGCGTCTCAGTGATCCCAACGTTTCGAGCATCTCGGACCAAGGTGGAAATATCGTGGTCACGCTGGACGGCTTTTATAACACGAGTCCCGTCTTGCTGGGCTTGGTGAATGCAGTCAATGCAATCATTCCCGGCACGGCCAACGATATCAATCCGGCCGATGTGCCAGCCTTCTCGCAAGCGAGCGAGGTCGTCAAGATGCAGGTCGATGGTGGCGCCTGGACGTATCGCTATGGTTTCTCTGCGTTCCCCACAGGTTACAGTTCTGCAGATGGGTCGTACAGCGGCGGTTATCCTACGCCGGAGCCGGGAACCGTTGCACTTTTCGGGGCCAGTTTGTTTGGTCTTTTCTTTGGTCGTCGGCGGTTGTCGTAAGACGACCCACAGAAGATTTGGCGCGAGAGCGCCGTCGGGATGTACACACAGAGCCCGCAAGGGCTCTGTGTGTATAGGGCCAAGCGGGCGAATGGTTGTATGACTGGTGCTGGCCAGGTTTTCTGCCTGGACGGTCGATTGTGGAGATGGCATTGGAGCTGGCCGTTCTGTTCGGTGCGTGTCTGTTGATTTCGGGGGTGGCAATCCGGGTGAGTGCCATGCTCGCCAGTCAGCTAGGCATCGTGGACCGCCCTGGCGGGCACAAGCAGCATGAAGCCAGCACACCATTCGTTGGCGGCTGTGGGTTGATCGCGGTAGTCGTCAGCGTTCCTCTGCTGGTTGGCTGGTTTTTCGGGGATTCCGCACTATTCCGGATCCGGGGGATGCTGCTTGGCGGTCTGCTGATCTTTCTCACGGGCCTTGCCGATGACATCTGGCGCCTCGGCTTCAAGCCGCGATTCATGATCCAGGCAGTGGTTGCCCTGTCGATGGTATTCATCGGCGGAGTGGAGCTTCGGTCGCTTGGCGAGCTTCTTCCAGGGGTGCGTGTCGATCTTGGTTGGCTGGCCATCCCTGTGACCGTATTCGCGACGATTGGCTTGATAAACGCAGTGAATATGATCGACGGCATAGACGGTCTGTCGGGGTCGATCAGTCTGGTCTGTCTGGCGCTCACGGCAGTCGTTGCTCACTTGGCGAACAATACCGGCTACACGATTTTCATTGTGGCCCTGATGGGAGGCGTTGGCGGCTTTCTCTATTACAACCTGCGTTACCCTGGCAATAGTCGGGCGCGTGTCTTTCTCGGAGACAACGGCAGCATGCTGCTGGGTTTCCTCTTTGTTTGGCTGTTCATCGCGCTTTCACAGAATCGGGGAGGGCAGCAAGCGGCAATGCCGCCGGTTGTCGCCTTGTGGTTGTTCGCATTGCCGTTGATGGACACCGTCGGCATCATGCTGCGCCGAATCTGGTTGGGCAAATCGCCGTTTCGGCCCGACCGTCACCATCTGCATCACCTCTTCCTTCGTGCCGGCTTCCGTACCTGCGACGTGGTTGCGTTTGCAGCGGTCATGCAATTCCTCTTTGGGTTGTGTGGGATATTGGGCATGCTGCTTGGGGTGCCCGACTATCTGATGTTCTGGAGTTTTGTCGGCGTGTTCGGGGTGTACTTCCTGCTTATCGTGCGACCATGGCGACTGGTGCCGGGGCTGCGACGGCTGAACAACTCTCTCGGTCTGCCCTCGGTGCAAGTTCGCGGCATCTTCGTCGGCTATCTGCGCAAGGAGAGAATCTCCGAAGTGATCGGGGTGATCTCGGCCGGCTTGACTCGCGGCTATGATTATCAGTTGAGCATCCATGAACTGGGAAGCTCGCGAACCGACGGGCGGAACGTGTACTGCGTGGTTCACATTCCGTCCGAGGGAAACGATCAGTTGATCGGCAAGATTCAGCGCGACGCGATGCGAATCAGGAGGCGGCTCGCCAGGCAGCCGGGGGTCGAGGTTCGCTTGTTCCTGTGCCGCAAGAGTGAAAATGACCCTCGGACCGCCTATTCTCCGATAGTCGGTGGTGGCAGCCGAACTGGTGAGCGTCGCGGCGTGCGCAGTACCCTCATTTACTCCATGGAGCGTGGTGACGGCTCGATGCCAAGTGAAGCACACGGCTTCGGGCTCAGCGTTCCGCCCGGTTGTAGCTGACTTTACATGTTCAACAGAATCCTCACAGTTTGTACTGGCAATATCTGTCGCAGTCCCGCGGCCGAGTTCCTCCTGCGGCAGCGCATCGAGAAGACGGGAAAGCGAGTGGAGGCACGCTCGGCCGGTATCGGCGCGTTGATTGACCATCCGGCAGAAGATGCGACAAGCACGATGCTGCGTGCGCGTGGCGTGGACCTGAGCTCCCATCGTGCCCGCCAGCTGACCCGCGAGCGCCTGCGCTGGGCGGAACTCGTGCTGGTGATGGAAAAACACCATCGGGATGCAGTGTTGGCCATGGACCCGACGGCGCGCGGCAAGACTTTCCTGCTCGGACACTGGACCAGGAAGGAAATTCCCGACCCCTACCAGCGAGGCGACGCGGCGCACGCCGAAGCGCTGCAGTTGATCGACGAGGCGCTTGAACCCTGGGTCAGCAAGCTCGCCGATTGACCACCGCGAACCGCCCCAGTTCTTCGCGTGAGTGTGAAAAATAACACCCGCCGCCGCAAAAATCAGCGCTATTCTCTCTTCGTGGTCTGAATCTCCCTGAAAGCACCCGTAGCGAAGCTCATGGTTCCGTCCTGAAAGCCGACCAGAGCGAGCGGTTTGGTGTGCCCGGGATGGTACCAGCGCGGTCGCCCCGACCGGCCGCGGTCGGCCCGGCTTGGCGGCAGACCTTCACGCAATGTAAACTTCGCGGCGCATGTTGCCGTAGATTGATGGTCAGCAAAGGAAAAGAGGATCCGCTATGAGGAATTCGGCATGAACGTGTCTCCAGCATTGTTCGGCAGGCTTCGCCCGATGTTGTTGTGTCTCGCTGCGAGCGCGTTGGCGGGTTGCAGCATCATTCCCGGCAACCAGTCCTATAGTAACCGCGACGAGTCGGATGTGCGTTTGCCGGTGCAGGAGGGCGAGACGCTTGCTCCCGCAAACTTGAAGATCAGACCGATCACTGCCGAGCTGATCATCGAGATGTTCAAGGCGGCGCGTCCACCGATTGGCGACGGTACGAGCTCGGCGAAGGTGGTGGCGAAAGACGATCTTCGGTCGGTCGGAAATCAGCCTCCGGTCGTGCCGGATTACAGGCTCGGGCCGGGCGACATCATTTCGATCATCGTCTGGGACCACCCCGAGTTGACGATTCCGGCGGGTAGCTTCCGTACGGCTGACCAAGCGGGAACCGTGATCAACCAGGATGGCACGATCTTCTTTCCCTACGCGGGCGTGCTCAAGGTCGTCGGCAAGACGACCGGCGAGGTTCGCGACATGTTGACGGCGAAGCTGACCAAGTATATCGAAAAGGTGCAACTCGACGTGCGCATGGCGGCGTTTCGCAGTCAGCTCGTATACGTCGTAGGCGAGGTCCGCCAGCCTGGCACGCAACAGATCACGGATATACCCATGAGGATCGTCGATGCGGTCAACCGGTCGGGAGGCTTTTCGCCCGAGGCGGACTACAGCCGCGTGCTGCTGACGCGGCGGGGTACCACCTATCTGGTCGATATTCAGGCGATGTACGACTATGGTGCCACTGAGCAGAATGCCCTGCTCGAGCAGGGAGATATCGTCAATGTTCCCGATCGGAGCTACAACAAGATCTTCGTGCTGGGCGAAGTGACCAAACCGGGCTATGTGCCAATGAACAAGAAGCGTTCGACGCTGGCGGAAGCCCTCAGCGAAGTCGGCTACATCAACCAGAACACTTCCGATCCACGCTGGATCTATGTCATGCGTGGCGACAGCGATACCCCCGAGCTGTTCTATCTGAATGGCAGTCTCCCGGACTCGATGTTACTTGCGGACCGTTTCCCGTTGCGACCGCGTGACGTCCTCTACGTGGAGACCGCGCCGATTGCACGCTGGTCGCGCGTGATCAACCACATCTTCCCGACGGTGGACATGCTCAACCTCACGAGCGGAATCAAGTACCCGTTGTTTGGCGGGCGACAGCTTGGCTACTGACCCTGCCGCGGCTTCTCTGAGGACCCTTTGGCTGCCAGTTGTTCAGGATGAGAACTGGCAGCCTGTTTGCAGGCTTTACCCGCCGGGTCGCGGCCGGGCGAGCCAAACCATGGAAAAAAAAATGGACAACGACCAGTTTAGATCCTCTGCCAACACGAGTGGCGCTTCGCTGTCGCCCGCGGTGAGCACGCAGCCCATGCAGCAGCTTTCCCCGGAGGAGGGCGAGGAAGGCCTGGCGCTCGGCGAAATCATTGCCATTCTGATGGACTATCGCTGGTTGATTGCCGCGATCAGCCTTTTCGCGCTCGCCGTCGGTCTCGCCTGGGTGTTGGTGGTCAAACCGGTGTACCGGGCCGATGGTCTGATCCAGGTCGAAGAGAAGACACAGGGAGGAATTGGCTCGCTCAAGGCTCTCCAACCACTGCTCGGTGACGATACGACGGTCTCCGCCGAAATCGAGATCCTGAGTTCGCGGATGGTGCTCGGCCGGGTGGTCAGCAAGCTCAAGCTCGACATCGTCGCCACCCCGCGGACCTTTCCGCTGATCGGTGGCATCGTTTCCCGAAGATACCAGGGCGACGAGCCGAATTCGGCCTGGCTCGGTCTTTCAAGCTTTGCCTGGGGGGGAGAGCGAATTCAGGTCGATTCTCTGGACGTTCCGCAGCAGGCGCTGGACGAGAAGCACACGCTGATTGCGGGCGAAGAGGGTGCATTCGAGATCTTCAACAAGGACGACGAGTCCGTGCTGAAAGGGAGGGTGGGGACACGTACCAGTGACCACGGCTACTCGATCTTTGTCTCACAGCTGAAGGCCAGGCCGGGGACGGTGTTTCGGCTGAAGAAGCTTGCCGCGGAAACCGCGATCGACGATCTGCGGCGTGACTACACGGTCAAGGAGCGCGGCAAGAAATCGGGCATACTCGAATTGAGCCTGCTGGGCAAGGATCCCGAACAGATGGTCGTGATCCTCGACGACATCGAAAACACCTACGTTCGCCAGAACGTCGAGCGGCGTTCGGCCGAAGCCGAGAAGACGCTGAAGTTCCTCGAAACGCAATTGCCGGCACTCAAGACGCAGCTCGACAACGCGGAAGCGGCGTACAACAGCTATCGCCAAAGCCGCGGCTCGCTCGATCTCGACATGGAGACCCAGGGCATTCTGAAATTGCTGGTCGACGCCGACGATGCGGCAATCAAGCTCCAGATGCAAAACGACGAACTGCGCCAGTTGTTCAAGGCGGAGCACCCGCGCATGGAAGCATTGAAGGACCAGATGGATCGAGTAAGGGCGCGCCGGGATCAGGTTCTGGCGCAAGTTCAACGCTTGCCGGAGACCCAGCAGACCGTTCTCCGCCTCGCTCGTGACGTCGAAGTTTCCAAGAACCTGTACACGGACCTGCTCAACACCGCGCAGCAGTTGCGGGTCACCAAGGCGGGCACCGTCGGCGATGTGCGCGTCATCGATACGGCTGCGGTCGGGCGAAAGCCGGTGAGTCTCGGACCGCTGGCGGTTCTGGGAGTCGCGCTGTTGCTCGGTTTGCTGGTCAGCATGGTGGCAATCTGGGTGTTGCGTTCGCTGCGAGTCGTCATCGAAGACCCCGAAAGCATCGAGTCGCAACTCGGGTTGCCAGTGTATGCCACGGTACCGCACAGCAAGACCGAAGTGGAACTCAATCGCACGGCACGCGAAGGGATTGCCGAACTGCTGGCCGTCGCCTACCCGGAGGAAGACGCGGTCGAGAGTCTGCGTGGATTACGAACCACTCTCCACTTCGCTCTCCTAGACGCACAGCGCAACTCGTTGCTGATTACCGGATCGAGTCCGAGTCTCGGCAAGAGTTTCATCTCCAAGAATCTGGGCGCGGTCCTGGCACAGGTCGACAAGCGCGTCGTGATCATCGATGGCGACCTGCGGCGAGGGCATCTCCACAAGGAATTCGCCATCGAGCGGGCCGTCGGTCTCTCCGAGTATGTATCCGGACAGGCGACGCTCGAAGAGATCACCAAAGACACCATGGTACCCAACCTGTCGGTCGTTACCACCGGCCAGATTCCGCCCAATCCCTCGGAGTTGTTGATGCATCGGCGCTTTGCAGTGCTTCTGGCCGAACTTTCGGCGCGCTTCGACACGGTGATCGTTGATGCGCCACCGGTGCTCGCCGTTTCCGATGCGGCAATCATCGGCCGCCATGTCGGCGCTACGCTGATGGTCGCTCGCGCCGGCAAGCACCCGATTCGGGAACTCGAGCAGGCCATCAAGCGGCTCAATCAGGCGGGTGTCCAGGTCAAGGGTTTCGTCTTCAACGATCTCAATGTCAGTCGCCAGAGTTACCGCTACGGCTACAAGGGCTACGTGTATCGGTATTCCTACAAGAACTAGGCGTTGTGGCAGCGCGAGCTGTTCGACGCCTGCTCTGCCCTCCGACCGGATCGCCGCCGCGCCTCGTACAGACAGACTCCGGTAGCAACCGACACATTGAGGCTGGCAACCGAGCCAAGCATCGGGATACTGACGAGCTGATCGCAGGTTTCCCTGGTCAGGCGGCGCAGGCCGTCGCCCTCGGCACCGAGCACCCAGGCGCATGCGGCGGGCCACTGCGCGACGTACAGGTCTTCCCGGGCGCCGGCGTCGGTTCCGATCACCCAGATGTCCCGTTGCTTGAGTTCGCGCAGGGTGCGCGCCAGATTGGTGACCGTCACGTACGGCACCGCTTCGGCAGCGCCGCTCGCTACCTTGACGGCTGTCTGCGTCAGCCCGACAGCACGATCCTTCGGAGCGATCACGGCGTGCGCACCGACGGCATCGGCCACACGCAGGCAGGCCCCGAGATTGTGTGGGTCCTGGACACCGTCGAGCACCAGCAGAAAGGCCGGTTCGTCGAGGGTGTCGAGAATATCGTCGAGGCGCAGGTGGCGGGGCGCGGCATCTACCGCAGCGACCACCCCCTGGTGTCGCGCGCCGGGGGCGATGGCGTCGAGGCGCGCTGCCGCCACCGGCAGGACGCGCACTTTGGCGAATTCGGCGTGTGCCAGCAGGTCACGCAAGCGGGCGTCATGGCGATCGGCATCGACGTACACTTCATGGACTGCGCCCGGGTCGTGGCGCAACTTGGCGAGAACCGAATGAAAACCGAAGACCAGACGCGATTGTGCGGACATGGACGAAGCCGAGGCCAAAGAGGAGTTCTGGATTCTATCAGTTCGTCGGCGAATCCGATGCCGGCGGATTCCTCTGCTCCGGCCGCTTGCTAGTCGATTGCGATCGTCTCGAGCGTCCGTGATCGCCAGTCGAGCACTGCCGTACGGATCGTCGTCTGCTCGCTCAGGCGCGGAAACTCGGTGCGGATGACGTCGGCGGCGAAACCCGAAAGAAATCGCGACTTGAGTTCGGCGCGGGCGCGGTCCACTCCGATTTCGTCGTAAGGCACCGACGCCAGAAGCAGGAAGCCATCGTCGGGAATCCGCCCTGCCTGCATGTTGGCCTCGATGATGCCCGCCGCGCGGCGAATCGGGACATCGAGATTCGGGCTGTAGGGCCCGATGATCAGCGCGATGTTGGGCGTATGCAGGAAATCGAATCCGCGGCCAAGGCAGATCATCCACTCGCGGTGCTCGATGTCGAGCAGGCGTTCGCCGCGGCGAATTTGCGTGCGCACGTTTTCGATATGGGTCAGGTTGCCGTAGAGCAGGGGCAGCAGGTCAGCGCGCATACGTGCCGGCATGTCCGGCAGCAGCGCCGCGAGGCGCAGTTCGAGAGTCGCCCGGTCGCTCGAGGTCAGGGTTGCCAGGTCGAGCTTGTCGCCGGTAGTACCGTGGATCACCAGGGCATCCTCATCGGTTTCGAATCCACAGACCAGCGGGTAGACGGTGCCGTGGTCGCTGCCGAAGATATGTTCGACCTGCCGACGGATTTCGTGAGTGTGGGCGATCGCAGCCTGCGTGTCGTACTGAAAGCCGGCACAGCCGCGCCGCGGATCGCCCTGGGAATAGTGGTAGGTGACCAGGAAGACGACGTGGCGTCCGGCACCGACCACGCGCTGCACGTGGTGTGCGAGCACCTCTCCGAGATGTGGCCAGCCGAGGTCGAAAATGCCGCCGAGGTTGCGGAACGGCATCAGGATGCCGACCGGCGTGTTGGTCGCGACCGGAATGTTGATGCGACCGTCCATGCACTTGAGCACGGCAATCGCGGTCGGATGCTCGGCCAAGTAGCGTTCGCGGGCGAGCCAGGCTTCCGGGCTGCGGAAGATCGCGCTGTGGCGGTCGGCCAGACCGAACAGCCAGTCGATCCGTTCCGCGATCGGTTTCCCATGGATGTCCACTACGATGCCAGCCTCCAGACCGAAAGTCCGGCCAGGCGCCAGCCGGATTTGACGTGCCGCGGAATGCGGGTGAACGGCCGGTAGTATCTATTCGCCCGAGACTCTGGTCAATTGGCGCGTCCACGGGCCGTCGTGCCTTGCCGTCCCGCGACGAACCGCATCGTCCGGGCAATGCGACCGATGAGTATCGGGCAGAGCGTGCAGAACTTTCGCCATTTTACGGCAGTCGATCAGGAAGATCGCGAGCCCTTTCCTCGCATCGCGATTCCCCTCCCGCGTCTGCAGGCATGAGTATCTACACAACACAAGAGGGGTCTGGGGCGAGGTTGTTGGCGAGC
>NZ_JAMTDV010000138.1 GCF_023806565.1 Accumulibacter sp. | reverse complement strand
ACTTTTTTGGAGGCGCGAGCGGGAGTCGAACCCACCTACACGGATTTGCAATCCGGTGCATAACCGCTTTGCTATCGCGCCGCGCCGGTCTGCTGACTGGCGGCACGGCCTGGCCGGAGTGGTCCGGGTGCCGTGCGGAAGATCTGGAGCGGGAAAAGAGTCTCGAACTCTCGACCTATACCTTGGCAAGGTATCGCTCTACCAACTGAGCTACTCCCGCGTGCAGCGAGTGCGCATTATAAAGGGCTGCCCCCCGCTGTCAACGCCCTTGCCCGTCCTTGCCCGCTGGCGGCTACCGTCTGCGATCCTGTTCGATCAGATACGGCCAGGCCATTCGCATGTAATAGCCCATCGACCAGAGGGTGAGCACGGCGGCAACGTAGATCAGCCATGTGCCCACCTGGAAGAAGTCGATCCCCAGAAGTGGCGCGTGGTAGAGGAGCATCGGAATGGCAACCATCTGCGCGGTCGTCTTGATCTTGCCGATCATCGATACCGCCACGCTCTTGTGCGCGCCAATCTGCGCCATCCACTCGCGCAGGGCGGAAATGGTGATCTCGCGGCCGATGATGATCATTGCCAGGATGGCGTCGAGCCGGCCGAGCTGCACGAGGATGATCAGCGCCGCGGCTACCATCAGCTTGTCGGCAACCGGATCGAGGAAGGCACCGAAAGCAGAGGTCTGCTGCCAGCGCCGTGCGAGATAGCCGTCGAGCCAGTCGGTACCGGCCGCGACCACGAACAGCAGCGTCGCCGCGAGATCACGGACGGAGCCCAGAGCGGATGCTTCCGGTACGTAATACGCTGCGATCAGCAGCGGGATCAGGATGATCCGCAGCCAGGTCAGCAGGATGGGAATGTTCAGGGGCATCAATGCAAAGCTGCGTAAATTTTCTCGGCCAGGTCCCGACTGATTCCGGGAACCGCCGTCAGTTGATCGACTCCGGCATCCGCAATCCCTTGCAGACCACCAAAGCGCGAAATCAGCGCCTTGCGCCGCTTTGGTCCGATCCCGCCGATTTCCTCCAGGCGGGAACTCTGCACCGCTCTGCCGCGTCGGGCGCGATGACCGGAAACGGCAAAGCGATGCGCTTCATCGCGAATTTCCTGAATCAGATGAAGGGCCGGATCTGCCGGAGGCAATTGTAACGGCTCCCGGCCGTCTGCGAATATCAAGGTTTCAAGCCCCGGCTTGCGCGCCTCGCCCTTGGCGACACCGAGCAGCGGCAACTGGCCCAGGCCGAGTTCCTCAAGCGCCGCGGCCGCCGCGCTCACCTGGCCGCTGCCGCCGTCGATCAGGATCAGGGTAGGCAGCATACCGTCTCCGGTCAACAGCCGCTCGTAGCGCCGGTGCACCGCCTGACGGATCGCCGCGTAGTCGTCCCCGGGCTCGATTTCGCCGATGTTGAAGCGCCGGTAGTCCGACTTGCGCATGCCGCCGCCCTGGTAGACGACGCAGGCCGCGACCGTCGCGCTTCCCTGCGTGTGGCTGATGTCGAAACACTCGATGCGCGCCTCCTCTTCATCGTCGGGTTCGAGAGCGAGCGCACGACAGAGGGCGTCGAGCCTGGCACCCTGTCGCGCCAGCAGGTTGCGGCGCGAACGGATCGCCAGCTGAGCGTTCTGCTCGGCCATTTCGACCCAGATCCGCTGCATCGTCGATCTGGGCTCCCCGATTCTTGTCGGCTGTGCGGCCATTTCCTTGAGGCAGTCGCCAACCTCGTCGTCGGCCAATGCCAGATTGACGAAGATTCGCGGCGGGATCGGATGCGAGAGATAGTGCTGGTAGAGAAATGCCGTCAATGCCTCGCGCGGCGTGGACTCGGCGGCATGGACGGGGAACTGCGGCCGGTCGCCGAGGTGCCGACCACCTCGCACCATCGCCAGGTTGACGCAGAGCAGGCCGCCATTCTCGACGGCGGCGACGATGTCGGCATCGCCATCCCTGCCACTCTCGACGTACTGCTTTTCCTGGACCTGCCGCAGCGACTGAATCTGGTCGCGATACACCGCCGCCTGCTCGAAGGCGAGCCGCGCGGCCGCCTGATCCATGGCCGCCGAGAGACTGCCGATCACGTCCTGCTGCCGGCCCTGCAGAAACAGGGTGGCCAGGCGCACGTCCTCGGCATAGCGTGCCGGCGCGATCAGCCCCACGCAGGGGCCCGAGCAACGTCTGATCTGGTAGAGCAGACACGGCCGTGAACGATTGTGGAACACGGGATTTTCGCAGGTGCGCAGGCGAAACATCCGCTGCAGCAGATGGATGCTCTCGCGCACCGCGGTCGAAGACGGGAAAGGGCCGAAGTAGTCGGCGCGCCGGTCGGTGGCGCCGCGGAAGAAGCCCAACCGCGGATAGCCGTCGTGCGTCAGAACGATGTAGGGATATGACTTGTCGTCACGAAACAGGATGTTGTAGCGGGGAGAAAGGCTCTTGATCAGATTGTTCTCGAGCAGCAGCGCCTCGGCCTCCGAGCGCGTGACGGTCGTTTCCACGCGGGCGATCTGCGCCACCATCAGCGCGATGCGCGGACTTGGATGATTTTCCCGGAAGTACGAGGCCAGCCGCTTGCGAAGATTCTTCGCCTTGCCGACGTAGAGCACCTGCCCGGCAGCATCGAGCATCCGATAGACGCCGGGCAGCTCCGTGACGCTGGCCAGCAGCGATTTCGCGTCGAAGGGTTCGATAGGGGTGGGCATGACCGTTAAGCCATAGCCGACGGCTGAAGTCGTTTGGCGACTTTCATCTTATCATGCGCGTCTGCGTTGTCCGCGTCAGCCCTGTCCGATGTGCGAGAATCGCCGCGGGACATGTGCTCTCAGCTCATCGACGACTTCCTTGACGCCGGCGGTTGGCGATGACCGACCGGGCAAGCTGCCAGCGTCCGGTCACGCCGGCGGGTGCACGGAGACGAGGATCGCGCATGGCGTGAATCGCGCTCACCCTCCGCGCGCGCTCGGTCAGCTGCCGCAAGAGGCCAATTCCAGGTTATAATGATTTGTTTTATCGTTGATTTCCGGATTCGCAGGATGAACTTCGCAGCACGCCACGCGGCTCGCGCGTTCGCCGATTCGCGGGCCAGCCGCTGCCGTCGAACGTGCAGCGCATCACAGGCGAGTCTTGCCGCTGGCAGTGCGCTTGGCGCCGGGGCTGGCCGGGGTACGGACTGGCCGCCTGCAATTCGTTCGTGGTTCGCGGGAAGCGTTTCGTGGAGAAGGAGAAGTCGAGGTGCTCGGTACGGTCTGCTATGACTGGTTCGGCTTGAACCAGGCAATTTTTGCCGCAGTGAATGGCTTCCATGGCCCGCTGCTCGACCCACTGATGGTGCTCGCAACCAGGCTGGGAGCATTTGGCAATGCGCCGTGGATCATGGCGGCTATGCTCTGTCTGCTCGCCGTGCCGCCTGTCGCAGCGCGGCCGGCGGTGCTTTCCTGGCTGCCGGCGCCGGCAACCGTCTTGCGAACGCTGGTGATTTTCGTGTTCGCTTGCGGGCTCTCCGTCGTGCTCGTGAGCCTCATGAAGATCGGCTTCGACCTGCCTCGCCCGTCGGCCGTGCTGCCCGCAGGCAGCGTGCGCGTCCTGGTCGAGCCGGAATCGCCACACAGCTTCCCCAGCGGGCACTCGGCATTCGCCATGCTGGTATTGACCGTCTTCTGGCGGCCGGCGGGGTACGGCTGGCGCGCGGTCCTCGTGCTTTTTGCTGCGCTGGTCGGCGTCTCGCGGGTCAGCGTCGGCGCACATTTTCCGGCGGATGTTCTCTTCGGCTACCTCTGTGGCGGAACCTGTGGCTGGATCGCGACCAGCGTCTTTTCCCTCCCGCGCCGCGCCGCGTCTCCTGTCGCGCCTCCTTCGCCCGCCGACGGCGAACGAGCAACGCTGCCGCCGAGTGCTGTGTGAAGCGGCTGGATCAAGCGGCGGGCCGGCGTTCGCGATGGTCGACGATGAGTGCGTGCCGTCTGCCGCTCGGCGCATTTGCGCGGACGGCCAGGCAACGACGACCGCCGGGCAGCCCGATCCTGCGCCACTTGCTGGCCGCCCTGGCCCTGAGCACGATGCTTGCCGGAGCGAGTTTCGCTGACGACATTCCGGATCCGACCAGGACACCGGGAGCGGTCCGCCCGGGATTGACCAAGGCCAGGATCTGCAGCATCCGCTGGGGTCGTGACGAGCGCCATGTGAGCGACGCCATGAAGCAACAGGTTTTTGAAGCGTATGGCCTGTCCGGCAATGACGACGCCCGCTGCGTGCCCGATGCGCGTGGCAGACGCTGTGAGATCGATCACCTGATCAGCCGTGAACTCGGCGGTGCCGACGAGGTGAAAAACCTCTGGCCGCAGACCTATGGCACCAGCCCATGGAACGCCGCACTCAAAGACAAGCTCGAGAACCGCCTCCACATCGAATTGTGCGCCGGCAGAATCTCCCTCGATGCTGCGCGGGCGATGCTGGTCAACGACTGGCGAAAGGCCTACGAGAAATATTACGGCAAGCCGTGAGCGTCGTTCTCCGGGCAGCACTCGCCGCCCCGCGGTGCACGGCCTTGCTCATCTTTCCTTCTCGTCACCCGCTCCCGGAGGAATCCGCTCGGCGGTGCGAAAGCACACGAAGGAAACGGCGATCGTCAGCACGGCCAGGATCAGCGCCAGTCGCCGGCCATGCCAGAGACTGCTCAGCCAGCGCGTCAGATCGTCGGCGAAAACTGCAGCCTTACCGCCGAAGCGTTCCAGATCGTGGCGATAGATCTTGGAGTCGCCGGTGGTGACCGGATAGCTCCTGCCGTCGACGATCTCGTAGCCGATCACGTCGCTGGCATCCTCGCCAGCGGTGAAAAAGATCCAGGCCGACGCCGCGAGACCAATGACGAGCACCAGCGTGCCGATCAGGTTGAAACGGGATTGTCGCGCTGCGTTTCTTTCGTGCATGGCTCCAGATCATTCGACGTACGCATGGGGCCGACATATCCGACGACTCTTGTGAGCGCTTGCGACCTGCGGGAATAAATCGGCAGCGGCGGAAGTATGGCATGGTGTATCCATTCCGCGTTGACGCGAAGGAGCAGAACTCATGAAAAACGCCATCGATCGGCGCGAATTCATCCGCCTCGCAGGCTTGGGCGGCATCGTCTTCGCCTCCGCCGTACGCGCGGCGGGCTACGGTGCCGCCAGCGCGGCCGACGATTTCTATTTCGTGCAGCTTTCCGACACGCACTGGGGTTTCGACGGAGCAGCCAACCCCGATTCGCGCGGCACGCTGCCCAAGGCGATCAAGGCGGTCAATTCGCTGTCGCGACCGCCGGATTTCGTGGTCTTCACCGGCGACCTGACCCACCTGACGCTCGACGCCAGGGTGCGACGCGCGCGGATGGCGGAATTCCGCGAAATCGTCGACCGCTTGAACGTCGGCAGCGTGCGCTTTCTGCCTGGCGAGCACGACGCGTCTGCGGATCGCGGAGAAGCGTTTCAGGAGTTTTTTGGCCCGACGCATTACAGTTTCGACCATCGGGGGATCCATTTCATCGTTCTCGACAACGTATCGGACCCCAAAGGCGTGATCGGCGACGCCCAGCTGGCGTGGTTCGCCGGCGATCTGGCGAAACTCGACAAGTCGCAGCCGATCGTCATCCTCACCCACCGACCGCTGTTCGACCTGCAGCCGGAATGGGGCTGGGCGACGGGCGACGGCGCCCGCGCCGTCGAACTCCTCCTGCCGTTCCCCAGGGTCACGGTGTTCTACGGACACATTCACCAGGACAACCGACACGTCACCGGCCACATACCGCATTACGCCGCGAGATCACTGATCTTTCCCCTGCCGGCACCGGGGTCGGCCGACCACAAGCCGATGCCGTGGGACCCGGCGCAGCCCTATCGTGGACTCGGCTGGCGCGAGATCGAGGTCGAGTCGAAGGGAGCGGCGTACGAGATTCACGAACATCCCGTGGTGGCGGGCTGAGAGATCATGCGCCGAATTGGCTCGCCTCTCGGGAAGCTGCCGCGGACGACGGTCAGCGTGTGTGCCTCGGTCGCTCTCGTGCTCGGATCACCATGCCATGCTGCGCCAGTGGATGGTAGCCGGAGCAGGATCGTTTTCACCGCAACGCAGATGGACGTTTCGCTCGACGGCAGCTTTGCCCGCTTCACCGCCGACGTGGACTTCGATCCGGCGAAACCTGAGACAGGCAAGGTCGATCTGGTGATCACCGTCGCGTCGGTCGCTACGGGCAGCGCAGAAGCCGACGACCTGCCGAAGGCCAAGGAGTTTTTCGACGCCGCACATTTTTCGCAGGCGACATTCACTTCACGCAGCATTGCCCCCACCGGCGCCGGACAGTTTCAGGCGCTTGGCGAGCTCTCGCTGAAGGGGCGACGCGCCGCGATCAGCGTTCCCTTCAGCGTCCGCCCGGAGGGCGGCGGCTTGCGAATCGACGGCAGCGTTCCCGTTTCGCGCCTGACCTACCGGGTCGGTGAGGGACAGTGGGCGGACCCTGGTACGCTTGCCGATCAGGTCCAGATTCGCTTCAGCCTCTACTTGCCGCGCTGAAGCGCTGATTCGATGAAGCGAACCGCGACTGCCTGAGCTTCGGCCGTGTTCATGGCTCCCACCTCATTGTCAACCGGCGCGTAGCGTACCCCAATCCCGGGAATCCGTTCGCCGGCATCGCTGTCCGCCGCACGGCAGACCGACAGCCGCCGGGAAGTGCTCTACACTACCCTTCCCTGAACATGTAAGGAGAAATCAATGATCGGCTATGTGACACTTGGCACCAACGACCTGCCCAAGGCTGCGGCTTTCTACGACTCGCTGCTGCAGGAGGTCGGTGCGAAGCGGCTATGGGAGTTCCCGCGCGGCATCGCCTGGGGAGTGGCACAGGACAAGCCGAGTCTGTGCGTCATGAAGCCTTTCGACGGCAATCCCGCGACCGTGGGCAATGGCGTCATGGTGGCCCTGGCGGTCGGCTCGCGCGAGGAGGTCGATCGCGTCCATGCCAAAGCGCTCGAGTTGGGGGGCAAGGATGAAGGTGCCGCCGGTCCGCGCGGCGATGGCTTCTATGCCGGCTACTTCCGCGATCTCGATGGCAACAAGCTCGACGTTTTCTGCCTCGGCTAGCCGGACGCCGGCTGCGCCGGGTCACGCAACTGCGCGCCCCGGCGCAGCCGACCAGTCCGGCAGTTGCTGGACGATCGCCATAAAAAAGTTGGCAAAGAAAGGAGCAAGCGATGATCTTCTATGATTGCAGCAGCGCGCCCAGCCCTCGACTGGTGCGGGTATTCATCGCAGAAAAAGGGATCGACATCCCGACCCACCAGGTCGACCTTCGCCACGGCGAGCACCTTTCGCCCGAATTCCGCAAGATCAATCCCTACTGCACGGTACCGGTGCTCGAACTCGACGATGGCTCACGTTTGACCTCCACCCAGGGCTGCTGGCGCTATCTGGAGGAAACCTTTCCCGATCCGCCGCTGCTCGGCGGCACGCCCGTCGAGAAGGCGGTCATCGCCGATCGGGTGTGGCGCATCGAGAGCGATGGCTGGCAGGCGATGACCGAGGCGCTGCGCAATTCGACGCCGGGAATGAAGGACCGGGCGCTGACCGGCGCCGAGAACTACGCGCAGATTCCCGCGCTCGGCGAACGCGGCAAGCTGAGAAGCGTACGCTTCCTCTCGCATCTCGACGAACTGCTCGCCGATCGCGCCTATCTTGCGGGAGACCGCTTCAGCGCGGCCGACATCCTGGCCATGGTGGTCGTCGATTTCGCCGGCTGGCTGAAAATCTCCCTGCCGGCGGAGGCCGTCCATGCGCTTCGCTGGTACGCCGCCGTCCGCAGTCGCCCGAGCGCCAAACTCTGAGGGCTACCCGAAGCCATCCGGTCGTTCGCGCAGGGGAGCGCGTTCCTGGCAAGCGGTCAGCGCTCGGCAGCGGCAAGGAAAGGCCGCTTCGAAACCGCATGGGGCACCTCGCGCACGAAGCGAGGAACGAGATAACCGGGCAGACGAGCGAGCAGCGCATCGTGCAGGGCTCGCACGCGCGCTTCGTCAACCGCGAAATGCGCGGCGCCGGCGACACGATCGAGCAGATGCAGGTAGTACGGCAGCACGCCGATCTGGAACAGGCGTTCGGAAAGATCGCTCAATGCGTCGGCATCGTCATTGACTCCCGCCAGGAGTACCGACTGATTGAGCAGCGTAACCCCGGCACGGCGCAAGGGATCGAGCGCCGCCGCGACGGAATCGTCCAGTTCCTGCGCATGATTGGCATGGATCACCAGGCTGGTGTGCAGGCGTGTTCGCGAAAGCATGGTGATCAGCGCCGGCGTGACGCGCTGCGGAATGACCACCGGCAAACGGCTGTGAATGCGAAGGCGCCGGACATGATCGATCGTCTCGATCTGGTCGATCAGCCACTGCAGATGACGATCGGGCGCCGACAGCGGATCGCCACCCGACAGGATCACTTCGCCGAGCGTCGGGTCCCGACGGATGTAATCGAATGCCTGCGACCAGTCGGTGCGCGACGGCTGGCTCGCCGCATAAGGAAAGTGGCGGCGGAAGCAGTAGCGACAGTGAATTGCACAATGACCCGTGACGATCAGCAGCACGCGCCCCCGGTACTTGTGGATCAGCCCCGGCACGGCCGTGACCTCGGCCAGCGGGTCGGGGCTGAAGCCGGCGTGCGCCTCGCGTTCGACGAGCAGCGGCAACACCTGCGTGAGCAGCGGGTCATCCGGGGCGCCGCGTTGCATGCGCGCGACGAAGGCACGCGGGACGCGCAGCGAGAAGGTCTGACCGCGGTCGATGGGCAGTGCCTGCGGCGCGAGGTCGAGCAGGTCGAGCAACTCGCCACCTTCGCTGACCACCGTCTGCAGCGCCAACTGCCAGGGCTCTGCGTCCCGGCCCTGCCATTTGGCCGGGCTTCGCGCTATCATGGCGCCCTTCATTTTTACCGTCTCACGAAGGAATGCAATGGCGAGCTATTCTACCAACGAATTCAAGAGCGGCCTGAAAGTCATGCTGGAAGGCGACCCATGCACCATCCTCGAAAACGAGTTCGTGAAACCCGGCAAGGGCCAGGCTTTCAATCGCGTCAAGCTGCGCAACCTGAAAACCAACCGCGTCTGGGAAAAAACGTTCAAGTCGGGCGACACGCTCGATGCCGCTGACGTCATCGACCGCGAGCTGCAGTACCTCTACAGCGACGGCGAGTTCTTCCACTTCATGGAGCCGGAGAACTTCGAGCAATACCAGGCGAGCAGTGCCACCGTCGGCGATGCCGCGCTATGGCTGAAGGAGCAGGCGGTGTGCACGGTGACGCTGTACAACGGGGCGCCACTGGCGGTGAGCCCGCCGAATTTCGTCGAACTGGAGATCGTCGACACCGAGCCGGGAATCCGCGGTGACACGGCCACCGGCGGTACCAAGCCCGCCCGTCTGTCGACCGGCGCCGTGGTCAAGGTTCCCTTGTTCGTCAATCAGGGGGAGATGGTCAAGTGTGACACCCGTTCCGGCGAGTACGTCTCGCGCGTGAAGGCCTAGCCGTTCCGGCCTGATACCCCCTCGCCGCTGCCGATGCCGATGCCGGAAATCGGCCCGGCGGCCTTCGCGTCGGGGTCATCCCAACACCGCCGATGCCCAAGATCGACTGGCGACCCAGCGCACCGCTCGCACACCTGCGCCGCCGCGCGCGAATCGTGGCGGAGATTCGTGCCTACTTCGCCGAACACGATGTGCTCGAAGTGGAAACGCCGCAGCTCTGTCCGCGCACGGTTACCGATCCACACCTGCAGAGCATTCGCGTTCCCGGCTACGGTTACCTGCAGACGTCGCCCGAATACGCGATGAAACGCCTGCTGGCATCGGGCAGCGGCTCGATCTACCAGATCGCCCGGGTGTTCCGCGCCGACGAAGTGGGACGCCTGCACAACCCCGAGTTCACGATGCTCGAGTGGTATCGCGTCGGCTTCACGCCGGATCGACTGATCGACGAGGTCGCCGCGATCGCCCGCATTGCGCTCGGCGAGATCGGCATCGTTTGCCGCAGCTATCGCGATCTGTTTCGCACCCATTTCGGTCTCGACCCGCTGTCCTGCAGCCTCGACAGCCTGCGCTCGGCGGCGAGACAGCAACTGGACCTTGCATTCGACGATGCCGACCGCGACACCTGGCTCGAGCTGTTGATGAGCCAGGTCATCGAACCCAGGCTCGGCATTGGCGAACTGTGCTTCGTGCTCGACTATCCGCCGTCCCAGGCCGCCCTCGCCCGCCTGCACGCGGACGCCGACGGACAGGCGGTTGCCTCACGTTTCGAGCTGTATTATCGCGGCGTCGAGCTTGCCAACGGTTACCACGAGTTGCTTGACGCCGACGAACAGGGCGCACGTTTTGCTGCCGACC
Organism: Accumulibacter sp.; assembly: GCF_023806565.1. Lineage (GTDB taxonomy): Bacteria > Pseudomonadota > Gammaproteobacteria > Burkholderiales > Rhodocyclaceae > Accumulibacter. Next base: position 48,740 of record NZ_JAMTDV010000138.1, on the reverse strand, counting down.
TGCGTGAACGCGAATTGCTCGGACTGCCGGCCGTTCTCCCCGACGAAAGGCTGCACGCTGCGCTCGCACATGGCCTACCGGACTGCAGCGGTGTCGCCCTCGGACTCGACCGCCTGATCATGCTCGCCGTCGGTGCCGATTCGCTGCGAGAGGTGATGGCATTCCCGGTGTCGCATCTCTGAGAAGCGGCATCGTCGCCCGGGAACAAAAAGCGCTTACCGCTTGCGGCGGCTCACGCCGAGGCCGGCAAGACCGAGACCGAGGATGGCAACGGACGCAGGTTCAGGCAAATCCACGTCTGACTGAAACGTCGCTGTCCAGCCGGCCTGCTGCAGAGCCGGCAACAGATACATGGTGGCATCCACCGGGAGATTGGTCTCCGGCAGGTTGAGGGTGAAGCCAAAATCCGGCAGTCCGCCAGCATCGCCATCGGACGCAAAGGCAAGGAAATACTCTCGATTGACGGTGTTGATGCCGAAGTAGTCGCTGATGCTCCCATCAGGTCCTCGGAGATTCGTCATTCTTGCAAACTGCGCCGAGTCTGCGAGGCCGGGAACAGGCAGATACCAGATCTGGACCGTGTCGAGAGTCGCCGCCGGGTCCTGCTCTCCGGGACCGCAATCGGTGAAATTGTCACGGATGCACAGAGCTCCGCCAAAGACGACCCCTTGTTCCGACACCCCAAACCGTTGCTGAATCGTCCGATTCGCATCGTATACGGTGAAAACGTCGGAAACCGCGGCGTCGGCCAGAGCCGGCCCAGCGGCAATGGCGCCCAGCGCGCAAATCGTCGTCAGAATTCGCTTCATCCTTTTTCTCCATTCCTGGAAATCGGTACACATCGCACCCGTCGGCCAAAAAGCAATATTCGTGCTAAATTTCACGAATCTCGCGTCCAAAGAAAAGAATCAATGACTTGGACTGCCACCGGCAGCTGCCCGACAGCCGATGTGTAAAACTCCCCGGCAGACTGCAACAGGTGGTGAAAGGGGTCGGTGGCGCAATCATGCGGCCGGGGCGCTTGGCCAACTGCCCGGACCCGACTTCCACCCGCTGGATTTGCCGCTGGTACTGCGAACGGCATGCAGATCGGGGAACAGGCGTGCCAAGGGCCGGCGAAGTAATGATTCGAACCGAAATGATGAGACAATCGGCAACTCGGCGGTCTGCGTAACCGCCATTCGATCGCCCCGGTTCGCGGACCGGTGCAAGGTAAGTCGCGAGGGCTTCCGCCTCGCGACGGCTGCTGAATACGGGAGAAGTTGCTGGAACCGAATGTGCACCAGCCGCGCAGATGTCGCCGCGGTCCGTCAGCTCGTCTGCTCGCCGGGCTATGTCTCGCGTGGCTGGCTTGGCTATTCCCGGAGAGTCTGTACGCTTCCGGATTGACCCGTGTAGCTACTGCTCCGCTGCCGGGCCCGACCGATGGCCCGCTGCCCGCACTGATTGCTTCGTACCGGGGCCAACCGGTGATCATCAGTTTCTGGGCGTCGTGGTGTGAACCCTGCCGCCAGGAAATGCCGTCGCTGCAGCGCCTCGCCGAACGCTGGCGTGCGCTTGGCCTGGCGGTGATCACCGTTGCCGTCGCCGACCAACGCTCACGGATCGCGGATTTTCTCTCCGAAAACGAGCTGCAGCTTGCCGTCGTCGACGATCGCGAGCGGATCGTCAGCCGCGCCTGGGGCGCCCGCCTGCTGCCGACTACCGTCGTCCTCGACCGTCGCCACCGCATACGCTTGCGCGGCGAAGGCCCGATCGACTGGGACTCGCCAGCCATCGACCAAACCCTTCAACCCCTGATGAAATAACGGAGAAAGCCAACAATGGACCGTCGCCAATTTCTCACCGCCGGCATTCTGCTGACGGCTAGCTGCCTTGCCGGATGGCGTCGGGCACAGGCCGCAGAGCAAACCTTCCAGCCGTCTCCGGCCAACGGCTGGCGAGTCTTCGAAGTCAGCACGCGTGTCGAACTGGCACCCACCGAGAGCGCCACGCGCGTCTGGCTGCCGCTGCCATCGGTCGATGAACCGGTCTGGATCAGGACCATGGGCAACCTCTGGCAGGGCAATGCGGCGAGCGTCCGGATCGAGCGCGATCCGACCTACGGCGCGCTGATGCTGGCGGCCAACTGGGAGCCCGGCGAAGCGGCACCATCGCTCGAAGTCATCAGCCGCTTTGCCACCCGCGACCGAGCGCTCGACTTCACCCAGACGGGCCGGCCGGCGCCGCTCGATGCCGCCACGGCCCGCCTCTACACGCGATCGACCGAGCTGCTGCCAACCGACGGGATCGTGAAGAAGACATCGGCGACAATCACCCGCGGTGCCCACAGCGATGTCGACAAGGCCCGGCTGATCTACGAATGGATCGTCGAGAACACCGCACGAAATCCGAAAACTCGCGGTTGCGGCGTCGGCGACATCCGCGTCATGCTCGAAACCGGCAATCTCGCCGGTAAGTGCGCCGACCTCAACGCGCTCTACGTCGGTCTCGCGCGCGCTGCCGGCCTGCCGGCGCGCGACGTCTATGGCATTCGTGTCGCCGACTCCCGCTTTGGTTACAAGAGTCTCGGCAAGAGTGGCGACATCACCAAGGCACAACATTGTCGTGCCGAAGTCTGGCTGGCGGGCTTCGGCTGGGTGCCGGTCGATCCCGCCGACGTGCGCAAGGTGGTACTGGAGGAAAGGCCCGGCCTGTCACTCCAGGACGAAGTGGTGATCGCCACCCGCGAGAAACTTTTCGGCGCCTGGGAAATGAACTGGCTGGCGTACAACGCCGCGCACGATCTTGCCTTGCCGGGATCCACGGGTCCGAAGATCGCCTTCCTGATGTATCCACAGGGAGAGAATGCGGCCGGCCGTTTCGACAGTCTAGATCCGGACGGTTTCCGCTACCGGATCAGCTCTCGCGAGTTGGCGGGCTGAACAGTGGGCGCTCCGACGCTCGGTCGGGGCGCCCACTGGAGCACGCGATCACAGTGTCTTCAGATACTCCAGCAGCGCAGTCTTGTCTGTTCCCGACAGCTGGCTGCCGAACTCGTGCCCCTGATTGCCGCCCGCCCGGCTGCGGGTATCGAACCGGGTTCCGACGCGCTGCGCCTCCGGGGTGTCGGTGACGAAGCCGACCTTGATCGGGTCGTACACGTCGTAACCCCGCCAGAACACTTTCGGGCGCTGCGCGACCGGTTCCAGGAGGTCGCGCAACGTCGGCACGGAGCCATTGTGGAGGTAGGGAGCTTTTAGCCAGATCCCGTCGAGGAAGGAGACGACATAGCCTTGCAGGTCTTCCTCGACGAGGCCGCGGCGATCGAGCCCCATGTCCTTGACGACCTGATTGGCCCGGATCGCGGCACCCTTGTTCCAGGAGTCGAGGCGTCCGCGGTCGGTCCCGACTTCGTTGAGCGGTAGCGGCCGGCCGGTAAGTTCGCTGGCGTGGCAGCGCGCGCATTCGGCAGCAAACACTGCCTTGCCGGCCGCTGCCTTGCTTTCGTCGATCGGGAAAGGATATTTGGGCGGCAAAAGCTCCGACAGATACGCATGCAACCACTTCACCTGCTGGAGAAAGTCGTCCTTGTGCGCCGGCGCTGCGCCGAGCAGGCCAAGAGCCGAATCCATCACCACCGAGTAAGCGTCCTGGCTGTCGCCGGCGTAGTTCAGGCGGTGCCCCTTTTCCCAGACGTATTTCTTCAGGTTCCAGACGGAAGGCATGTCGGTCGGACCATAGGTGTCGTCCATCGGGGCGCGGATCATGAAGTACTTGGTGAGATTCATTGCATCGTCGCGACCGCGACCCCAGTCGGGGAAGTCCGGGCGATAGATCCAGGCAAACTGCGCTTCCCGCTCCAGCAATCGCTGTTTGGTGATGGGGATGATGAAGAAGCGGTAGAGCAGCTTGTCGATCGGGTCAAGATTGGTCACGCGATTGATCTCGGCCATCAGGATGTCTGCGTTGAAGCGCGGGTCCTTGGCGCAGTCGATGAGATAGCGGAAGAAGCCTTCGACGTTGGTGGTGTGCGCCGGGCCACCGATCACGAAGACGGGGTTTGCATCCGGCGAAACACGGTAGCTGGTGGTGTGACAGACGGCACAGTTGTTGGCGACGCGTGGAAAGCCGATGGTTTTCTTGGTAAAGCCGACGGGGAGCTCCTGGCCCATTTCCCATGGCACGCCGAGCGCCGCGTAGCCGCCGGGAACGATCCTGCCGTCCTGGCTCAGCTTTTCCGGAAAGATTCGCGGCAGCACATAGAAAATCCAGTAGGGCACCCCGGCATCGTGCTCGGCACCGATCGAGCCGTACTTGAAGCGTGTCTCGGGCGTGGCGGTGACCCACGCCGGCTGTGGGTGCTCACGAAATCCGCGGTCGTAGGCGACGATGGCGCCGATCACGACGATCAGCAGCACGGCCAGGCCGATCACCGTGAACCAGGTCTTGCGGGAATTGCGGGTACTCATGATGGCATCCTCAGAAGGTCTTCAGGAATTCGACCAGCGCCCTTTTCTCGGCGGTGGCGAGTTCGGTGCCGTAGGCCTTGCCCTCGTGACCGAAATTACCGTTGCCGGGGAGCGTCGTATCAAGCCGGAAGAGCTTGCGGCCATTGACCTCCGCCTGATCGGAAACGAAGCCGACCTTGATCGGATCGAAGACGTCGTTGCCGCGGTAGAAGGCCTTGGGCCGCTTTGCTGCCGGCTCCAGCAGATCCTGCAGGCTGGGCACCGAACCGTTGTGCAGATAGGGGGCACGTAGCCACAGACCATCGAGAGGCATGTTGGCGTAGCCGTACGTCTTGCGGAAGTGAGTGAATCGCCACGGATAACCGGCATAGAGCGTGGCCTGGTTGACCGCCAGCGTGTAACTGTAGGAATCCAGCCGCCGGCGATCGGTACCGATGCGGGCCAGAGGCACCACCTGGCCAACGTATTCGCCGCTGAAGTCGCTGCCCGATGCGCCGTGGCAGGCAGCACAGTACGCCTGGTAGATTGGCGCACCACGTGCCGCAAGCTTCTCGTCGATCGGGAAGAAGTCCCCGAAGGCCGGCGGCGCCGCGTCCATGATCCACGCCTCGACGCGTGCGATCCGCGCGAGATCGATGGTGGGCGGTGTCGTCCCGGTGCCAAAAGCGGCGCTCTTGTTGCGCTCCTCGACGGTGTCGTTGTTGCCATCCCAGTGGAGCTGCATTTCCCTTGGCTCCTTGCGCTGGCGCTGCCGCCAGATCGAGGGAAAATCGGCAGGTGCGTCGAATTCCTTGGGATCGAGGTGGGCCATCGGAAAATTGAAGATCACCTTCGCCGAATTGAAGGTATCGACGCGACCCGGTCCCCAATCCTGCTGCTGGAACACCCAGTCGAACCGCCCGGCCAGCGCCAGCACCCGATCACGCATGATGGCGATGGCCACCGGGTAGACGAGATAGCGGTCGATGAGGTCGAGTCGCCCCCCCTGGCGCTCGATTTCGGGCACGATGTATTCCTTGGAAAATTTGGGGTCGGCGGCGCAGCGGAAGAAGAACTCCTCGAAACCCTTCATGTTGAAGGTCGCCGCCGGCATGCCGAGGACGATCGTGGGCGGCCGATCGGCGCCGGCGCGCACGGTGCTGACGTGGCAGACGGCGCAATTGACGAAGACGCGGTCGATGCCCTGGTAGCGTCGTTTCGACGTACCCACCGGAAGATCGCGGTCGCTGCCGTCGGGATTCTTTTCATAGACCATGCCCAGCGACTGGTACCCCTTGCCGGGCAGGTACTGCGCACAGATCTCGGGCAGCACCCGCCAGATCCAGTAGGGAAAGCCCATTTCGTGCTCGCCACCGGTGGAACCGTACTTGAAGTGTTCGCTCGGGCTGTCGTAGTCGACCGGCACGTCGCCACCAAAACGCATTGCCAGCCATCCCGCCACTGCGATCGGGATTGCCACGATCGGCAGCAGCAGGATCAGGAAACGCTTCTTCCAGGGGTCTTGCGTTGGTGTTTCGTTCATGGCGCTACCCTTCCTGTTGATGGTTTCACTGCGCCGGCAGGCAGGGCCGCAGGGCTTCGTAGCCGGCATTCAGCAGCGAGGCAACTTGCGGCGCCTGACCGTTTTCGGCCCGTAACCACTCACCCACCTGCGCCAGCAATTTCGCCCGCAAGGCACTGCCACGCCATGCCGGTGGGTCGCTACCGAAAGCCGGCAGCACGCTTTCGGGCGGCATCGGTGTCTTCGCGCGCTGATCCGGCGCGACATCGGCCATCGCCAGGCGAACGTAGAGTCGCGGCGCGCAGTGTCGAAGCCGGGTCATCACCTCGCCCGGACTGCCCTGGAGGAAATTTGGCGGAAAGGTTTCCGCGGTCTGGTGGCAGGCGGCACAGTAGAGCTGGAAGCCGCGCTGCACCGAGTCGTCGGTGGTCGTGGTCCCCTGGGCGGCAGCTGCCGGCCCCGCGGCAGCGATGGCGGGAACTTCCAGCCGCGGTGGCGGCAGGTCACGCGCCGCCTGGCAACACGGCGCACTGCTGCCGGCACCCAGTTCGCCGAACAGCGCGGCGAACAGTTCCTGGCGCGGAAATGGGGTTGCTCCGAACAGGGTCGCCGCCTGCGGTCCTTCGGCGAGACGCTCGATCGCCCGCTGCACGAGCGCGAAATCCTGCCGTACCTCGATGCGCACTTCTCCGCTGTCGCCATCGGCACGGGGCCAAACCTCGATCGAGCGAATGGCATTGCCGTCGGCAGTGCGCGCCGGCTGGCCATCGACCTGCGCGAGGAACTTTGTTGCAACCGTGGCCGTCCGGCCAACGGGTCGCAGTTCGACCGCGCTCAGTGCCGTACCGCCAGGCAGAGCGAGTCGCGTCAATTGGCCACCGAGCGCTTTCCTGCCCTGCCAGTCGACCGTGCCCGCGAGTTCCACTCCATTGGCAGCGCGGCAACGCAGCGCGGCGCGCGACGCGAGCGCGCCCGCCTCGATGCGACACGGTGCGGCAAGGCGTACCGTGTCGACCGCAGACGCTCTTGCCAGCACGCGGTCGAGTCGCTGCCGATCCGGCACCGCGACGAATTCGCCGAGACCGGCGAGCAGCCTGCCGAACGCATCCGGCGCGTCGACGCGCCAGATCTCGCGCGTCGCTCGTGGCAGCAACGGTTCAAAGTTCGCCGGCACATTCGAGACGGCCACGCGCGCAGCACGATCGGCCGGCCAGTGGGCCACGGCTTGCAGGGGGTTGCGATTGGGGATGTCGGGATTGCCGTTGGCAAGTCCGCCTGGCCAGAGGCGACGTGCTTCGGCGCGCAACGGGGCGGCGACGGTCTGCTCGAAGGCCGCATCAAGTGGCCAGTTCTGACCGGCGGCGAGAACCTGACGCAAGGTTGCGGCGAACAGGCCGGCACGGCATCGCTGCGCCACGGCGTCGTCGCCGCCACAGGCTTCACGCCAGAGCCGTTGCGTCAGCGCAAGGCCGTTCGCCCGTTCGGTTGCATTGTCGATGGCGTACGGAACGTCGACACCGCGTTCGACGGGAATGCCGTAGAACGGGCGGCCAGTGGCCAGCAACAAGGCGGCAATCTGCGGATTGGCGTTGGTCTCGTCCCACAAGGCCCGGGAGAAGATCGGCGCACCATTCTGATGGCAGGCAAAGCACAGGGTACGCGGAGCGTAAACGACCCGCGGCCGGCCACCCGCGCGGTAGTCCTTGACCAGCTGGAACTCGAAGCGACCTGCCGCTTCGTTGTAGCTGATCACCTCGAGCAGCGACGACTTCTCCTGGTAGCCGATATACAGCCGATCCTTGAGCAGTGGCGCGGCTTCGCCGATCGGCGATCCGTCGACGGCAACGACCACGCGCGGATAGGCGAAGTAGTCGGGGGCCGCGGCCGTCCGTTGCAGCGAGCGGCCGAGCGGAATCAGCACACGCTTGACGGCAGGCAGGGCGCTCCCCAAATCGCGCTGCAATTGCGCTTCAAGCCTGGCGAGCAGTGCCTCGAAGGGAAAAGGCAACTCGATTTCTGCCTGCCGGCCATGCTTCACTGCAAACACTTGGTCGAACAGCGATCGCCCCACGCGCGGTAGGTTTTCGCCGGGAAGCGCGGGGGCGACGACCCACATTGGCACCGGCGCCTCGGCCGCCGCGATCTGCGGAGTCCTTCCGGGACCACAGGCGAGGCCGAGCAGCAGGAGCAGCAGCGCTCTGCACCGAGTCATCGCTCTCTACGATCTTCGTGCCCGGCAACCGGCCGGAGTCAGGAACTGGCGGCGACCGGCGCCCGCCCCTGCGTCCCCGGCCAACATTCCTCCTGAACCTTGCCGGTCTTGATGAAATCCTCTCGCGCCTTTTCGTCGGTAGCCTTGTCGTAGAGCGTGAAATTGAGTGCGAAACCGCGGTCCAGATAGGCGCGGCCAAGGTAGAAGCCCGGCCGGATCATGCGAATCTCGTCGCGCACACGCAGGCCGCGGCGGCCGGCGAGGTAATCCGGGTTTTCCTGATAGCCGGCGATTTCGTCGGTGAAAAGGTAATCGATGATGATCGATTCCCGACGCGCGTCAAGCAGACTCTGACCACAATACAATTTGGCCGGGAACAGCAGCCAGGTCTCCTTGCCTCCGTAAGACATTTTCTTCGGCTCGCCTTCGACCAGACCGACCTTCTTCAGCAGAGACAGATCGTCGATGCGATTACGCAGCACTCGCTCGTCACGATAGAAGACCTTGCCACGCCAGAGCACTTCGCCGATGTCCTCGACGACGAGCCCCTTGATCTGTAGCGCGGTACCGGCAAAACCGCCGACGATCTCGGATAGGCGGAACTGACCGCTGCTGCCTCGCGGCAGCAGGATGCGGCCGTCAAACGCACCGTCGGGGATTGGTCCGGCGGGCAGACGGGCGTAAATCTGATCAAGCTGCTCCTGGTCAAGCGTCGCCAGATAGTCCGGAGTAATTTTCGCCAGCTCGGCGGGGGCGATCGGATACCGGTAATCGACCTGCGCCAAATCCATTTTGGACTGATAGCCCTTGTCGTACGGTGCGAAGCCGATTGTTGGTGGCTGCTGCTTGTTACACGAGGCCAGGGCAATGATGGCAAGAGCAAGCGTACCAGCTCGAAGGGTCAAGGCTTGCGGCAGTTTCATCTTGTAGTCCTCCCGTTTCCCTAGAGCGTGGCGAGGAAGGCGGTCAACGCCTTCTTGTCGGCCTCGGAGAGATCCTCGCCGAATCGATGCCCCTCGTTCTCGATCGCCTGCGTACAGGTCTGGTAATTGGCATCGATGAAGTCGCGTTTGTCGTTGAGAACATCGACGAAGCGCAATGGCTGTTTGAGAATCTCGTCGGCGATCGCCTGCAATGTCGCAATCTGGTCCTTCTTGCCGGCCGCTTCGAGTTTCGCCGGGTCGCGCTTGGCAAGAAACAGATCATCGACCAGTTGCTTGTGCGTCAGTCCATCGAGGAAACCCACGCTGGCACCGGCGGGAATCCTCACCTGTCCGAAACCGAGCAGCGGCTTCTCGGTCTTGCCGTCGAGCGGCCGAACACCGATGTCAATCAGTACGTCGGCATTGGTCAGGGTGCGCTTGATGCCCCTTTCCGTCGGGTGCAGCAGGTCGAACATCGAACGCTTGTAGAGTTCGAAGCGACCCTCGACGCTCGGGTCGTAGCGCAGACAATCCGGTTGCTTGGCGAGCAACCTGCCATTCGCGTCAACATAACGGACGCGATGGAAGTCGTTCGCCTGATTGGCCGGCTTGCCGCAGATTTCGGGCCCGATGGCGTTGTTGTGCATGAATGGCGCAGTCGCCCAGACGTTGACCAGAGAGATGTTCCGGTAATAGCCGCGACCGCCATCCTTGAACTCGTTGCGTTCCGGGATGTCGGCTACGATCGGCCGCTTGTGCAGTGTGTCGGAGGCGTACTCCATGTAAATGTGGCCGATCTTGTGATTGGAGTGCAGCGCGCGACAGCGGAACGTGCCCACCTCGGTCACCGGCGTCGCCTGATCGTTGCCGAGGAAATCGGCGCGCACCTTGCGCGGGTGCTGCTCGTTGGCGGCGGCGAAATCCCGATTCCTGAACGGACCGCCGGCACTTTCGGGAATGCTGGAATGGCAGCGAGCGCAGTTCTCGGCGAACACGGTCTGGCCGCGGCCGACCGCTCCCTTGCCGAACTCCTTCTCCAGATCGGCAACAAAATCGGCGCGGCCATAGCTGGCTGCCGGATTGGCGGCCTTGCGCGCATTGGCACGGGCAAGCTGCAGATCCGTCTGGTCCGATTCAGCGGAAGCGAAGAAATCGAGCACGTTCTGCAGACGATCCTCGATCGCCCGGAAGTTCGGGCAATCGCGCCGGCACTGGCCGATGTTGAACGGGGTCTGCCCATAGCCGCGTTGCTCCGGATCGACCTGGCGCATGTCGGAGAAATGGTTGACCCAGCACTGTTCGGAACACGATCCGATGTTGAAGTACACGCGCTGGATGGCTTCGTGGGCACCGATCGAGTCCTCGCCCCCTTTCAAAATGTGATGCACGCCAGGCAGCACCACCTTCTGGCCATCGAGATGAATCAGCGTCGTGTCGTCCTCACGCGTGCTCTTCTGCCAGCACTTGCCATTGCGGCCGGGTTCGCACCAGCACTTGTCCTCGTCCTTCTCGGCGCCACAGTGATTCACCTTACGCCACTTGGTCACCCTTTCGCCCTGGAAGACCGGCCGCTGCGCGACGTTGATCAGGGCGTTGATCGTTCCGGGATTGTTGACCTGGTCGTTCGCCAGCGCCGACGTGTCGGTCACACCCGGCCGGGCGTGGGCAAACATCTGGTATTCGAGGCTGTTGATCGACATCCCTGAACCCAGCAGTTCGGACATCCGTGTGTATTGGTTGCCGATCAGTCCCTTGATGTTTTCCCATTTCGGATGCGCGGGGTCAGCTGGCGGGTTGAGCGGATCGAAGGCAATATGGCAGGAGCCGCAGGAGGTGCCGATCAGGAAGGGCGGTTCAACCGACGCATCGGCAAGCTTGCTCACCCGCCGGTCCGACTCGATGCCAGTGATATCGGCGACATTGCGGTCATAGCCGGACCAGTCGGCGAGCCCCCCGTTCAGCTGTTTCCACCTGGCGGCGTCGAAACGCGGATTGGGAAACTTGCGAATGCCGAGCGCACCGGTCGAGGTACCAAACTGGAGATCACAGGCCGACTGGCGCTGATCGGTCTTGCCCCCCTGGCTGTGCGGATCGTCGCCATCGAGCGCGGCATCCTTTAGCGCACAGGCGGGGTCGACATAGCCTAGTTTGCCGACGTACTTGAGCAGGACGTCGTCGCCGGGACACCAGTCAAAACCGTACGTTTCCTCCGCCGACTTGGCCGGACAGCCGGGAGAACCCGGCTTGCAGCACGAGGGGTCGTTGATGATTCCCCACGCCCAGAAGCGATCGTCGCGCTGGTCGGTGCGCAGAACCCGGAACCAGTCGACCAGCACACCGACCCGCTGCTGGAAGGTATAGGTATGGAAGCGGGCGTTGCCGGCGGTGGCCTTGAACCAGATAAGACGACCGACGCACTCCGATTCGTTTAGACCCTCGCGCGCGCAGGCCTCGTAGTACGAAGCATCCTGATCGACACTGGACGCTTCGGGAAACGGCTTGGCTGGCACGGCAACCGTTGTCGCCGGCGCATTTTCGGCGCGGGCATCGACTACCCCGCGCTCGTGCCACACACCAACGGCGACCGCGAGAATGAGCAATGCCGCGACCGCGGCAGGCAGAACACGTTTCATGTCTTCCCTCCTGAAGTACCACATCCCCGACAACGGGCGTCGCCATTCGCCCGCGCGACGGCAACAGATCGCTCTACCAGGCGGATTGAAAAGCAGACATGTGCCTGTACAGGCAGTTCCATAGAGATGCCGAATGGGTCGGGCGAATCAGATAAGCGAACGATATGCAAGATCGCGGCCCCGGTTCCCGCCAAGACTGCCGCCAGCGACCCGTCGCCGCCAGACCGGATACCGCAGATCGGGTGGCACCTGCACCGCCGGCACGCTCGCCCAGGCCCCGGCGAACGCGTCTGCAGGCGCGAGCGCACGAGAATCGATCAGGGTTTGGGCAAGCGACCCAGGAGAAAGAATTCGTCGTTCGGTCGCATCGAAGTCAGGTTCGCCAACCGGTTGGACATCGCGAAAAACGCCGTAACCGCGCCAATGTCCCATATGTCGTCGTCCGAAAAGCCGTGTTGGCGGAGTTCGGCGAAGTCGGCGTCGCCAATCTCCGCCGAACGAAGTGCAGTCTTCAGGGCAAAGTCGAGCATTGCGCGCTGGCGAGGCGTGAGGTCGGCCTTGCGATAGTTGACCGCCACCTGATCGGCGATCAGCGGATTCCTGGCGCGCACCCGCAGGATTGCACCATGCGCGACGACGCAGTACTGGCATTGATTTGCGCCGCTGGTGGCGACGACGATCATCTCGCGCTCGGCCTTGCTCAAACCACTTTCCTTCTCCATCAACGCGTCGTGGTAAGCAAAGAAGGCACGGAACTCTTCGGGGCGATACGCGAGGGTGAGGAAGACGTTGGGAACAAAACCGGCCTTCTCCTGCACTTCGAGAATGCGGCGACGAACGTCGTCGGGGAGTTGATCAAGCGGCGGGACGGGGAATCGACTGATCGCACGGCCCATGGCTCACCCCTCGCCGACGGTGGCAAGCGGCGGCAACGCGCTGCCGGTAACACTCATTCCGGGATTCACGCGCGTACCCGGTTGCAGAAGAACGGGGTGGCCGTTGGCGAGTGAAATCATCTGTTTCTCCCTGATCGGATGGTTGATTGTGCGATGATACACAAAACGGGATTCGTCAAAGGAGTGAGCAATGAACAGCGAGAGCGATTTCGACGATCTGGTACCGGCGGTCCCGGTCAGTCGCCGCCGGTTCATCGTCGGCGCGCTCGGCGCCGGTTTCGCGCTGGCCGTGCAACCGGTAGCGGCGCAGACCGTCATCCACACCGACAGCATCGGCCTGGACGCCGGCGAGGTCGGCATTCCTACCGGCGATGGCGAGGTCCCGGCCTACCGTGCGCAGCCCGCCGGCAGTGGCCGCCGCTGGCCGGTGGTTCTCGTCGTTCAGGAAATTTTCGGCGTCCACGATTACATCAAGGATGTCTGTCGGCGACTGGCCAAGCAAGGTTACCTGGCGATCGCGCCCGAGTTGTACGCGCGCCAGGGCGATCCACGGCAATACAAGGACATTCAGGAAGTGCTCGCCAAGGTGGTGAGCAAGGTTCCGGACACGCAGGTGCTGGCCGACCTCGACGCGTGTGTCGCCTGGGCGCAGGCGCACGGTGGCGACACGGCACGCTTGGGAATCACCGGTTTCTGCTGGGGAGGTCGGATCGTCTGGCTGTACGCGGCACACAATCGGCAGGTCAAGGCCGGCGTCGCCTGGTATGGCCGACTCGTCGGCCAGCCCAGCGAGCTCAGCCCGACGAATCCGATCGACCTTGCCGGCAGGTTGTACGCACCGGTGCTCGGACTCTACGGAGGAACCGACGCGTCAATTCCGCTCGCAACCGTCGACCAGATGCGCATGGCGCTCGCCGATTCGGGCGATCCCGCCAGCAAGGAGTCGAAGTTCCAGGTGTATGGCGATGCCGGGCATGCCTTTCATGCCGATTACCGGCCGAGTTATCGCAAAGACGCCGCCGAAGATGGCTGGCAGCGGATGCTGGCGTGGTTCAGGAAGCACGGCGTGTAACGCGACGAGGCACGACAGTCCGACACCGAGGGTCGTGTGCTTCGGCCCGGTATTGCGACCGCCGTTTTGCACGAATCGAACACGATTCCAGCGAGGGGGCTAGAGGAAAAAAACTACGTCCACGACAGCTCGACCATTCCTGGTGTCTGACCACGCGGGTGCCGACCACCCGCGTGCTGTCACCCGGGTGCTTGCCCCAACGTCCAATTTGGATCAACATAGCCGCGCCAGCATCATTGATGGACCTAACAATGGGGGAAGCGCCGTGTATACACACATTCTGGTTCCTACCGATGGTTCCGATCTATCCAAGGAAGCCGCCCGTGCGGCAGTCGCACTCGCCAAGGAATCTGGCGCACGTATCACCACAATCTTCGTCAAGAAGCCGTACCCCGAGAATCTTTACGATGACGGCGCACCAGTCGGCGCGATCAAGCCCGAGAAGTTTGCCAAGCTCACCGAACAGCAGGCCCAGCGCAGCCTTGGCTTCGTCATCGACCTGTGCAAGAAGGCTGGCGTCAAGGTGAGCAAGATTGCCACGATCTCGCAATCCCCCGCCCAGGCGATCCTCGACACCGCGACCAAGGGAGGCTGCGACCTGATCTTCATGGCATCGCGTGGCCGCCACGGTCTCACCGCCATGTTCCTTGGAAGTGAAACCTACAAGGTGCTCAGCTACGCGAAGATCCCGGTGCTCGTCCATCACTGAACGTCACGGTCTAGGCGGCACGCTCGCACATCGCAACGCGAAAGGCAGGACTCCCAGCGCAGGGCCGGAATCGTCTTCCGGGAGGTGGCGCGTTGCGGTGGCCTGGGACAGGCTGGAACGCTTCGACGTCACCCGCAAGGTCGGTCAGAGCAAGATCCCTGACGTCAAGCTGCGCCAGCTAATCACTTGCCTCGCCATCCATCGCCTGCGCAAAGAGGACTCCGGGATGCCGGACCTGCCCGGCGCCATGGACGGCATCTACGTGGGTGATCAGCGGCGCGGTGTGCGCATGAGGCGAGCGAACTCGGCAATCGAGTGCACGTTAAGTTTCTCGATCAGCCGGCTCCGATGAAGCTCGACGGTCCGATAGCTGATGCCGAGCTTTGTGGCGATGACCTTGCTGGAGCTGCCTTCGATGGCCAGCGCCAGGATCTCGCGTTGGCGCTCCGTCAGTTCATCCAGCGCGCGCGCGGGCCCCTCGGGTAAGTTGGCGCAGCCCGGCGCTGCGCGTTGTGCACGATCCTTCTCCAGGGCATCGTTGATTGCATCAAGTAGCCTCTGCTCTTGATAGGGCTTCTGCACGAAGTCCACCGCACGCCTCTTGATTGCATCGACGGCCATGCCGATATCGCCGTGCCCGCTGATGAACACGATCGGGATACGCGCCTGCATCTCGACGAGTCGTGCCTGCAGGGCGAGCCCGCTCATGCGGGCCATCCGAACGTCGAGCACGAGGCAACCGGGGCGGGCTGGGTCGAAGGCATCGAGATACGCCTGCGCCGAGTCGAACGTCTCGGCTGCGAGCCCCACCGACAGGACCAACTCGCGGATGGAGTTGCGCACTCCCCTGTCGTCATCGATGATGAAGACGGTCGGGTCGAACATGGCGTCATGCCCCACCAGCGACGGGAAGCGTGAAGAGAAAGGTCGCGCCACCACTCGGATTCGGCACACACCAGATCCGGCCGCCATGGGCTTCGACGATAGTTCTGGAAACCGCCAGCCCCATGCCCATGCCACTCGCCTTGGTGGAGAAAAGCGGGGCGAAAAGCTCCTCGATCGCGTCGACAGGGGCGCCGGCCCCGGTGTCCGCAACGGAAAGCTCGACCTCGCCGTCATCGGTAGCCCGCGCGGAGATGGTAACCCTCTTCGCGTCTCCGGCCGGAGCGAACTCGACGCTCTCCAAAGCGTTACGCAGCAGGTTCGCGACGACCAGTTGCAGCTGAAGGGGGTCGGCGAGAACCGGCGGTACATCAACCTCGATCTTCATCGAGACTCGGGTTCGGTCGGCCGGCATTTTTGCGGTCAACTCGCGCAGCACGTCGCGCACGACCGTGCTCAGGGAACAACGCTCGGCGTGCACCTGGCCCGTGCGCAGGAGCGCGCGAATCTTCTGAATGATTACCCCCGCCCGATTCGCTTCCGCCTCCATCTCCGCAATCAGTTCGACGAGCTTTGAACCGTCAGGACTCTCCCCCTCTGCATATCGTTTCGCGGCTCGGGCATAATTCTTGATCGCCACGAGTGGCTGGTTGACCTCGTGCGCGATGCCGGTAGCGAGCGCGCCGAGGGCACCTTGTTTGCTCAAGTTGGCGAGGCGCGCGCAGTACATTGGACAAGCTCTCGGCACGGGCGCGCTGTTCGAGTTCCTGCTGTAATGAACACTGCGCACGGCGCAGCCGCCTCCGACTGGTGAGCAAAGCGATGATCAACGCCGCCTGCAAGCCGATGACGAGCACGATCATGACGATCGCTCCCCGGTGCTCCTTCCACAGCGAATGTTCAGAGTAGAGAACGCGGCTGCCTTCGGGCAACCGTCGTTCGGAGATCCTCCACCGCGCGAGTTGCCTGCCGTCGAAGATGGCTTGGCCAAGGCTGTGGACGAATGGTCGAGGGCGCGCTCCCCGTCAGAACGCGCGCGGCGATCGATCCGGCCACGATGCTGGCCTCCTCCATGGTCGCGAGCCAGCCGCCGGTGATTCCGCTGCCGATCAGCGTGTCCCAGGTCCCGTAGACCGGAGCTGAAGCCGCTTCCGAAACGGCGGCCGCCACCGCCCGCGGAACGTAAGGCGTGCCGTACATGTCGGCGAACTGGACGAGGTACAACACCGCCGATCCAGGTGGCAGGGAGCCGACCGCGCGGGTAAGTTCCGGCAGCGGCAATCCTCGCAGCCACGTGAATTCGACCTTGGACGAGTGAGTCTGCAGCTCGGACTGCGCGTACGCCTCCCACGCTCGGTCCATGCTCCCGGCGCCGACAACCAGCGTGACGTGCCGCAAGTCTGGATCGATCGTCTGCATCACTTCCAATGTCCGTGCGAAGTCCCGCTTCGCGTCCACGCCGGTGACGTTGGACGGCAATGAGCGACCTGCGACGTACTCGGTATCCGCCGCGCAGAAGACGATAGGCAAGCCCGGAAACAGGTCCTTGCCATGCTCGAGGAGGAAGCGAGGAGCCGGCGTATCGGTGGGAATGATCAGATCCGGCCGGCGCTAACGGTACTTGAGCCGGAAGATCTCCTTCAGCTTGTCGACGTAGATCTTGTCGTCGAAGCGCGAGAGGTCGAGGCTCTCGCTGTCGATCTCCACCGCTGCCGACGTGGTCGACGCCAAGCCCTTCGAAATGCCCGCCATGAAGTTCGCGTTCATGGGAAGTGCTGTCCGGAACGAATGCAGGACGAGAACATGGTACGGCTCGCCACCTCCCACGGCGGCCAACGGCACGAGCAGAGTTGCGAGCTCCGACAGCCGGACGACTGCGACGGCGGCACGGCGAGGACGGTAGCGGCGCACGATCGGCGGAATCACCGGCAAGACGATGGTCCTGTTCGGACCCCAAGGTCGACGGACACCGCCGCGTACGTGACGTACGTGTGCACATATATAGGAGCGAACCGTTAAAATGAAAATAATACGGGAACGGGTAATTCCCTCCAAAGCCACGTGAAGAAAAATCAAACAGGAATGGGCATTTCGATGGACGACGCAGCCGTCGAGCTGGACAGGTATTCCGTGCCGCAGAGGCTGGGGGATCGCGCAATTCGGCGCTTCCACGTCATGGCCAAGCCGGCGGGCTCCGCTTGCAATCTCGACTGCAGCTACTGCTTTTACCTCAGCAAGGAAAGACTCGACGGCGGCCTTGGGCTTGGCCACATGCGTGACGAGATACTCGAACGCTTCGTCCGCGACTACATCACCAGTGTAACCGGATCCGAGGTCGTGTTCTCCTGGCAGGGCGGGGAACCAACGCTACTCGGGCTCGGCTTCTTCGAGCGAGTGGTCGCGCTCCAGCGCCGCTACGCCAAGCCGGGCCAGCGCATCGAGAACGACCTGCAGACCAATGGAACCCTGCTCGACGAGGACTGGGCCCAATTCCTGAAGCGGCACCGCTTCCTCGTCGGACTGTCCATCGACGGCCCAAAGGACGTTCACGACGCGATGCGTCCCACCAAGCGGGGGCAGCCTTCGTGGGACGAAGTGATGCGCGGGCTCGAACACCTGAAGCGCCACGGCGTGCCGTTCAACACCCTGACCTGCGTGCATCGCCATAACGCCTCGCGCCCGCTGGATGTCTACCGGTTCTTGCGGCGCGAGGTGGGTTCAACCTACCTGCAGTTCATTCCGATCGTCGAACCGCGCAACTTCGAGACCAGCGCGCCCGGAAGCGGGAGTCCGGCGGACATGCCCATGCTCGGGAGTCCACGTAGCAAGCCCGGACATCCGCTCTCGGTGGTCACGCCGTGGTCGGTTGACGCGGAGGAATATGGCTATTTTCTCTGCAAGGTCTGGGACGAGTGGCTGAGCCGCGATCTCGGCAAGGTCCTCGTGGCCTTCTGCGAGACCCTGGTGGTGCAGCGCATGGGCCGGCCTTCGCAGGTGTGCGTACACGCGGAGAACTGCGGCAAGAACGTCGCAATCGAGCACGACGGCAGCGTCTACGCCTGCGATCACTAAGTCTATCCCGAGTTTCGACGGGGCAACGTGAATGCAAGGTCGCTCGGCGACATGGTATTCGATCCGGAGCAGGTGAAGTTCGGGTACGCCAAGTCCGAAACTCTGCCACGCTACTGCCGCGAATGCGCGTATCTCAAGGACTGCTGGGGCGAGTGCCCGAAGAACCGCCTGCTGCGTGATCCCCATGGGGAGCCGGGACTCAACTACCTGTGCGCGGGATTCAAGCGGTTCTTTGCTCACGCACGGCGCGGCGCGGACGCCCTCGCGGCGAAGATCACGGCGGCGCCGGCTGCGGAACCAACCATCGGGGCCGGCGCCGTGCGGTGATTGACAGGGGAAGTATGAATCAACTCATTTGCGAGGGGAGAAGCACATGAGCAATACTGGAGAAAGTCCGCGCGGATTCGGCGCCATGGCGCGATCCGCGCTTCTGGCCACGGCGGTGGCGGCGACCGGGGGGATCGGCGCCGCGCAGGCGGCAGACAAACCGAACATCGTCGTGCTGATGACCGACGACACGGGCTGGGCCGATTGAGGATACATCAGCGGCGGGGGTGCCGGGCTGGGCCATCCGACGCCCAACATCGACCGCCTCGCGAAGGAAGGCACTTACTTCACGAACTGGTATGGGCAGGCGAGTTGCACGGCCGGGCGCGCGTCGTTGATGACTGGACGCATCCCGATCCGCTCGGCGATGTCGGTAGTGGTAGTGCCAGGCGACGAGAACGGTCTGCGCAAAGAGACACCGACCATTGCTGAATTTTTCAAGAAGAACGGCTACGGCACCTATTTTTCTGGCAAGTGGCATTTGGGTGACCAGCCGCAGTTCTACCCGACCGAGCACGGCTTCGACGAAATGAAGCACTTCGGCGCCTATTATCCGGGCGTCTACACCTACAGCGACACCAGCAACGCCTTCCACCCGTGGTTCCCTTCGTACAACAAGAAGTACGCCGAGGAATATTTCAAAGCCGTCAACATGTATGAGTGGGAAGGCGTAGCCGGCCAGCCAGCCAAGAGGGTCGCCGAGTTCAGCTGGGACCACCTCGCCGAATTCGACGTCCGCCAGGCAGATTCGGCCGTCGAGTACATCAAGAAGCATGCCAACGATAGCAAGCCCTTCTTCATGGACATCAACTTCATGAAGATGCACAACCCGAACAGTCCGGCCAAGGCCTTCGTCGGCAAGTCGAAGCTCGGCCGGTACTCGGATGCGATGCTCGAACTCGATTCCAACATTGGCCGCATCATGGACGCGATCCGCGCCGAAGCGCCGAACACCATCGTCGTTCTCACCGCCGACAACGGCGCCTGGCAGGACGCCTACCCCGACGCCGGCACCACCCCGTTCCGCGGCGACAAGGGCTCGGCGTTCGAGGCCGGCTGGCGCGTGCCGGCAGTGATGTGGTGGCCTGGCAAGATCCCGGCGGGTGCTGCGCTCAACGAGATGATGTCGCACATCGACTGCTGGGCGACGCTGGCGACGATGGCGGGGCTGAAGGCGCCGCCACCGACCGGTGAGATGAGGGACAACGCCGGCAAGCAGATCTACTTCGACAGCATCGACAACAGCGCGTGGATTCTGGGCAAGGCGCAACACTCCGCGCGCAATACCTGGGTTTACATCGACGGCGAGCAGTTCATGGGCGTGCGGGTCGACATGGGCGACGATCCGGCCAACCCGGACCTCAAGATCGCCTGGAAGTATCTCTATACGGCCAAGGACACATGGCTTGGCTCCGAGCAGAATCTCGGCGCGCAGGGGGCGGTGTACAACCTCACGATGGATCCATACGAGAAGTACGACATGCTCTTCAATGGCGCCATGGCTACGCGCATGCCGACGAACTCGCCCGGCAAGTGGTCCGGCGAGGACAACGGTTGGGTCCTGTCGCTGGCGTACCTCGCCATGATCGACTTCAACAAGTCGATCATCAAGTATCCGAACATCAAGCGCTTCCCCGGCGGCGACTCGAACGACCTCGTGCCGAATCTCAAGAATCCCGAGAATCCGGTGCCCGCGATGTCGGGCGGCAGAGATGTCAAGGTCAAGGCGAGCGGCGGCTGATCTCAAGTTTCTGGCACGCGCGAATCGACGGGGACGCGGTCTTCGCGTCCCCGTCGGATGTGGCGACCGCGCAGCGACTTTCCGAAGCGGGTGGAGCGCGCTGGCGGCAGGTCCTCATACTACCTCTCCTTCATGGCCGCGATCCGCAAGGGCCGAATGGCAGCCGAAGTGAAATCATGATCCACGTCGGAACAGGCGATATCCTGGCGTACATGGCCGCAACAACGGAATCGACATGGTGAGTCTTCAACATCCGATCCTCGCGGTCATGGCCATCGCCGTGACCGCGCCCCTGCTCGCCGAACTGCCGGTCGGTGTTCGCATTCCCGTCGTCGTCCTCGAGGTGGTGCTGGGCGCGGTGGTCGGCCCGCATGCGCTGGGCTGGGTCCAGACAGGGGAATTCCTGGATCTGATGCAGAAGGTCGGACTGGGGGCGATGCTGTTCATGGCGGGCACCGAGATCGACTTCCGCACGATTGCCGGGCGGCCGCTCACCCTCGCGCTGGTGGGCTGGGTTGCCTCGGCAGCGGTCGCTTTCGTCGTGGTCGGCGTGCTGCACGCCGTGCCGTCGGTGCATGCCCCGATGATGGTGGTGCTCGCCCTCACCACCACGAACCTCGGGGTGATGATCCCGGTGCTGCGGGACGCAGGCGTGGTCGAGTCCGCCTTCGGCCGGATATTCCTTGCCCAGGGGGCCATCGGGGAGTTGGCACCGATCGTCGGCGTCTCGCTGGCGCTGTCCACCGCCTACAGCACATGGCAGGAATTCACGCTGTTGCTCGCCTTCCTCGCCGTGGTTCTGGCAGTGGCGTTCGTTGGCGCGCAGGCACGCGCGCCACGGCTGCTGGAATGGCTCGGACGCACGCTGAGGTCCAGCTCGCAGACGCCGGTTCGGATGTCGCTGCTCCTGGTGGCGGCGTTCTTCGTCCTTTCCGAGACGTGGGGATTCGAAGGGATCCTGGGGGCGTTCGCCGCAGGCATGGCTGTGGGCGTGGCGACGCGGGGCGAGGATTGCGAAGCTTTCCGGATGAAGCTGGAGGCGGTGGTCTTCGGCTGGCTGGTGCCTTTCTTCTTCGTGGGGACGGGCCTCCGCTTCGACGCCGGCGCACTGCTTCGCAGCACCGACACGATGGTCCTGGTGCCCACGTTCCTCTTGCTGCTGCTGCTCGTGCGCGGTCTGCCGACCCTGCTGTTCCGGAACGAGCTGCCGCCCCGGGAGCGCTTGCCGTTCGCGTTCGCCTCCTCCGTCGCATCGGTCGGCCTCGTCATCGTAATCACCGAGATCGGCAAGAGCACGCAGAAAATGAATGTGGATGTCGCGCAGGCGTTGGTCGCCGCGGCCTTGCTGTCGATTCTCGTCTACCCAACGCTTACCGGCGCCACGATCGCGCGTTCTCGCCCTGCGACGGCGTCAAGGGGCGGAGCGGAAGACGCGCCCGGGTCTTGAGCAACGGTTCCAGCGTAACTTCCCTCCGTTGGCGGCGCCGCTGCGCCACCGTCTTGGACTCCCGGCGCCATTGCGAGCATCGCGAGTCCGCACGACCGGTAATACCTCGCACCCGCCTGGTGCCAATCCTAGCGGCTCGCGGCAGTGCGATTGCCGTTGGCTGCACGGC
Source organism: Accumulibacter sp. (assembly GCF_023806565.1). Taxonomy (GTDB): domain Bacteria; phylum Pseudomonadota; class Gammaproteobacteria; order Burkholderiales; family Rhodocyclaceae; genus Accumulibacter. The sequence goes on along the minus strand of NZ_JAMTDV010000138.1, from coordinate 26,705 downwards.
GAGCAGCAACGATAGCGGCGTGGCTTTCCGCCCACTGATGGCGGTTCGCGCCGCCGCTGTCACACCGGCGTGACCGGCGGATCCCGCTCGGCCCTGAAGGCTACTCGAAGAGGCGTGACCCCTGGTCAGCGGATCGCGATTTTCTCGGTGCCACGGCAGGCGAGCAATCGGGTCCGGCAGCGACCGCAAACCATGCACCCGGCTGCTGCCAGCTGGGAGAGCTTTCCGAATTCTCGCGCGTAGGCCCCGGCATGACAATGTACATGCAAAGAGCCTAAGACAAAGGCAACTGACAGCCTCGTGTATCGAAGAAAAAAGTTTTTTTGCCCTCCAGTCGGCAAAATGGTAGGCTAATTTCGGAACCAGTGGGGACTGGGACCGAAAATGGCGCCTTCCGTGGACCCCGGGGGAGCGATTTCAGAGGGCAGGGTCGAACCACACGCTTGTTTGTTTGCCGCTTCTCTTCTCACAGGAGGCAGTACCATGCGTTGGTCAAGCAACTCATCCACATGCCATTTCCTCTCCCACATCGCGCTGCTCGCTGCATTGTTGGTGACAGCCTGCGGCCGATCGGAGACTCCGCCAGCGATGGCCCCGGCGACAGCACCGGCGACAAGCGTGGCGACAGACGATATTCGATCCTTTACCGGCAACTGGACCACGACCGGCAGCCGCACGTTCATGGATCTCGGACCGGGCCACCAGGCAAGCATCTTTGAGCTCAGGGGATCGATGCTGTTGAGCGGCAAACAAAGAGTAAATCCGGGTTTCCAATCGCAAGCCATCGGCTTCACTGACACGACCACCGGCATGCAGGCACACAGCGTCTGGACCGACGAGCATGGTGACAAGGTCTTCAGCGAATGGAGCGGCGAAGGGATTGGCCCAGGACAGCTGATCGAAGGCAAGTTCACCGGCGGTACCGGCCGCTATGCCGGAATCAGTGGTGAATACAGTTTCAAATGGCAGCGCCTCGGCGCCATTGAGGGCGAAGACCTGGCCGGTCGGGTGGTCGGTCTGAAGGGTTGGGCGCGCCTCGGCTCGCCCGGTACGGTTGCTCCCACCAATGCAGGAGGCCAGAAATGAGCACAGCCACTTTTGGAACGGGAAGAATCTTGAAGTTGGTGGGCCTCCTGGTCCTGTTCTTTGGCCTCTGGTTCACGCCAGTTCCGCAGGGGCTGACGCTTGAGGCCTGGCATCTGTTTGCCGTCTTCGCGTCGGCGATCGTCTCGGTGGTTCTCAACGTGTTTCCGTTATTCACCTCGTCGCTGCTGGCGTGCGCGATCGTGGTGCTCACCAACACGCTGACACCGGCCAAAGCCTACGGCGCCTTTGCCAACGCCATCGTGCTGCTGGTCGTAACCGCTTTCCTGGTATCGCAGTCGGTAGTCAAGAGCGGACTCGGCAAGCGCATCAGTCTGTACGTGGTTTCGCTGTTCGGCAAGTCGACACTTGGCCTGGCGTACAGCATCTTCATCACCGATACCCTGATCGCCCCGGGGTTCCCGAGCAACACGGCGCGCGGCGGCGTGCTTTTCCCCGTGATCCTGGCGCTCGCGAACAACAGCGGCTCCACACCGGAAGACGAGAACAAGCGGCGCTTCGGCGGCTACCTGATGTTCTGCGGCATGTCGAGCCTGGCGATCACCTCGGCCCTGTGGTTCACCGCCACCTCGGGCAACCCGGTAGGCGCGTCACTGGCCGCCGAACAAGGGCTCAAGATCGATTTCGGCTCATGGCTGCTCGCCTCCTGCGTCCCTTGTCTGCTGGTGATCGGACTGCTGCCGCTGCTGCTCTATCGTCTTTTCCCGCCCGGAATCACCGCCACTCCGGATGCACCGGCGCGCGCCCGCCAGGAATTGCGGACGATGGGGCCGATGTCACGTCACGAGTGGATCACGGCGATAACCTTCATCGTCATGATCACTGGCTGGGTGCTGGCTGCCCCCTACAAGCTCAACCTGACGGCGATTGCCCTCGCCGGACTTGCAACTTTGATGATCACCGGTGTCCTGACCCTCCACGACATGCACGAGCAGGGCGGCACGCTGGTCACTTTCGTCTGGCTGGCGGTGCTTTTCGGCATGAGCGGACAGCTCAACGAAATGGGGTTCATGGGCTACGTCGGCGAACGACTGGCAGTCGGACTCGAAGGACTCGCCTGGCCAATGGCCTACGTCGCCCTGTTGGTGATCTATGTGCTGCTCCATTTCGGATTCGTCAGTCAGAACGCACAGGTGCTGGCGCTGCTCGGAGTGTTTCTCGACGTCGGCGTGAAGTCGGGAGTGCCCACCCACCTGATGGCCTTTGCGCTCCTCTTCGCCAGCAGTTACTTCTCGGTGATCACGCCGCAGGGCGGCAGCCAGAACATCATTTTCGTCGCCAGCGGCTATCTGAAGCAGGGTGAGCTCTACCGTCTGGGACTGCTGACGACGTTTTTCGCGACGGTGGTCTTCCTGGTCGTCGGTACCCCTTGGATACTCTGGGTCGCCGGGTAGTCGGAACCGGGAATGCTTCGCCCGCTTTGCGCGGGCGAAGCGATTGACCAGTAGCATCCCACACAAGCTGGCAGCAACGCACTGCCGGAGCCTATTGGAGACGACACAACATGAATACGAACTTTGCGGCCCCCATGAGCCGCCATCGTAGCGTCTGGGAAGTTCGCACGGAAAGCTGGATCGAGTTGGTCGATACCTTGTCGCAGCTTGCGAACCGGGGCAAGGAACCAGGCGTCCGGGAAGCGCAGGTGGCGCGCTTGAGCGAACTTACCGAAGTGCTGACGCCGATCGAAGCCTGCTGGGCGTATCCGGGACGCCGTGCCTTTGCCGATCTGTGCGGATTCATCACGCGGGGCGAGCTGGCGCACGCGGCAATCGTCGCGCGCCGCACCCATCGCATGCTTGCCTCTCTGACATACCGGCACGGAAACACCGGGACAACGAGCGATGCCGAGCTGCCTACGCAAATGGAAACCGAAAGGGAGTTCCAGACGCAGATGCGCTGCCCGTACTTCGAGGTTCTGGTGGTCGACGACCTGCCGGCCGAAGAAGAGGAGTCGCTACGGCGGCGGGTACGCAGTCGACGCCGCTCCGACGACGATTTCATCTTCGACGTGGTCGTCGTGCCGACTTTCGAGGATGCGTTGGTTGCGGCCATGGTGAATTTCAACCTGCAGGCGGTGGTGATCGGCTACGACTTTCCTTACCGCTCGCTGTATGTCCCCGAAATCGTCGCGCGTCGCTTCTTTGAAGGCCTGGACGTCAGCGGTGAGGAACTGCCCGAGTCCGAGCGCGGCCTGCTGCTGGGGCGACAGATTGCGCAGTTGCGTCCGGAGCTGGACCTGTATCTGGTGACCGACGCCAAGGTGGAAGACGTGGCGGCCAACGCGGCGGCGACCTTCCAGCGCGTGTTCTTCGGTGAGGAAGATCAGCTTGAACTCTATTTCTCGATCGTGAAGGGCGTCTCGGAACGCTATCACACGCCCTTCTTCGATGCGCTGCGCAAGTATGCGAAACAGCCTACCGGTGTCTTCCACGCGCTGCCGCTTGCACGCGGCAAGTCGATCATGAATTCGAACTGGATCGGCGACCTGGGCCAGTTCTATGGCATGAACCTGTTCATGGCGGAGACCTCGGCGACTGCCGGCGGACTCGACTCCCTGCTCGAACCGACGAGTTCGCTGAAGCTGGCGCAAGAGTACGCTGCGCGCGCTTTCGGGGCGCGTCGCACCTTTTTCGCCACGAATGGCACTTCAACCGCCAACAAGATCGTCGTCCAGGCGCTGGTTCGCCCCGACGACATCGTCCTGGTGGACCGCAACTGCCACAAGTCGCACCACTACGGCATGGTGCTGGCCGGCGCACAGATCACCTATCTCGAAGCCTATCCCCTGCACCAGTACTCGATGTACGGTGCGGTCCCGATCCGCCACATCAAGGAAACGCTGCTCGAACTGCGGCGTGCCGGCACCCTGAACCGCGTACGCATGGTGCTGCTGACCAACTGCACTTTCGATGGCATCGTCTATGACGTCGAGCGGCTGATGCTCGAGTGCCTGGCGATCAAGCCCGATCTGGTATTTCTCTGGGACGAGGCATGGTTCGCCTTCGCGCGCTTCCACCCGGTTTATCGCCAGCGCACCGCCATGGCAGCTGCAGCCAAGCTGACCGAGATGTTCCAGAGCGAGGCCTATGCCGCGCGTTACCGGGAATTTGCCAGCAGCTTCGACGAAACTGCCTGGGCAGACGACGAGCGCGTGCTCAACACCTGTCTGCTGCCCGACCCGACAAAGGCAAGGGTACGCGTTTATGCCACCCAGTCTACCCACAAGACGCTGACGGCGCTGCGCCAAGGATCCATGATCCACGTCTGGGATCTCGACTTCAAGGACAAGGCCGAGGAGGCCTTCCATGAGGCCTACATGACCCACACCTCGACTTCCCCCAACTATCAGATTCTCGCCACCCTCGACGTGGGTCGGAGGCAGATGGAACTCGAAGGCTACGAACTTGTTCAGCGCCAGCTCGAACTGGCGATGAACCTGCGTGAGCAGGTGAAATCACATCCACTACTGAAACGGTACTTCCACTTCCTGACCGTGGTCGATCTGGTGCCGCAGGAGTATCGCGAATCGCATGTCGAATCCTTGTTCAACATCGAAACCGGCTGGGTCAACCTGTTCAATGCCTGGCATACGGACGAGTTCGCGCTGGACCCGACACGTGCCACACTGGCCATCGGCCTGTCCGGGATGGATGGCGACACGATGAAGAATCAATATCTGGCCGACAAGTACGATATCCAGATCAACAAGACCTCGCGTAACACCGTGCTGTTCATGACCAACATCGGCAGTACGCGCTCGACGATCGCCTACCTGATCGAAGTCCTGGTGAACATCGCCCGTGACATAGACCAGAAAGTGGCAGACATGAGCACCCTCGAACGGCGGATTCACGAAAGGCGGGTCCGGTCGCTGACTGTGGATTTGCCACCGCTGCCCAACTTTTCGTGTTTCCACACCGCATTCCGTGGCCGCAGCGTGGACGGGGGCACGGAAACTCGCGACGGCGATATCCGCAGCGCATTCTTCCTTGGCTACGACGAGCAGAACTGCGAGTACCTGAGCATGGACGAGACGGATCAGGCGATCAAGAGCGGGCGCGACTGCGTTTCAGCCCAGTTCGTCATCCCTTACCCGCCGGGCTTTCCGATCCTGGTGCCGGGGCAAGTGATCAGCGCCGAGATATTGAAGTTCATGCAGGCGCTCGATGTGCGCGAGATTCATGGATTTCGGCCTGAACTGGGCTTTCGCATCTATACCGATGCTGCGCTACAGCGTGCGGCACAGGCGAACGCTGTGTGGACCGCGCAGATCAATTCACGAACCGAGCCAGGATGAACTGGCCGACCAACTGCACCGAAACAACAGTCCGATGGCAGTGATCACGACGAGGAGAAGACAATGGCTCACACCGTAAAGAACATTTCCGACCTGCTGCTGATGTTCCACCGTAATGAACGACCGATCTACTTCATCAGTGCCACCAACTTCAACCTGCTGGGAATGGACCGCTGGGTCAACCGTTTTCGCTATATCAGCTACATCGATTGTTTCGATGGCCGGCATCCGAATGTGTTCGTTCCGCCAGAGTCACCGCACGACGAATTCGAATCGATTGAAGATATCAACAACTATCTGCTGCAGCACAAGGACGTGGTCGACCTGATCGAGCGCCGTGGTGGCAATCCGGTCGCGACCTTCCTGATGTTCGACGAGAAGACCGAATCACTGGCCAAGGAACTCGGCATGGAGGTCTGGTTCCCGCCGGCCAAGCTGCGTCAGCGCCTTGACAACAAGATGGAAACCGTGCGCATCGGCAACAAGGTCGGCGTCCTGTCGGTACCCAATGCGCTGGAGAAGGTCAGCAGCTACGCCAGCCTCAGGGAGATTTGCGATCGGAACGGCCTGGGTCATGACCTGGTGATCCAGTCTGCCTACGGCGACTCCGGCCACACGACCTTCTTCATCGCGTCGGAAGACGACTTCAACAAGTACAAGGACGAAATCATCAACGACCCAGAGGTCAAGATCATGAAGCGGATCAACTGCCGTGGCGCAACGCTGGAAGCGTGCGCCACGCAGTCGGGCACGCTGGTCGGCCCACTGCTCACCGAGGTGGTCGGCGCTCGCGAACTGACGCCCTACAAGGGTGGCTGGTGTGGCAACGAGGTCTTCCCAGGTGCCTTCACTGAAGATGTGCGTGCCAAGTGCCGTGACATGGCCGAGCGCTTCGGCAACCAGTTGCTGGAGGAGGGCTATCGGGGTTATTTCGACCTCGATTTCCTGATCGACCAGGACGACGGCGAAGTTTACCTCGGCGAACTCAACCCGCGCGTCTGCGGCGCCAGCCCGATGACCAACCACGCCGCGCATGCCTACGCCGATGCGCCACTGTTCCTTTTCCACCTGCTCGAGTTCTCGGGCGCGCCGTTCGACCTGAACGTGCGTGAAATCAACGAACGCTGGGCACAACCCCACTTCATCGATTCCTGGTCGCAAGTCGTGATGAAATACACCGAGAAACACGTCGACCAGGTCACGCACGCACCCGCTACCGGCATCTACCATATGGGCGAAGATGGCGGTGTCAGCTACCAGCGCTTCGACTACAACCGCAAGGCGATCGATACCGAGCGCGAGGCCTTCTTCCTGCGCATCACCGGGCCAGGGGACTATCGCTACGAGGGCGCCGACCTGGGCATCCTGATCACCCGCGGCCGTGCGATGGACGACAACTTCAAGCTCAACCTGCGCGCACGCGACTGGATCCGCGGCATCAAGAAGTACTACGCCGGCAAGCCCATCCTCACCACCCAGCACGAGGCCGCACCAGAGCCTGGTGCGTTCAAGATCCTTTGAACCTGCTGCATACCGCAATGCCGATCCATCAGCGCTTCACGGCGCTGGTGGAGGACAAGCCAGGCGAGGCATGGCAGGCGCTGTTCGAGCGCTGCTGGCCAGGCTACCGAGACTGGTACCTGCGCAACGGCGTCTTCGGGCGGCCCAGCTATCTCGACTGTCGGCGTGCCCTGCGCAAGCATATGCCCGAATTGGTACCCACCTGGGAGCGGATGGTAGAACTGGCCGGCGGCGGCGACATCGAGGCGCGCATTCTTTCGCTCTGGTGTCCGCCGGTATACATTGCCGGATGCTCGCAAGCGGTATGGTTCGATCCCGTCGGTGCCTATTGCCCTGCCCTGCTGCGCAACTATGATTATTCTCCGGACTTGCTGGAAGGCAACTGGCTGGCCACGCGCTGGTGCGGCCAGCGGGTACTCGCCGTGGGCGACTGCCTTTGGGGCGCGCTAGACGGTATGAACGAAGCCGGCCTGGCTGCGTCACTGAGTTTCGGCGGCAGGACGGAAGCCGGAGAAGGTTTCGGCATCCCGCTGGTGATGCGCTACCTGCTGGAAGTGTCAGGCACGGTCGAGGAGGCTTGCGCCGTTCTCAAGCGAGTGCCCGCGCACATGTTCTACAGCATCACCCTGCTGGACACGAATGCGCACTGGGCCACCGTGTACGTTGGCCCGAACGAAGCCACCTATGTGACCCGCCGTCGTGCCATCACCAACTTCCAGCACAAGGTGGATTGGCCCGAGCACGCAAGAGCGACGTCCGCAGTGGAGCGCCTCGCCATGCTGGAACATCTGGTGGACAAGACCCATTCGCTGCCGGAAGTTGCCGCCTGCTTGCTGCAACCGCCTCTGTTCCAGACGAGTTACCGCCGCGGATATGGCACGCTGTACAGCGCGATCTACCAGCCGAGCAACCGCAGCGTGGAACTCTTCTGGCAGGACCAACGTTGGCAGCAGTCGCTGCTCGCGCCGCTGACAGGTGGACGTGACATCGTCTTCCTGCCTGGCCCGTACTGAAGCTGGCTCCGATGCGATCTGGAATCACGTTTGCAGGAGAACTACGGCAGGGCATGAAGCAAGGAGAGGACCCGCGGACCGTCCTCACACTGCACGGGAATTGGAAAACCCTGCTTGAACGGATTTGTGCCTGGCCATGACTTCGGGCGCCACCTTGCTCGGCCCAGTGACCAGGTTTCCCTTTGCACAGGAGAGCGAAACGATGAGCACAATCTTACGGCACTTGGTCATTGCTGCAACACTCGCCACGGCCCTGTTGTCGGCACCGGCACTGGCGCAGGAGTTGACCGGTACGCTAAAAAAGATCAAGGAAAGCGGCGTGATCACGCTAGGGCATCGCGAGTCGTCGATCCCGTTCTCGTATTATGACGACAAGCAGCAGGTCGTCGGCTACTCGCAGGACATGATGCTGAAGGCGGTGGAGGCAATCAAGGCCGAATTGAAACTTGCCAGGCTCGACATCAAGCTGGTACCCGTCACCTCCGAGAATCGCATCACGCTCGTCCAGAACGGAACGGTGGACATCGAGTGCGGCTCGACGACCAACACCACCGAACGGCAGAAGCAGGTCAGCTTTTCGGACAGCATCTTCGTCGTCGCTACCCGCCTGATGACCAGGAACAATTCCGGAATCAAGGATTTTCCGGATCTGGCCGGCAAGAATGTCGTGACCACTGCTGGCACCACCTCCGAGCGTCTGCTGCGCAAGATGAACGAGGCGAATAACATGAAGATGAACGTGATCAGCGCGAAAGATCACGGCGAGGCGTTCCTGACGCTGGAAAGCGGCCGCGCAGTCGCCTTCGTGATGGACGAGGTCTTGCTTTACGGCGAAATGGCGAAAGCCAGGAACCCCAGAGAGTGGATGGTCGCCGGCACGCCACAATCCTATGAAGCCTATGGCTGCATGTTGCGCAAGGATGACGTCGCGTTCAAGAAGGTCGTCGACGGAGCGCTCGCCAAAGTGATGACCTCAGGGGAAGCCGAGAAGCTCTACGCCAAGTGGTTCCTGCAGCCAATTCCGCCGAAGGGACTGAATTTCAACTTCGCCCTTTCGTACGCCCTCAAGAAGCTGTACAAGGCGCCCAACGACAAGGCCTACGAATAGCAACGGAGGCACTGCAGCGGGGCGGCCTGGGGCAGGGGCGCCCGGGCATGCCGACGGCGAGGCGGTTCGCTTCGCCGCGGTCACCGAGTGCCGGCCGCCAGAGAGAGCCGTCGGCGGGCGCGGCGTCGATCGTCAGACGATGAAACCGTTCGCGGTCACCCCGGCCGCCGGGCGCCGTCGTGTCCCGACGTTTCGCGCCATGCGCCGGCAGCGACCGCCGGCCTGGCAATCGCCCACCGACGTCGTCCGCTGCCTCGGCGGCCGGTGCGGTTCCCGCCAGAGCACTCAGAGATGGGCGTGGCCCAAGGGTGCAATGTCGACGGGCGCAACGGATTCGGCATCGACCACCATGCTCGCAACCGGGTAGGGCAACGCGCCGGCTGCATCGACGGTGCGCGCGGGCGCCACCTGGACATCGGAACGCGTTCCGCGCGTTGGCTTGATCAGAGGTCCCAGGCTGTCGAGATAGTCCTTCTTGCCAAGATGTTTCTGGTAGACGGGAAACTCGATCGGTCGGTCACGAAAACTCTTGAGAGTCTGGCCGAGACCGCGAATTCCGACCTCTCGCTCCCGCCGCACCCGCGACAAGTCAATTTCCACCGGCATGGTCTCTTCGCCGCCGCCCGCCTCGTGGATCACGTAACCGGAGGGGCCGACGACGATCGAGCGGCCCGTGCCACAATCGCCGACGCCGTTGATGTCGAAGAAGTAGCACTGATTGATCGTCGCGCTGGCCCGCGCAATCGGCAACTCGACGTCGCGGTCGATCGTGTCGGTCATGGTCGGGTGCAGGATACATTCGGCACCCATCGAAACCAGCGTCCGTGTCGTTTCCGGAAACCACATGTCGTAGCAGATGGAAACCCCGAATCGTCCGACATCGGGCACGTCGAAGACGCAGAACTCGGTTCCCGGCTTGATGCCCTGTTCATACGGCAGGAAGGGAAACATCTTGCGATAGCGGGTGACCACGGTACCGGTCGGAGAAATCACCGGCGTCGTGTTGTAGATGTCATCGCCGATGCGCTCGAACATCGAGCCCGGCAACAGCCACAGCCCGTGCCTGGCGGCCATCTGGCAGAAAATCTGCTCGGCGGGGCCACCGGTGGCTTGCGCATGGCGCGGAGCGGGCCCGAAAGGGGCCAACTCGCTGAACACCACCATCTGCACCCACGGAAAGCGCGCCATCAGGACATCCAGCTTGTGGCCCATCGCATCGATGTTCGCGTGCTCCATTGAAATGTTCATCTGGATGCCGGCGATTGAAAAAGGCACCATGGGCTGGATTCTCCTTCTGGTTAGCGTGAAAGTCGCCTCAGCGACTCACGAACCTCCCCTCGCCCGCTTGCGGGAGAGGGGTCGGGGGTGAGGGAAACGGGCATGACTTTCATAATAGGGGTTGTCTGGAACCGTCATGCCCGTTCAATGGATTGTACGAGTACCGAGAATCGTGTGGCAGGCACGGCACCCCGGACTTCCGCGGATCATAGCACACGGGCTGTGGGTGCTGGCCCGGACGAGGCACCCCGACGGCGGCCGACCGGCACCGCGCCAGGGCACCGAGCAGGCTGTCGGTCAGGCACCAATCGCCCGCAAAGACGCTTCGATGATGTCCAGTCCCTCGTCGAGCAGCGCATCCGAGATGGTCAGCGGAACCATCACGCGCAACACGTTGCCGTGCGCGCCACACAACAGCAGCAACAAACCACGCTGTGCCGCTTCGTTCTTCATTGCCATGGCGATATCCGCCGCCGGCTGCCGCGGGTCGCCATTACGGCAAAACTCCACCGCCGTCATTGCACCAAGTCCGCGCACCTCGGCAATGCTGGAAAACTGCTCCATCATGGCGCTGAACCGGGTCCGCATGCGTTCGCCGAGCGCCATCGAGCGCGCGCAAAGCTGTTGCTCCTCGACCACGTCGAGCACCGCGAGGGCGCCGGCAACCGCCACCGGACTGCCGGCGTAGGTGGAACCGAGACCGCCGACATCGGCGGCGTCCATGATCTCGGCTTTGCCGACGACGGCGGCTACCGGCAAACCACCGCCCAGACCCTTGGCCAGGGTAATGATGTCCGGCTCGACGCCATAATGTTCGCTGGCAAAGAGCTTTCCGCAGCGCGCGATTCCGGTCTGCACCTCGTCGACCACCAGCAGGATCCCGTGCGTGTCGCAGAGCGCGCGCAGACGACGCAGAAATCCGAGCGGCGCCGGCAGGTATCCGCCCTCGCCCTGCACCGGTTCGATGACGATTGCGGCGACGCGCGAGGCTTCGATGCTGGAAGCGAACAGGCGCTCGATCGCCACGATCGAGTCGTTTTCCGAGATGCCGTGCAGCGCATTCGGAAATGGCACATGGAAGATCTCGCCCGGGAATGGTCCGAACTTGATCTTGTAGGGAGCCACCTTGCCGGTCAGTGCCATGCCGAACATGGTTCGGCCATGAAAGCCACCACCGAAAGCGATCAGGCCGGACCGCCCGGTCGCCGCGCGGGCAATCTTCACGGCGTTTTCGACTGCTTCCGCACCGGTGTTCACGAGAAACGCCTTCTTCGCCGTGCTGCCCGGAGCGGCAGCGTTCAGGCGTTCGCACAGCTCGACATACGATTCGTAAGCGACCACCTGGAAGCAGGTATGGGTGAAGGCTGCCAGTTGCTGGCGCGCCGCATCGACGACCCGCGGATGGCAGTGACCGGTATTGACCACCGCGATGCCTGCGCAGAAGTCGATCCAGCGACGGCCTTCGACGTCCCAGATTTCCGCGTTCTCTGCCCTGGCCGCGAACAAGGCATGCCCCTGCCCGACGCCTCTCGGCAGGGCGGCCGTGCGTCGGGCCATCAGCTCCACATTGGTCTTCATGGTCAGGCTTTCTTTCGGTGCGTTCATTGCTGTCTCCTTGCCAAGAAAATGGTGCAGCGGCTCAGTTGATCCCGCCGATGCAGATGTATTTGATTTCCAGATAGTCCTCGATGCCGTACTTGGACCCCTCGCGCCCCAGTCCGGACGATTTCATGCCGCCGAACGGCGCCACCTCGGTCGAGATCAGACCGGTGTTGATGCCGACCATGCCGTATTCCAGCGCGCTGGCGACGCGCATGCTGCGTGCCAGGTTTTCGGTGTAGAAGTAGGAGGCGAGACCGTATTCGGTGGCATTGGCCATCGCCACGGCCTCCGCCTCGGTCTTGAAGGTGAAGACCGGCGCCACCGGTCCGAAGACCTCTTCGTTGGCGATGCGCATTGCGGACGTCACTCCTGCCAGTATCGTCGGCTCGTAGTAGGTGCCGCCAAGACTGTGGCGCCGGCCGCCGGAGACCAACCGGGCGCCCTTGTCGAGCGCGTCGGCCACCAGCTCTTCCACCTTGGCAACTGCCGCGTCGTCGATCAGTGGCCCCTGTGTAACGCCCTCGTCGGCCCCATTCCCGACGCGCAAGGCAGCCACTGCGAGCGCAAGTTTCTCTATGAAACACGCATGAATCCCCTCCTGCACGAGCAGTCGGTTCGCGCACACGCAGGTCTGCCCCGTGTTGCGATACTTGGAGAGCATCGCACCCTGCACGGCAGCATCGAGGTCGGCGTCGTCGAACACGATGAACGGTGCGTTGCCTCCCAATTCGAGCGACAGTTTCTTGATCGTCGGCGCGCACTGCTGCATGAGAATCCGGCCCACTTCCGTGGACCCGGTAAAGCTCAGCTTGCGCACCGTGGGGTTGGCACAGAGTTCGCCGCCGATGGCGATCGGATCTCCGGTCAGCACGTTGAAAACCCCCTTGGGAACGCCAGCGCGCTCGGCCAGTTCGACCAGCGCGAGAGCCGAGAGCGGCGTTGCCTCCGCCGGCTTGAGCACCACCGAGCAGCCGGCGGCCAGTGCCGGACCGACCTTGCGAGTGATCATCGCCGCCGGAAAATTCCAGGGAGTGATCGCAGCACAGACGCCAATCGGCTCCTTCGCCACCAGCACACGCTTGTCCGCGTTATGCGGAGGAATCATGTCCCCGTAGATTCGTTTTCCTTCCTCGGCGAACCATTCGATGAACGACGCCGCGTAGGCGATCTCGCCTCGTGACTCGGCGAGCGGCTTGCCCTGTTCCGCGGTCATCAGGCGGGCCAGATCCTCCTGGTTGGCGAGCAGCAATTCGTGCCAGCGACGCAGAATCTTCGCCCTCTCGCCGGCAGTTCGGGCACGCCATCCCGGCTGCGCCAGGCGAGCCGCCTCGATGGCGCGACGGGTCTCGGCGGCGCCCGCGTCGGGCACCGTCGCCAATTGCTCTCCGCTGGCCGGGTTGCTGACGACAAAGGTCCGCGCGTCATCGGCACCCACCCATTCCCCATCGATGTAGCACAGTTGCTTCAGCAATGATTTGTCAGCAAGTTCCAATGGCTCGTCTCCTCTGGGTTGGATCAATCGATAGACTCCCCACCGGAGCGAAAGCAAACGCACGCGCCACCCACGGGGAATTGGTGCCACTTTACACGCCGATCCAGCCCCCGGAAGAACCAATTGTTGCGACAATCGCGATACCAATTCGACGAAGCCGCCGATGGACAAGTCACTCTGCGCAGAATTGATCCGGTCGCGCTTTGAAAGCACTGCCGGTGAATCCAGGTCACAGACCACGCTCTATCTGTTGATCCGGCGCCTCATTCTCGACGGTGAATTGCCGCCGGGCTGTCCCCTGCCGCCGACACGCGTATTGACGAGCGAGCTCGGACTCAGCCGAAGCACCGTGGTGAGGGCGTACGAGAAGCTCCAGGTGGAGGGCTATCTGCAAAGTCGTGGCGGTTCGGGCACGCAGGTGTCGGAAACGCTGTCCCTGGCGGCACCCAGCCAGGCGCCGCGTAGCCGTCCTTGGCGGCATGGCAGACCCTTGTCGCGACGCGGCACCGCGATCGCGCAGCACGCCAGCAGCAGTCGAATCCAGAGCGGCGCGTTCGTTCCCGGCGTCCCCGACGTAAAGCTGTTTCCGTTCGCGACCTGGCGTCGCCTGATGTCCAAGTACACCTGCCTGGAGCACCGCCAACTCGCTCGCTACGGTCACGGCGGATACGGACCACTGAAAGCGGTGCTCGCCGAATATCTGCGTGTATCACGCATGATGTCGTGTTCGCCAAGGCAGATCGTCATCCTCAATGGATCGCATCAGGCCATCGACCTGTGCGCGCGCATGCTCTGTGACGAAAAGGATCGAGTCTGGATGGAAGATCCCGGCTACTGGGGCGCCAGCAATGTGCTGCGCGCCAGCGGCCTGCACATCGAAGCGATTCCGGTGGACGAGCAGGGCATGTCTCTCCCGGTCGATCCTGAGTCACCACCGCGGATGATCTTCGTCTCTCCGTCCAGCCAGTACCCGACCGGGGTGGTGATGTCCCTGAGCCGGCGAATCCAGCTGCTGGAACTCGCTGAAGCGCAGGAATCCTGGGTGATAGAAGACGATTACGACAACGAGATTCGCTATCACCCCTACACGATCGGCTCCCTGTTCAGTCAGGCGCGGTCGCAACGAGTCATTTATCTGGGCACCTTCAGCAAGACCATGTTTCCCGGCTTGCGCCTGGCCTACCTGGTCGTCCCGGAAGATCTGGCCGACGCATTCGCCATCGGCAATGCCGAACTCTACCGGGAGGGGCGACTCATCGAACAGGCAGCGCTCGCCGAATTCATCGAGGACGGACATCTGAGCGCCCATCTGCGACGGATGCGCAACGTCTATCAGGAGCGCCGCAACGTGCTGCGCCGGGCCATCGAGTCCCGACTTGGGGATCTGGTAAGCACCACCGGGGGCCTGGCCGGCCTGCATCTTCCGTACTTTTTCAACCGGCCTCTCGACGATCTGGCTCTTTCCCGAGAAATGCTCGAAGCCGGCATCGTCCTGCGTCCCCTCTCGATGTACTACGCCGATTCCCGTCGTCGTCGATCGGGGATGGTTCTCGGCTTCGCTGCGGTTGATGCCAGGACCATCGAGTCCGCTGCGGAGCAACTGTGCGTCGCCATCGAACGGCGGCGCGACTGACCGCTTGCTCCGGGAGCAGCCAGTCCACCCCCTCCTGCCAATTGCCGACACCCACTTTCCCCTTGCCTGCAGGCTCGCGCGCCCCCTGGCGCCTCCCTGCGGGCAAGTGGCAAGTGGAGGCCGCCATACCCGTGCGAACGTGGCCCGACCCATGAAAATTGGCGTTTCATGTCGTTTTATGTCGTATTGCATATGACACCAATTGGTGGTAGCTTGAATCGGCGGGCTTGGCACGACGCGGATATCGGCAGGCAACAGAATTGCCGAGCTCCGCATGCCGTAGGAACCTCGGTCGGGGGCTGCGGCGCCAAATCTCGCCGAGCAAGCCTGGGGCAGCGTACGGAGGGGCGATGATGCAGAAGAACGACGGTGAAGTACTGGTCAGTTTCCGCAACGTCCAGAAGACCTACGATGGCGAGACATTGATCGTCAAGGATCTGAACCTGGATGTGCGGCGCGGCGAATTCCTCACGTTGCTCGGCCCGTCCGGATCTGGCAAGACCACCTGCCTGATGTTGCTCGCCGGCTTCGAAACGCCCACCTCCGGACAAATCCTGATGGACGGGCAGCTGCTCAACACCATCCCGCCACACCGGCGCAACATCGGGATGGTTTTCCAGAACTACGCGCTTTTCCCGCACCTCACTGTACGCGAGAACCTGAAGTTTCCGTTGGCCGTACGGAAAATGCCGGCTGACGAAATCGACCGTCGCGTGGCAAGGGTGCTGGCAATGGTACAGCTCGAACAACTGGGGGGGCGCTACCCGCAGCAGCTCTCCGGCGGTCAGCAGCAGCGCATCGCATTGGCACGTGCGCTCGTCTTCGATCCCAAACTCGTACTGATGGACGAGCCGCTCGGCGCGCTCGACAAGCAGTTGCGCGAACACATGCAGATCGAGATCAAACACATCCACGAGTCACTCGGCATCACCGTCGTTTTTGTCACCCACGACCAGAGCGAAGCGCTGACCATGTCCGATCGCGTTGCAGTCTTCAACCACGGGATCATTCAGCAGATCGACCCGGCAATCACGCTCTACGAGGAACCGGCGAACGCATTTGTTGCGAGTTTCATCGGCGAAAGCAACAGTCTTTCCGGAACCGTCGAACAGTTGAACGGCGAGCATTGTGTGGTACGGCTCGATTCGGACGCAAGGGTGACCGCGCGTGCTGCCAACCTTGGCGGTACCGGCACAAGGACCGTGCTGTCGATTCGCCCGGAACGAGTGCTGCTGGGAGCCGACGCCAGCACCTGTGAAAACCGCTTCAGTGCGACGCTGAAGGAGATGATCTATCTCGGCGACCAGATTCGCGCCCGCCTCGACGTGGCGGGCACAGCCGACGTGATGGCCAAGACCTCCGTGGCCCACTGGGACAGTCGGCTTCAGGTCGGAGACCGGATCGACGTCGGCTTTCCCGTCGCCAACCTGCGCGCACTCGAACCGATGTGACGCGCCCTTCCGACCCGGCAGTCTGCACGTTTCCATCGCCAACCGGGCACCCATCCGGCCTGACAGCCGACCCCGCTGCAACCATTCACAAAGGAGATCGCAATGACAATGAAATCGAGATTCTCTTGCCTCGTCGGCGCCCTTGGCGCGGGCATGGTGGTGGCCGCCACCGCGCATGCGGACATCACGGTCATCTCGTTCGGTGGCACCGTGCAGAAGGCGCAAGTCAAGGCCTACTACGAGCCATTCACCAAGGCGACCGGAATCAAGCTGATTCCCGGCGAATACAACGGGGAACAGGCTAAGATCAAGGCAATGGTCGACACCAAGAACGTCACCTGGGACGTGGTCGAGGTCGAGTCCGCCGAACTGGTGCGTGGCTGCGAGGAAGGGCTGTACGAGAAACTCGATTTCGCGAAAATCGGCGACAAGAAGGACTTCATCCCGTCCGCGGTCACGGAGTGCGGCATCGGAACCTTCATCTGGTCAACGGTGATCGCCTACAACGCGGACAAGATCAAGACACCGCCCGCTTCCTGGGCCGAATTCTGGGACGTCAAAAAGTTCCCGGGCAAACGCGGCATGCGCAAGGGTGCCAAGTTCACCATGGAAATTGCGCTGCTCGCTGATGGCGTCAAGCCGGACGACGTGTACAAGGTGCTGGCGACCAAGGAAGGCGTCGAGCGTGCCTTCAAGAAGCTCGACCAGTTGAAACCCAACATCCAGTGGTGGGAAGCCGGCGCGCAGCCGCCGCAACTGCTCGCGGCCGGGGACCTCGTCATGTCTTCCGCCTACAACGGCCGCATCGAAACCGCGCAAAAGGAGGGAAAGAACCTCAAGATCGTCTGGAATGGAGGCATCTATGACGCGGACAACTGGGCGATCCCGAAGGGGACACCCAAGCGTGAGGATGCTTACAAGTTCATCAAGTTCGCCAGCGAAGCGGCAAATCAGAAGGTCTACTCGAGTGAAATTGCCTACGGTCCGACGAACCTCAAAGCGATTCCGCTGCTCGACCCCAAGATCCTGCCCGAGCTGCCGACCTCACCTGCGAACCTGAAGAACGCCCTGGCCTGCAACACCAAGTTCTGGGTCGAGCGCGGCGAGGATCTGGAACAACGCTTCAACGCTTGGGCAGCCAAGTGACGAGCAGGGCCGGGCGGGCACATCGCCGTCCGGCCCGTCGCCCTGACCTGGACGACGCGCCGCCGGACCGGCCATTCCCGTTCCAGAGGCGCGCGGGGAGCCGAAGATGAACACGGTCGAAGACGCGATGAAGCCGCCCGCCGGCGGAAGAGAAGTTCCGCTGAAGGTCAGGCTGCGTCGCGCCGAGCGCGCACGCACGCTCGGTTACCTTGCGCTGATCGCGCCGCTCGCCATATTCGTGCTGCTGATCTTTGTCTGGCCGCTGATTTCGCTGCTGCAGCGCAGCGTGGACAACCCGGAAGTGAGCGCCGCTCTGCCCAGGACCGTCGCCGCTCTGCACGGATGGAGCGGCCACGAGCTTCCGGGTGAACCCGCCTTCGCCGCACTCGCGGCCGACCTCGAAGCACTCAAGGGCACCAGTGAACTCGCGTCAGCCGCCAAGCGGGTCAACATGGAACTGATCGGCTTCCGTTCGCTGCTGCTGGGCGCCGCTCGCGAGATGCCGCTGGCAGCCGGCAAGCCGGCCAAGGACGCGATGATCGAGCTCGACGAGCGCTGGGGAGAGCTCGCGACCTGGCAGGTGCTGGCACGTAACCGCGCGTCGGTAACCCCGTATTACCTTCTCACTGCGCTGGATTTCGCAATCGACGACACTGGCGCGGTCATCAACGCACCGGCCGAGCGTACCATCTATCGTGCGATTCTAGTGCGCACGCTGTGGATGAGCGTGATCGTGACCTTCTGGTGCCTGCTCCTCGGCTTTCCGGTCGCCTACCTGCTGGCAACGCAGCCGCCGAAAGTTGCCAATCTGCTGATGATCCTCGTCCTGCTCCCGTTCTGGACCTCGGTACTGGTGCGCGTTGCCGCGTGGATCGTGCTGCTGCAAAACGAGGGCCCGCTCAACACCGCGATGGTCAGGCTGGGACTCATCGACGCGCCGGTACAACTCGTCTTCAACTGGATCGGCGTATACATCGCAATGGTGCATATCCTTCTTCCGTTCACGGTACTGCCGCTTTACAGCGTGATGAAGGGAATTTCGCCGACCTTGATGCGCGCTGCGCTCTCGCTCGGTTGCCCGCCGTTCGCGAGTTTCTGGAAAGTCTACTTCCCGCAGACGCTGCCGGGAATCGGCGCCGGCGGCTTGCTGGTCTTCATCCTGAGCATGGGCTACTACATTACGCCGGCGCTGCTCGGCAGCCCGAAAGAGCAGATGGCAAGCTATTTCGTTGCCTTTTATACCAACGAGACGATCAACTGGGGAATGGCGGCAGCACTTTCGACGATCCTGCTGGTCGCCACGCTCGCGCTGTACGTCATCTACGCCCGTTATTTCGGCCCGGCGAAAGTCCGCTAGAACCAGTCGCGCTGCTCATCGGGAGGCCACAACATGCTGCAATCCTACGCATCCCCGCTCGAACGAATCTGGTACTACGTTTTTCGGATACTCTGCGGCCTGATCCTGCTGTTTCTGATCGTTCCGATTCTCGTCATCATGCCCTTGTCCTTCAATTCCGACTCCTTCCTGATGTATCCGATGTCGGGTTTTTCCATGCGCTGGTACGAGGAGTTCTTCGGCTCCGGAGTCTGGCGCACGGCACTGAAGAACAGCATGATCATCTCGCCGCTGGCCACGCTGCTTGCCGTGGCGCTGGGGACGCTTGCGTCGGTCGGCCTCGTGCGCGCCAACTTCCGTGGCAAGGCACTGCTCACCAGCATCCTGATCTCGCCGATGATCGTCCCCGTGGTGATTGTCGGCGTCGCCGTCTACCTGGTGTTTTCGCCGCTTGGCCTGAGCGGCAGCTACACCGGACTGATTCTCGCGCACGCGGTGCTCGGCGTGCCATTCGTCGTCATCACGGTGACCGCGACGCTGCAGGGGTTCGACTACAACCTGATTCGCGCGGCTGCCAGCCTCGGTGCCGATCCGGTCACCGCATTCTTCAAGGTAACCTTGCCGCTGGTCGCACCGGGAGTCATTTCGGGTGCATTGTTTGCCTTCGCGACGTCGTTCGACGAAGTCGTGGTCACCCTTTTTCTCGCGAGCCCGGAACAATCGACCCTTCCCCGTCAGATGTTCAGCGGCATTCGTGACAACATCAGCCCGACGATTGCCGCCGTGGCCACCGTGCTCATCGCAACGGCGACCTTGATGTTGCTCCTCCTCGAATGGATGCGTCGCCGCAACGAACGCTTGCGCACGGCGCGGCCCTGAACTTCGCCAAGCTCCAGGGGCATCGGGTCCGCTCGCACCCGGCAATGCGCACGGGCAGCGCCGATGACCACCGCGGCCGATCGGCGAACTTCCGGGCAATCGGCTGAAATCCGCAAGGCTCCCGTTTATACTGTGCACCATGCGATTGCGCCTGTTCATCGTCTGCAGCACTGCCCTCCTGCTGGCCGCCTGCGCCAGCAAGCCGCCAGCGCCCGAATCGACGACGGAGCGGCGTCCCGATCGGCCAACGAGCAGTTCGAAAGGCCACGATGTGGTCATTTTTGCGCTCGGTCTGATCGACACCGGATACCGCTTCGGCGGCAAGAACCCCGAGGCCGGCCTCGACTGCAGCGGCATGGTGTCGTACATCTATGGACGTGCCGCAGGGCTCAAGATGACCGGCAGTGCCGCCGACATTGCGCGCCGTGGCCGCCCGGTGGATCGATCCGGACTGCGCCCCGGCGACCTCGTCTTCTTCAACACCCGCAACGCCTCTTTCTCGCACGTCGGCGTGTATATCGGCGACGATCGCTTCGTTCACGCTCCTTCGAGCAGCGGCCGCGTGCGCATCGACCAACTCGACGCGCGCTATTACGCGCAACATTTTGAGACCGGGCGCAACTACTTCGACTAGGCGCCGAAATTAGTCGTTGCGCAGTTCAACCCGGTCGGCAACGACGCGCACGCGGTCACCCTTGCGCACCACCGGCTCGTCGTCCTGATCGATGAAGGCAAAGGTCCCGTCGTCGTAGCGAACGGTGATGACGTAGCTGATGACCGGCGCGCCCGCCTGGCGCGCGTCCTGGACGGTGCTGCCGGTGCCGAAAATTGGAGTCGTCGTCAGATTGCCGCCGAGACCGCCTGTGTCACGCCGCGTCGGTCCCGGATTGCGCGGTGCCTGACCCTCCCGGCTTTGCGTGCGAATCGCGGTCACCACCCCACATTGCCCGCATGGCCCACTGCGCTGATCGTCGAGCAATTCTCGAAAGTCGTCCGGAGCACTGGGCAACTGCAGTGGAGACTGCGCCAGAAGCGGCTGCGACAGCATCGTCAGCCACAGGACGGCCAAGATTCTTGTGCTTCGCATGACGAACACCCCCTTCGTTCGATGGTTGCGACTGCCGCCAGCCCCGCGCCCTGCGGCCCTGCGATCTTAGCACTGCTCGCAGGACGTTTGCTCCGAGCAGAGGCACGAGAGCGAAAGCACGTTATGATTCCTTCTGTCGGCCACCAAATGAACGAGGATTTGCCATGGATCCCAAGTCTTTCGTCGACTCCGCCGTACTGCTGCTTGTGGTTGCGTCGATCGCTGTCGCCGTCTTCCAGCACTTCGGCCTCGGATCGATCCTCGGATTGCTGGTCACCGGCGTCATCGTCGGGCCATACACGCCAGGACCTCTGGTCACCACCGAAGTGGAAGGCGTCCGCCACTTCACCGAAATCGGCGTCGTGCTGCTGATGTTCGTGATTGGCCTGGAGATGAAGCCGCGCCGCTTGTGGGAGCTGCGGCGCACGCTGTTCGGACTGGGTTCGCTGCAGATCATCCTGTCCGCGTTGGCGATCGCCAGCTATTTCAAACTGTTCCAGCCGAACTGGGCGGCCGCGCTGCTGATCGGCTGCGGCTTCGCACTTTCGTCTACCGCCTTCGTCGTGCAGATGCTCCAGGATCAGGGCGAACTTGCCAGCCGCCACGGCCAGACCGCATTCTCGGTCCTGCTGATGCAGGATCTCGCGGTGGTGCCGCTGCTGGCGATGGTCCCGATCCTCGCCGACGTCGGGCCTCTGCCCAAGGAAATTCCTCTCTGGGAGCAGATCGGAATGGCGCTGGCCCTGGTCGCACTGGTGATCGGCGGCGGTCACTACCTGGTGCCGCGAGTGCTCGATTATCTGGCGCGAACGCACAACCGCGAAGCTTTCCTGCTCGCTGCCATGGCCGCGGTGTTCGTCGCCGCCATGGCCATGGAGCACGCCGGCATGTCCATGGCACTGGGCGCTTTCCTGATGGGCATGATGCTGTCGACCTCGCGCTACAGCATCCAGCTCGAAGCCAGCATGGAGCCCCACAAGGGCCTGCTGATGAGCCTTTTCTTTGTCGCTGTGGGTATGTCGGTCGATATTGGCGCGCTCGCGCAGCACCCGTTCGAGTTCGCGCTGCACGTGCTGGCGATCATCCTCATCAAGGTGCTGCTGCTGTTCGTGCTCTGCCTGAGTTTCGGCACTGGTCGCGCCACCGCGTTGCGCGTCGCCTTCCTGCTTTCGCAGGGAGGGGAATTCGGCTTCGTGCTCTTCGGTGCCGCCAAGGCATTGGCGGTGATCGACGATCTGACCTTCGTGATGGCGGTGGCAGTGATCTCGGTGAGCATGTTGCTCACGCCGCTGCTGGTGAGGATCGGGAACCGACTGGCGCTGCGCGCCGAAAACCGCTCGGCAGGCATCGATGAGCGCTCCCGCCTGGAATCGCCCGACGCCGAAGCCGGCGCGCGCGTGATGGTCGCCGGCTACGGCCGCGTCGGCCATACGGTAGGCACCATCCTGGCGAGCAGGGGAATTTCCTTCATCGCCTTCGACACCGATGCGCTCCTGGTCGCCAAGTGGCAAGGCGAGGGGCATCCGGTGTATTACGGCGACGTCGGCAACCCCGAACTGCTCGCCACCTCGCCACTGCAGGCGGTAGACCTGGTGATCCTGACGATCGATGACCCGCACGCGGCGCTGCGCGCGGCGACGCTGGTGCGCGCGCACGCACCGCACGTGACGATCATTTCGCGCGCTCGCGATCTCGCCAGTTGCGACATCCTGTTGCAGGCCGGAGTCGACAAGGCCTTTCCGGAAACGCTCGAGGCCAGCCTGCGCCTGGCCGGCGAAGCGCTCGAGACTCTCGGAACCTCAACCCACGACGCCGACCTGCTCCTGCGCGGCGTACGCGCTACCGATTACGCGCTGGTACGGGACAGTGAAGAGGGAACGATCGAAGAGACCCGTTCGCCCTCCTGATCGACCAGGCCGCAGACTCCTTGTGGCTGATTTGCCCGTCACTCGAAGCGGGCAAGCAGGCGCAAGTCGGCACCCAGCGAACGGACATCGTGGATCACCAGCCGGCGCCGATCGGCCAGCGATGCGAGCGCCGGCATGGCGAACATGCCGCGCGCCGTATCGCCGAGCAGGCAGGGCGCCAGGTAGAGCAGCAATTCGTCCACCAGGCCGGCGCGCAGCAGCGAGCCACTGAGTCCGCAGCCGGCTTCGCCATGCACTTCGTTGATGCCGCGCCGCGCAAGCTCGGCGAACAGCGCCGGCAGATCGACCTGGCCATCCGCGGCGGGCAGCAGCACGACCTCCGCACCCCGCCGGCGCAGGGCGTCGATCCTGGCCTCATCCGCCTGCGCGGCAGCAACCAGGACTCTGCCAGCACGCAGAACCGTGGCGTCGGGGGACAGATCGAGGTGGCTATCCACCACCACCTTCAGCGGCTGACGCAAGTCCCTTTCGGGTGCCTCGACGCCCCGTACAGTGAGCTGTGGATCATCGCCGCGCACGGTGCCGATGCCGGTCAGGATCGCGCAAGCGCGAGCGCGCCAGCGATGACCGTCCTGGCGCGCCGCCGGACCGGTCAGCCACTGGCTGGCGCCATTGCTCAGCGCCGTCTTGCCGTCGAGACTGGCGGCCAGCTTGAGCCGCAACCACGGCCGGGAACGCGTCATGCGGGAAACGAAGCCGATGTTCAGTTCCCGCGCTTCGGCAGCCAGCAAACCGCATTCGGCAAGCACCCCGGCAGCGCGCAGCCTGGCCAGTCCCTGTCCGGCCACCAGCGGGTTCGGATCCTGCAGCGCGGCGACCACCCGGATCACCCCGGCAGCCAGCAGCGCCTCGGCGCACGGCGGCGTACGACCGTGGTGACTACATGGCTCGAGCGTGACGTAGGCGCAAGCGCCGGGCGCATGCTCACCGGCGGATTGCAAGGCGTGGACTTCGGCATGTTGGCCGCCGGCACGCACGTGCCAACCTTCACCGACGACCCGTCCGTTCTTGACGATGACGCAGCCGACGCGAGGATTCGGAGTGGTGGAGTAGAGGCCGCGCTCGGCAAGCCGCAGAGCACGCGCCATGAATTCGTGATCGGCCGCGGAAAACGCGGGCACCGTCAACTGCCGAGAGAATGCGGCGAGCGACCTGCCTCGCGCGAAACCTCGCGGATGACCTTGGAGAATTCGTCCACGTCCTCGAAATTCCGATAAACCGAGGCAAAGCGGACGTAAGCCACCTTGTCGAGTTTGCGCAACTCGCGCATCACCATTTCGCCGACTTTCTCCGAAGCCACTTCGCGCTCGCCCAGCGCGAGCAACTTGTCCTCGATGCGGACGATCGCTGCCTCGACTGCCTCGACGCTCACCGGTCGCTTGCGCAGCGCCAGCCAGAAGCTGGCTGCCAGCTTCTCACGATCGAAGTCGACGCGCGAGCCGTTTTTCTTGATCACCTGCGGCAGACGAAGTTCCGCCCGCTCGTACGTCGTGAACCGCTTGTCGCACTTGAGACAGCGCCGCCGACGGCGGACGATGTCGCCGTCGTCGTTGATGCGGGTGTCAGCGACGGACGTTTCGTCGGCGCCGCAGAACGGGCATTTCATCTCGTCCGCGAACCGTACACCGGAAACTTGTGGCACAGCGCCGCGACGTCGGCGCGCACCCGCTTGAGCACCGCCGCATCGCCCGGAGCGTCGAGCACATCGGCAATCAGATGCGCCACCTCCTCGCTCTCGAGTTCGGCGAAGCCGCGCGTGGTCATTGCCGGCGACCCGATGCGGATGCCGGAAGTCACGAAAGGCTTCTGCGGATCGTTCGGGATCGCGTTCTTGTTGACCGTGATGTGCGCCGCACCGAGCGCGGCCTCGGCATCCTTGCCGGTAATGTTCTTGGTGCGAAGATCGACCAGAAAGACGTGCGATTCGGTGCGTCCGGAAACGATGCGCAATCCGCGCTCGGCGGACAGGACGCGCGACAGGACGCGCGCGTTGGCAACCACCTGCTCCTGGTAATCGCGGAAAGCCGGCGTCAATGCCTCCTTGAAAGCCACCGCCTTGGCTGCGATCACGTGCATCAGCGGCCCGCCCTGCAGGCCGGGGAAGATCGCCGAGTTGATCGCCTTTTCGTGCTCGGCCTTCATCAGGATGATGCCGCCGCGCGGCCCGCGCAGCGTCTTGTGCGTCGTCGAGGTCACGACATCGGCGTACGGCACCGGACTCGGATAACAGCCGGCTGCAATCAGGCCGGCATAATGCGCCATATCGACCATGAATATCGCGCCGATTTCCTTGGCGATGTTGGCGAAGCGCTCGAAGTCGATGCGCAGCGAGTACGCCGAAGCGCCGGCAATCAGGATGCGGGGCCGGTGCTCACGCGCCAGAGCCTCCATCTTTGCGTAATCGATCGCTTCATGCCGATCGAGCCCGTAGGCGACCACGTTGAACCACTTGCCGGACATGTTGAGCGGCATGCCGTGCGTCAGGTGGCCGCCTTCGGCCAGACTCATGCCCATGATCGTGTCGCCCGGCTTGGCGAAGGCCATCAGCACGGCCTGATTGGCCTGCGATCCCGAGTTTGGCTGGACGTTTGCCGCCGCGGCGCCGAACAGCTTTTTCAGGCGATCGATCGCCAACTGCTCGACGACATCGACGTACTCGCAGCCCCCGTAATAGCGCTTGCCGGGATAGCCCTCGGCGTACTTGTTGGTCAGCTGTGACCCCTGCGCCGCGAGCACTGCGTGGCTCACATAGTTTTCCGAGGCGATCAGTTCGATATGCTCCTCCTGACGCCGATTCTCGTTCTCGATCGCCTGCCAGATCTCGGAATCGACTTTCGCCAGGGTGTCTCTATCGGAAAACATCGTCCACCTCACAAGGCTTGGAAAGGCTCGCATTGTAGCACGCCGCGGATCCCGCCGATCCTTTCCCCCGAGGCGGTCGCGACCAGGCGCACCCGGGAACCCGCCGGCGCCCCGACGGCGACGTGCGACGCCCCGCTGCCGCATACAATGCGGCGACTGTTTTCTGCAAGGCACTCAACCGTTGGCGCCGCACATCCGTTAACCAATCCAGATGCCTCGCTCCGGGGAGAAGACCATGGTACACGACTGTACGGATCAGACCGATCTCGACGAACTGATCGGCAAGCAATGCTGGGAGGGGCAATGTCTGCTCTTCCGCTATGGCCCGCTGGCGCGGGCGATGAAGATCGGCGAGGAATTGATCCTCGAAAACAGCGAGGCGCTGTCGCCCTTGCTGCTTGCGAAACTGGGATCACTGCTGCACGACGACCTCTTCATCGACGAAACGGCGGAGCAGATCCACCCGCCCGCGGGTTTCCGCCTCACGCTGCAGCCAACGCGACGTCCCGGCCAGAGGCAGACCCTGCCCGCCTCGGCAGCACCGGACTGCTGACCGGACAACCCAGGATTTCGTGCTCGGGGTCAGCGGTCGTGGCCCTTCCAGCCGTGACCCGACTGGAGCGCCGTTCACTCGCCGCGATCGCGCGGTGGCGATGAATTGCACCCAATCGATTCCTCCCGTACGGGTGCATCGTCACCCTATCGCCGCCAGCGCGGCATCGATCCACGCCAGCAACTGTTGCGCTTGCCTGGCGGCCGGCCTGCGTTCGTTCCAGTCTTGCGCCAAGGCGCGCGCCGCACGCAACGCCTCGCGCGCTGCAGACGCGTCCCCCTGCTTCGCCAGCACCGTCGCGTACAAGGTCAAACTGACCGCCAGATCCTGCGCCGCCTGCGGCGTGTCGCCCAGCGCTGCGCGCAGTTGCCGGCTGAGCTCCAGACTCTCGGCATACGCCGCCCGCGCCGCTTCC
>NZ_JAMTDV010000137.1 GCF_023806565.1 Accumulibacter sp. | reverse complement strand
GTTCACTGTGGGCTCCGGCGGATCGGACAGCAAGAACCATGACGCACCGCTTCCTGTCCGACCCGGAACGAAACGATGCGCCAATAGTCTCGTCAAGCCAATCGGCCAAACGCGCCACGGCTTTTGCCGAGTATGTTGACGCGTTCTCCTCGGGAACGAGGAAGTCTACTCCCCACTGACCGAATCAGTGTATCACAGTCGGTGTTTGTCCAGTAAGAATGCCTGTCGCTCGGAAAAATCCGGCACCGGGAGCGACCACTTGACCAGGCCCGTCGACTGTTCCCGGGGTCGATTCACGGGTCCGATTCCGGCGAAGCGAAGTGCTAAGATTCACCCCTTTCCAGATAGCACGCCAATCACCAAGGGAGAACGCGCATGAAACTCGAAACCCTCGCCGTCCACGCTGGCTACAGTCCCGAAGCGACGACCAACGCGGTCGCCGTGCCGATTTATCAGACCACCTCGTATTCCTTCGACAACACCCAGCACGGAGCCGACCTGTTCGACCTCAAGGTGGCCGGCAACATCTACACGCGGATCATGAATCCGACGCAGGATGTCCTGGAAAAGCGCGTCGCCGCGATGGAGGGCGGCATCGGCGGACTGGCGCTGGCCTCGGGCCAGGCGGCCATCACCTACTCGATCATGACCATCTCCGAAGCCGGCGACAATATCGTCTCGGCATCGACACTGTATGGCGGCACCTACAACCTCTTTGCGCATACCTTGCCACAGTACGGGATCGAAGTGCGCTTCGCCAATCATGCCGATCCGGCCAGCTTCGAAAGACTGATCGACGGCAAGACCAAGGCGCTGTTTTGTGAATCGGTCGGCAATCCGCTTGGCAACATCACCGACTTCGAGCAACTCGCCGAAATTGCCCATCGCCATGGCGTCCCCCTGATCGTAGACAATACCGTTCCCTCGCCTTACCTCTGTCGCCCCTTCGAGCACGGGGCCGACATCGTCATACACTCGCTGACGAAATACATCGGCGGCCATGGCAATTCGATCGGCGGCATGATCGTCGACAGCGGGCGTTTCCCGTGGGTCGAACACAAGGCGAAATTCAGGCGGCTCAACGAACCCGACGTCTCCTACCATGGCGTCGTCTACACCGAAGCGCTGGGCCCGGCAGCCTACATCGGCCGGGCGCGCGTCGTGCCGTTGCGCAATATGGGCGCCGCCATCTCTCCCTTCAACAGCTTTTTGATTCTGCAGGGACTGGAGACGCTGCCACTGCGCATGGACCGCATCTGCGCCAACGCCGAGAAGGTAGCCGCGTACTTGCAAGGCCACGCCAAGGTCGCATGGGTCAATTACGCCGGCCTGCCGGATCACCCGGACCATCCGCTGGTGCAGAAGTACATGGCTGGCAGGGCTTCGGGAATCCTGACCTTCGGCGTCAAGGGTACCGACTGCACGGGTTCGCAGGCTGGCGCGCGCTTCCAGGATGCGCTGCAGTTATTCACCCGTCTGGTCAATATCGGCGACGCCAAATCGCTCGCCTGCCACCCGGCATCGACCACGCACCGTCAACTGGCGCCGGCAGAACTCGCCAAAGCCGGCGTCTCCGAGGAGATGATCCGCCTTTCCGTTGGCATCGAACACATCGACGATCTGATCGACGATCTGGAACAGGCGCTGGCGGCCGCCTGAGCGCCCGCCCGGGGCCAGGAGCACTGCTAATATCAATGGCTTGTCGACGTGCGCCGGGCGCGGTTCTGGGTTAGCATGGGATCTCGCAGAGCATCGCCAATGTCCGCGGATGCCGTCGATGTCCAGTAGCCCCCACCACCTGCCGCTCGTCGATCTGCGTGCCGATGATGGCGAGATCGGCAACTATGCGGCGCTGCTCGACAGCCTTCACATCGGCCTGCTGGTCTTTGCTGCCGACGGTTCGCCATGGCTGCGCAATGGCTGGGCCGACGCGTTGCTGGGCAGCGTGTCCGGCGTCTGGGAGGACGAGAACGGGCAGCCGCTGGCCACCGGGAATCGTCCCGAGACGCAGGTCCTGCAGACCGGGCAGGCGGTGCTGCAGCGCGCCATCTGCGTTCGCAACGACGCCCGGGGCACCCGCATCTGGTGCAAGGCCAGCGCCTTTCCGGTATTCGCCGCTGACGGCAGCCTGCGACGAGTCCTCCTGACCCTGGCCGAGCTCGATCGCCACAGCCGTCTGGCGACCGAGAACCGGCCACTGCCGACGCATGACCCGCTCACCGGCGTCTTCAACCAGCGCTACATCCTGCTTCTGGTGGACGACGAGAGTCGTCGCGCACGGCGCTACGGCATCCCTTTTGCACTGGCCCTGATCGCGATCGACAACTTCCCCGATTTTTGCCGGGCCCACGGATCGGGCGCCGGTGAGAGCGTCCTTGCCGAGATTGGCCGACTGCTTGGCAATGGTCTGCGCGAGTTCGACATGGTCGGCCGCTTTGGCGCCGAGGAGTTTCTGGTGATTCTGCCGAACGTGCGCGTCAGCGACGCGATGATCGGCCTCGAACGCCTGCGCGAACTGGTCGAAGCGACACGCTGGTACGACCACGAGCCAGCCCTGACGATCAGCGGTGGCGTCAGCGAATACGGCGGCGAGGACGCCGCGACACTGATCGAATGCCTGCGATCGCTGCTTGGTACGGCGCGCACTGCGGGCGGCAATCGACTGTGCGTCGATCTCGAAATGTTCTAGCCTGGATCTCCCAGGAAGTGTCCCGCTTCACGGTAGTTCCTCGACCTGCAACCAGACACTGCTTCCGCTCACCCGGCTTCCGTGCTCGCCGACCTCGGCCTGCTGGCTGCTGCCGCCGACTTCGAGCCACTCGCCGAGGCGGCCCGAGACCGTCGTCAGCAGCCGCTGCCGTTCGACGGCGCCCTGGCCACCCGGCGAATCGAACTGCGGGCTGATCTCCAGCGTCACCCGCTCGCCAACCACCCGCGGGGCAGCGTAGAAACCCTGTCCGAGGTCGCGATAGACGATGCCTTCGCTGAACACGGCGCCGCGGGGCCCGATCGCCAACTGCCGCAGCGGCACCGGCAGCGACCTTCCGACCTGGATCAGCGCGCGTCCGCCCTCTACCACCTGCACCATTTGCTGGCTGTCGATCGATTGCACGCTGCGCCGCTCGTACGCCGGCAATTCGAGGCCACTGTCACGGTTCTGGCGGACGCGGATCAGCAACCGTCGCGCCGGGGTATCGATCGCCGCCAGCGCCTGCCTGATCTGCTCGCGATTGCGCGGCGAGGCGCGCACAATCAACTGGTCATTCATTCCCGAGAGTGTGCCACCGGGCTCGAGCAACGGTTGCAGCGCCGGCAGCACCTCCTGCAGCGTACGGTGGCGCAGCGCGATGATCTCCATTTCCTGCTGCCCGACGGCCAGTGACGGGAGCAACACGCAAAGCAGCGTCAGCAGCGATCGCCTCGCAGCCGCCTGCAAGCACCGTCGACTCACGACAGGTGCGGCAGGCCAAGATACTCGCGCGAACGCATCTCGGTCAGTCGGCTGGCGGTGCGGAAAAACTCACTCGCCTGCGTACCCTGCGTGTATAGCCCATCTGGAGCGCAGTCGGCGGTAGCGATCAGCTTGACCTTGTGGTCATAGAAGATATCGACGAGCCAGGTGAAGCGCCGCGCTTCCGACGCCATGTTCGCCGACATTCTCGGTATCCCGGAGAGCAGCACCGTGTGGTAGGCCCGCGCCAATTCGAGGTAGTCGTTCTGCGAACGTGGTCCACCGCACAAGGACTTGAAGTCGAACCAGATCACCCCGGCACCGCGCCGCTGCGTCGGAATCTCGCGGCCGAGAATGTCGACGCAGCCCCCCGTTTCCCCCTCGCCGTCGGCCATCGCCGTGAAGTACTCGGCCATCCTCGACTCGGCAGCAGCGTCGACCGGAAAATGAAAGATTTCCACCTGTTCGAGCGTGCGCAGCCGATAATCGACGCCGGCGTCGATTTCCAGCACGTCGAGCCGCGCCTGGATCAGGGCAATCGTCGGCAGGAAGTTCTCGCGTTGCAGGCCATTCGGATAGAGGCGGTCGGGCGGATAGTTGGAGGTCATCACGAACACCACGCCGCGCGCGAAAAGCGCTTCGAGCAGACGTCCGAGGATCATCGCATCGGCGATGTCGGAAACGTGAAACTCGTCGAAACACAGCAGCCGGACTTCGGTGGCGATGCTCTCGGCGACGCGCAGCAACGGATCGCTCTCCCCCTTGCGTTCGTTCAACTGCCGATGCACTCCGTGCATGAACGCGTGAAAGTGGATCCGCCGCTTGCGACGGTAGGGAACGGCGTCGAAAAAGCAGTCCATCAGAAAGCTTTTGCCGCGCCCGACGCCACCCCAGAAATAGACGCCACGCGGCACCTCGGGCGGAGCGAACAAACGCCGCAAGGTGCTGCGACGCCCGACCTTGAACGACAGCAGTTCGTAATAGAGACGTTGCAGGCGGTCGGCGGCGGCACGCTGCGCTGCGTCGGCCGTGAAGTTGCGTGCTGCGAGCAGGCGCTCGTACGCTTCGATCATTCCCCGCTCGGGAACCTTCAGAACTCGGTGAGGCATTCGCGTCTTTCCGCTACTCGGATGGGCTTCCCGGGCCATGGCTTGCCGGAAGGCCCGGAAACGAGGCCGCGGCGCCACTCGATCTCATCCGCTCCGCCGCGATGCCGCCATTCTAGACCATCGTTGCGCAAACGTCAGACTACACGGTCTGCAAGGCTTCCGGCAGGGGCACGAGAACGATGCCGTCGGCCAGCAATGCGGCGCGAATGGCCGTCGCCGCGGCTACCGCCCGCGGCCCGTCGCCATGCACGCAGATGCTTTGAAATTCGGTGCGAATCAGTCGCCCGCCCTGACTGACGATGCCGCCGGCGTCGAGCATGCGCCGGACGTGAGCGACACAGGCGTCGGCACTGTCGAGCAGCGCGCCGGGCTGGCTGCGTGGCACGAGCTGGCCGGTATCGGTGTACGCACGGTCAGCGAACACCTCGTCGACGACACGCAGGCCAGCCACCGCACCGGTCAGCGCCAGCTTCGACAGCGCCGGTGCGAGCAGGATCAACTCGGGATCGAAGCTCTCGATCGCCGCCACGACACTGTGCGCCAGGGTCGCGTCCTCGCAGGCCATGTTGTTCAGCGCGCCGTGCGGCTTGACGTGCGTCAGCCGCCCACCCTCGGCCCTGGTGATGCCAGCAAGGGCGCCGATCTGGTAGATCAGCATCGCTTCGAGTTCGGCGGGAGGAAGCTGCATGGGGCGTCGCCCGAAACCCTGCAGGTCAGGAAACGACGGATGTGCCCCGATGCTCACCCCGGCGGCCAGCGCCTGCCGGACGGTTTGACGCATCACCAGCGGATCGCCGGCGTGGTAGCCACAGGCAATGTTTGCAGCGCCGACGATGCGCAGCAACTCCGCGTCGCTGCCCATTTGCCAAACCCCGAAGCTCTCGCCGAGATCGGCGTTGAGATTGATTCTGCGCGTCATCGATTCTCCTCCCGACTGTTCGCTACGGGCAATTCTGCCCCCGCCGCCGTCTCGACCGCACAGGCGTCGATCACGCCGCTGATCAGATTGACCGCGTAGATCGCCTGCGAATCGATCTCTCCGGTTTCGGCCAACGGCTGGATGTCGGCGATCTGCGCACGCACTGCTGCCTCGCGCGCCATCGCCGCGCGTTCCGCGGTCGCCACCGAAACCGCGGTAAAGCGAACTCGCTGCCCCGGCGCCAGCACTGCCAGCCGCGGCAGGTCGGCCGAAATCACCGTGGCGATTTTCGGATACCCGCCGGCAGTCTGGGCATCGGCGAGCAGGACGATCGGTTGACCCTGGCCCGGCACCTGGATCGACCCGGGAAGCGTCGCGTCGGAGACGATTTCGCCCCCCTTTTCCGGGCGATGCCGCAACACCGGGCCATCCAGCCGCATCCCCATGCGGTCGGCGGCGGACGAAATACGGTAGTCCCCACCCAGGAAACACGCCAGCGAGGAGGGGCTGAAGTAGTCGTCCTGCGGTCCGAGAACGACCCGGATCGGCGCCGAATCGAAGGGCGGCGGGTTACGCAGCATCCGCTCGTCACCGACGCCGGCGTTGGCCAACAGACGAACCCCAGCGCTCAGCAAGCGCCCGTCCACGCCACCGAATCCGGAGCGCGCATCGGTGGAAGCGCTGCCGAGTTGGCGCGGCAGATCGATCCCGGCCACCGCCAGATAGCCGACGCGTCCCGGCGAGACCATTCCACAGCGCAGCGTCTCGCCGGGAGCGAGCGTGACGCTACGCCAGGATGCGATCCGCCCGCGTCGGCCATGGCCAATCCGGTCGGCGACGAAATGACCGGTCAATGCGACACGGACCGGCAGCTCGAGTGCACGCACCGACAGGCCACCGGCAAAAAACTCGATCGCCGGCGCTGTCTCGACGTTTCCCAGGAGGACATTGGCGACGCGCAACCAGCCGGCTTCCAACGCTCCGGCATGCGCTACGCCGAACCGCCGGAATCCGGGCCGGCCGAGGTCCTGGATCGACGCCATTGCGCCGGGGTGCGTGATTTCGAGCCAGGCACTCATCGACCGGAAAACCTCTCGCCCACGAGAAACTCGAGCGGCGGCGACGCAACCGCCGACCGCGCCGCCATCCTCACCGCCAGCTCGTGATATTCGGCGGCGCCAACGGGACGAAACCGTACCTGGTCGCCCGGCTGGAGCAAGGCCGGTTGCGCCCAGCCAGCCGAAAACAGCGGCACCGGACAGGCGCCGATCAAGTGCCAGCCACCGGGGCTCTCGCATGGGTAAATCGCTGTCAGCGTGCCGGCGGTGGCGACGCTGCCGGCGGGCACGCGCAGCCTCGGCTCGCTGCGGCGCGGAAGCGAAAGACGCTCGGCAAGCCCCCCCAGAAAGGCGAATCCGGGCAGGAATCCGAGCATGCAGACTTCATAGTTGCCGCCCGCATGCAGGCGCACCACATCGGCCGGCGGCAAACCGCAGGCCGTCGCCAATTCGTCCAGATCCGGCCCACAGGCAGCGATCTCGTCGCCATAACAGACCGGCAACTGCCAGCGGCGGCCGAGCGGCGCGTTCGCGGTCGCGGACGAGGGGATCGCCTGCCGGATGCGCGGTTCGATTTCGCCACGCGTCGTGCGCAACGGATCATAGATCACCGTCAGCGATCGGAAGGTGGGCACCGCTTCGACGACTCCGGGCAACTCGCCGCGAGCGATGGCGCCTGCCAGTGCGGCATCGAGCGCAGCCACCGCGGCCTGCAGGCGCCGGTCGATACGCTCACCGAACTCGATCGTCAGCGCCGTATCGCCGGCGTCGAGGATGCGAAAACCGATGCCGCCCGCTGCGCATCCCGGCGCCGGCACATCGGACTCCGCTACTCGCGAATCGCCTCGGCCCAGCAATTCGGCGATTCGTACAGACGAACGCGGGCGAGCCGCAACCGATTGCCGTAGCTGTCCCGATAGACCGCGTCGAGAATCGCGAAAGCCTGCTGCGCCAGGTTCTCGGCGGTCGGTACGCAATCGAGCAGCACCGTCTTGTGCCCCGGTAGCGAAGCGAGGAAGTTCACCACCGGCAAATCGCCGGCAAAGACCAGAAACGCATGATCCCAGGCATCGACCAGATGCTTCGCCGCCAGCGCCTTGACCTCGGAGAAATCCATGACCATTCCGTTCGCCGGGTCGCCAGCGCTGCGGATGACGTTGCCGGCGAGCGTGATCTCGAGCGCGTAGCGATGCCCGTGCAGATGCCGACATTGACTGCCATGGTCGGGTATGCGGTGCCCGGCGTCGAACTCGAGGCGACGGGTGATGAGCATCTGGAAGCGGCCGCTGGGAAAGGAGCGGCGATTATAGCACTGCCGCCAGCGGCGCTTTTTCGGCGCAAGAAGAAGCGGCCAGCGTAGTCCGCTCGCGAAGCGGAGCCTGAGAGGGCGATGCTCCTGGCCGCGAAGTCCCGGTCGCCGGCTACCGGCGACCAGTGCACATGGGCGTCGGCTTCCGACGCCGTCAGGCAACGTTGGCCAGCATGAGTGGTCGCCGCGCCATGTGCATTCGTTCGTCCTCCTGCTACCATCTGCCGATGACGATCGACCACGATGCCGGTTACCGGTT
>NZ_JAMTDV010000136.1 GCF_023806565.1 Accumulibacter sp. | reverse complement strand
GCCCAGAGTTCAGTGCCCATCGATGGGGGACGAACACAACACCCGAAACCCCACGTTGTCGTTCCGGCTGTGCGGGCGGTACCTGTTGCGCACGGCGCAGCGCGCGTTGTCCTGGTCATAGAGCCAGGCGCCGCCGCGCAGCGCACGGGCCCCGAAGTCGCCGGCGCGCGACTCGGTCACCTCGGGCGTGTCGAACTGGTTGCGGCACCACTCCCATACCGTGCCGGCCATGTCCAGCGCTCCCTGCAGCGATGCGCCAGCCGGATACATGCCGACCGCCGTCGCACGCCCGAGGCGGCTCTCGAAGGTGTTGGCGCGCTGCGGTTCGCGCTTCGCATCCCACTCGCCACCCCACGGGTAAACCTTGCCGGAAACGCCGCCCGTTGCCGCCTGCTGCCATTCCCACTCGTCCGCCAGCCGAACGTCGACGCGAAGGCGATGGCCGAGCCAGCGACAGAAGGCCACCGCGTCGAACCAGCTCACGTAAACCGCGGGGTGGTTGCCGTAACGACCGAAGTCGTAGCTGTTCCCTTCGCCGTCACGATACAGGTCGGGCTCCCACCAGCGCGCGTCGCGCCAGCCGTCCGGGGCGTCGAGAAACGCCCGATACTGGGCAACGGTGACCGGATAGCGCGCGATCCAGAATCGGCCAACTGTAAAGCTTCGCCGGTCGATGACGGCAGAGTCAGGATGGTTCGGGTCGGAGCGGACGTCGATCGCGACGCTCCCACCCGGCACTTCGACCATCGACCCTGCCAGTTTCGGCACCCCGTCCTGGCTGACGCCGACTCCCGGGCGCGGGTCACCGAGTATCGCCAGACGCTCGCCGAGGAAAAGCCGGCGCGCATGCGGCGTGCCGGACCGTTCGACCTCGGCCATGATCGCGCCCGTGGCGATCGGACCCAGGAAGTCTTGCTCGTGCCGGCTCAGCACCACTTCGCCGGTGAGCCCTGCCAGGGCAGCGGCCGCCTCGCGTGCCCGCTCGTGCGACCAGAGGTAGCCGCGATGCTGGCCTTTTTCGAGCCAGGTGCGCGCGTCGGCCTGCAGTTGCCGGACCATGACCAACGCATCACGCCGCTCGTTGATCCACTGCTCGAGCTTCGGCCAGTGCCGTAGCAGCGCCTCGTGGGCGACTTCCACCCATTGCTCACCGCTCGCCCCATCCCGGCCCGTGACCAGCAATCGCTCATCTGCCAGGCGCCCGACGACGCGGCGCGCTGCGTCCCCCAACTCGGCCAGGCGCGCCCGGCGCCGCAGGTCGCTGCGCGCCTCGCCGACCTGGACCAGCGCCGCGAAGACACCGGGTACCGCGTCACGCTCGTCTTTGTCGAGCGCGCGGTACACCGCCTCGGCGCGGCTGACGATGGCTTTCGGCAGCCGGCCCATCGCTTGGTAGGCACACAGCGTCAGCGTGTGGGCGCGAGCGTCGCGCTCCTTCCACAGTTCCTGCAGCGCGTATTCGAGCAAGGCCAGATCCCCCGCCTGGCCGAAGCCATCGTCGAGCAGCGTCTCCGCCAGCGCATCGGGGACGCCGAGCCCGATCGCCTGCGCCGGACCGCGAATGGTCTGCTCGAGCGCCGGGCGCGCGAGCGCGCGCAGGTGCACGATCGCCTCGTCCGTGAGCCGCGCGGAAAGCGACGGATCGTTGAGCACTTCTCCCCAATAATCGGCTCGCAGCGTGAGCACCACTTTCAGCACCGCGTCCCTGATCGTGACGGCAGCGAGCAGCATGCCGATGAACGTCCGCACCTGCTTGGCGTACGCCGCGGCTGCTTCGCCTTCGCGCGGGCGGTGCGTGTACAGCTCCTCCCACTGGTCCACCAGCAGCAGCAGATGCGTGGTGCCGGGTTCCTCTTCGAAAATCTGCTGCACCACATGATGCAGGTGCTCGGCACCGTCCCGCTCGAGGCGTCGGGCGAGACGCTCCGTTTCGTCGTCGATCTCGCCCTTCGACCAGGTGGTGATCCTTTCCGGCTCGCGCAGCGGCAGCAGCACCCGGGCGAGTGCGAAATACGGCCGGCTGCCGGGCATCATGACGGCGATCTGCCAGGTATGACCGGAGGCGCCGCGCCGCAGCTTCGGAATCAGCCCGGCACGCACCAGCGAGGACTTGCCGCTGCCCGACGCACCGACGACGCCGACCATGCGGTGGCCCTCGAGCGCGGCGAGCAGGGTCTTGGCGTCGGCGTCGCGTCCGAAGAAGAAGCCCGCATCCTCCTCGCGGAAGAAGCGCAGTCCCCGGTACGGACAGATGCCCTGGCGCGGGTCCGGCCCGATCTCTGCATCGATCTCGGCCGTTGCCTTGCCGTGCACAGCGCCTTCGATCAAGTCGAGTGCGCGCGGGTCCGAGAGCGTGACCCAGGTGTTCTGCAACAGGAAAACGAGCCCGGCCTGGCTCGCGCTGCCCTGATCCAGGAGCAGCGGGACGACGGGAAAGGAGAGGCCATCCCGGATCGCCTGGTTCTGCCGGTCCAGGGCGGCGACCGCTTCGCGCTGCTGCCAGGGGCCGAGTCCATGGCGCCCCACGGCCACGAGCACCGCCCGGCTCGCAGCGAGGTTCCGCTCGAGCGCCGTGGGCCAGAACTCGCCCGGCCGCAGGTACCAGTCGTCCTTGAACACCTTGACCCCGCGCTCGGCGAGCGCCCTCGCGAAGGGCTCGACGACGCCGAGGTCGAGACGGTTGTAACTCAGGAAGAGATCGAACCGCGTTTCGCTGGCGCTCATGAATGCGTGCCTCCCCGGTGTGCGTCGCATCGTTGTGCGCAGGATTGTAACGCGCCGCCACCTTCCGCGCCTTGCCCAAGGCACGGCGCAGAAGATGGCGGAATCCACGAGGGAAGTCGGATTGCTGCACTTGCCGCGAGGTAGGCGGGCAAGGCGGGTTAGAATTGCGCCTCGACGCAACTGCCGGCCTTGTCCGATTAGGAATCGCCATGTCCTTCACGCCCGATCTGATCGACGAACTCAACACGCTGATCCACTTCGACCTGGGAAGCACGCAGCAGGGAATCAAGATCCACAAGACCGCCGCCCCGGCGATCATCGCGGCGACCCGGCGACTACATGCCAAAGGGCTGTTGACACAGGTCGACGGCGGTTATCTGACCAGCCTGGGCCGCGACGCTGCCGAGGGGGCGCAAG
Source organism: Accumulibacter sp. (assembly GCF_023806565.1). GTDB lineage: Bacteria > Pseudomonadota > Gammaproteobacteria > Burkholderiales > Rhodocyclaceae > Accumulibacter. The sequence goes on along the minus strand of NZ_JAMTDV010000136.1, from coordinate 5,047 downwards.
CGGTGCTGACCATTCTCACTTCCGCCCCATCCCCGCGACCAGCAGCGGACGCGTGAGCTACCGGGACACGACATGCCGCGGCCGACGCCGCCAGCACAAGGAAAATCAGCAATGAATCGAGATCGATACGGATCTTCCGTCGGGCCGGGGTGCGGCCGCCTGCTGTTGGCCGCGGGACTGCTTGTGCTCGCGCCGTTTGCCACGGCGCAGGCAGCTGCCGCCGCGAGCACCGGGAGCAACGCCGCCGAGCAGGCCCGCCCGCGCATCGGACTGGTGCTCGGCGGTGGCGGTGCGCGTGGAGCCGCGCACATCGGCGTCCTCGAAGTGCTCGAGAAAATGCGCGTTCCGGTCGACTGCGTCGCCGGCACCAGCATGGGCGGACTGGTGGCCGGCGTTTACGCGGCCGGGTTGTCACCGGCGACGATGCGCGCGGAACTGGCCAAGGCCGACTGGCACGATCTGTTCCAGGATAGCCCCAACTACTCCGAGCGAGCCTTTCGCCGAAAGGTGGAGGAACGGCGTTTTCTCCCGGCCTCGGAAACGGGCGTCGGTCCCGATGGCGTCAAGTATCAGACCGGGGTCGTGACCGGACAGAAGATCAAGCTGTTCTTCAACCAGCTGGTCGGTGATTACCGTGGCCAACGGCAAATCGAGTCGCTGCCGTTACCTCTCTCGATCATCGCCACCGACCTCGTGCAGGGCGCGCGGGTGGTGTTCCGTGAAGGCAGCCTGACCACTGCAATGCGTGCCAGCATGTCGGTCCCGGGCCTGATGTCACCGGTCGAAACGCGCGGCATGCGGCTGGTCGACGGCGGCCTGGTCGATAACGTGCCGATCGATGAAGCGCGTTCGCGCTGTCAGGCGGATGTCGTGATCGCGGTCAATGTCGGATCGCCGCTGCTCAAGGCCGACGAAATCAGCGGCCTGCTGAGCGTGACGACGCAAATGGTCAACATCCTCACCGAGCAGAACGTCACCCACTCGCTGGCAACTCTCAAACCCACGGACATTTACATCAAACCGGACCTCGAGGGCGTCAGCGCGGGCGATTTCGAGCGCACTTCGGAGACAGCCGATCGCGGCGTGCGGGCTGCCGAAGCGGTGGCCGACCGTCTGCGTTCGCTGGCCGTCAGCGAAGCGGCCTACGCCGCGTGGACCGAAAAGATCCAGGTGGCCCGACGCGCCGCCCCGAGAATCGACGAGGTCCAGATCGCCGGTTTGAAGCGGGTAAATCCGGCGGTGGTGGAAGATCACATCGACGTCAAAGCGGGGGATTCGGTCGACCCGGCGAAGATCAACAGCGAACTGCTGCGGGCCTACGGCGACGGCCACTACGAGAACGTCGACTACGCCGTGCTCACCGAACGCGAACGCAACATCCTGCGAGTCACGCCACTCGAGAAAAGCTGGGGGCCCGACTACCTGCGATACGGAGTCAACCTGGACACCAATTTCAAGGCGAACTCCACCTACGCCCTCCGCGCCGCCTATCAGAAGACCTGGCTGAACGAACTTGGCGGAGAACTCCTGGCCTATGGCGAGATCGGCTCCGACACCGGGATCGGGTTGGACTACTACCAGCCGCTCGATGCCCAGCAACGCTACTTCGTCGAAACCAATCTCCATTACGGGAGCAAGCTCAGTGGCATTTACCAGAACAACCAGCAACTCGCCGAGTATCGGGTGATCCAGGGGGAGGCCAGAATAGGTGCCGGCATCAACCTGGGAACCATCGGCCAGGCCCGCGCGGGCTGGAGCGAAAACTGGTGGAATCCTCGTCTGGAAACAGGCTCGCCGTTCTTGCCCAGTCTCTCCAAGCAGTACGGCGGCTGGTTCGGTCTGGTCGACCTCGATCAGACCGACCGCCTCTATTTCCCGACGAGTGGATGGCGAACAACGGTCGGCTATTTCGACTCGCCGGCGAACCATTTCAGCAAGCTTGATGCGGGGGGCAGCGTGTTTCACAGCGTCGGCGACTGGGTGTTCAGCAGCCGGGTTTCGTACCAGGGCTCGCCGGTTGGACAGTTGCCGGTCTACGACGCCGGCAGCCTGGGCGGCATGCTCAACATGACGGCTTTCGCCATAGGCCAGTTGAAAGGCGATGACATGACCTACGGCAACGTCCGGGCGGAAAGGATCATCGGCCGACTGCCACTCGGCTTGCGCGGCGACATGCGCATTGGCCTTGCTCTGGAGGCCGCCAAGGTTGGCACGCCGTATACCGAAACGAACCTGAAGGGCTGGATCAACTCCACCGCAGTCTACCTCGGTGGCGAGACTCCGCTCGGTCCGTTGTACCTCGGCTACGGCTACTCCAGTTCCGGATCGACCGGCGGTTATTACAATATCTACCTGTTCCTGGGGACGCCCTGACGCGAGTGCACCACCTTTGCCGTGGCGAAGCGCTTTTCGACGGCATGGAATGCTCGCGGCCTGACCTCAACAGAATGGCCCCAACGTACCGTCTGCTCGTCGACGAGCCGGCAGGCACTACGCGCTGATTTGCGCCCAGATCAGCCGCTAGGCGCCTGCTTCTGGCCGATGCGCTGGAGAATGCTCCGGGCCAGAGTCTCGAAGTCTGTGTAGGCATCTTTCACGGCATAGGAGTGGCTGCCGATGGCGCCGTCGGCGGTGCTAAGCTGAAAAATGGGCTTGCGCACCTCCTGCGCCATGGGAACCAGGCTGCGATAATGCTTGAGTCTAGCCAGACAATCGCCGTCCAGGGGCTGAGTTCCCTGCCCATCAGCCCGATCCAACACACTTTTCTGATACGTCTCCGGAATCCGCTCGGCCCATTTCCGGTAGGCCTGAACGGGACGCGAGAGGCGCTCGGTGTGCTGCATCAGAATGTAGCCAACCGGCATCATTTTTCCCCGAGGTAAGGGAAAGCTCGGTGAGCGCCAGTTTTCCAGTCGTCGGTTCCAGTCGGCGCGCCAGGCCTGCAAGGTTGGGCCGAGGTTCCGCAGCCCCTGCAAGGAAAAAAGGTCCGCCGCGAGTGGGATCACCACGTGGTCGGTGGAGATCAGCGCTGATCGATTGATTGCACCGAGATTAGGACCGACATCGGCCAAGATTATGTCCGAACTGTGCTGTTCTGCGGCCATCTGGGCGACCTGCCAGAATGCCGAAAGAATCCGGAACGGGCGGTACAGCGTTCCGGACCCCAGCGCGTTTGGCCACTCCTGCGACAGAAAATCTTCGAAGCTAGCGAGGCCCAAGTCACCAGGCACCAGATGCAGGCGCGCGTTGATTCGCTGTGTTTGCGGTGGGACGATGTCGCCGACCTCGGTCAAAGGCCGCAGACACTGATAGATCGTACCATTGCGCGGTACGCTGTCGCCGACATCCCAGAGAACCTCTAGGTCGTCTTCCGAGAGAAAAGCGGAAGTGAGGTTCGCCTGTGGATCAAGATCGATGGCTACCACCCTCCTTCCCATTTCGGATAGCATCCAGGCGAGATGAAATACCAGTGAGGTCTTGCCAACACCCCCCTTGTTGTTGAAGAAGGTGAGGACGGGAATGCTCATGACGCCCTCCGCACGGTGGCAAGGACTATCGTCGGCTCGACCTGGAACTCCGGTGGCGGGTTGCCGTTTGCGGCCAGGGATCGGCGCGCTTCGGCGATTCCAAAGCCAAAGCGCTGCACAAATCCCATGGTCTTGAGAACGGTCGCCACGCTGGGATTTCGGTAATCGCTGATTCCTGGGCGCCCGAAGTTCTCTGCTGTGACAATGCCATACGGTCCACCGGGATTGGTGATCTCGATATGGTCATCGAACCAATAGACGCGGACGGGCGCATTGCTGCCTTCATAGCTGCGGTGCATGATGGCATTACGGACCAATTGTTGGAGCGCAGATAGCGGATAGGCTGCCGTGCGAATTTCCGTCGCTGCACCGGACGCGAATTCGACGGAAACGGCCAATGTCGCCCTAATCTTGTCGTCCAGCCGGCGCAGCACAAGATCGAGCGTCCCGTCGATTTCCTGCTCGTCGACCACCGGGTCGCCAAATCTGCTGCCTCGAATGCGAAGAAACTGAACGTACGCACAGGGAATCCAGGTGCGCGTAGCCTTGCCAAGGGTGAGTAAGCCGACGACCGTCGGTGTGGGGTCATCGACCGACGCGATCATTCCCGTCGAAGCAAGTCGCTCCTCGTAACTGCGGGTGTTTGCCGCAAGTACGTCTGCGGCAACCGCCTGCGGCAAGTATTCGCCCTCAAAAAAAGCACGGTTCAATTCGCCGAGAGGGCAGCCCCTGATCGGGTGGGTGTCGAAAGCACGGTCGCGATGTCGGCGGCGCTCGTTAAGAATGCGTTCATCCTGCGCACTCGCGAGGCCCCGCCGCGGCCCGATCCGAATCCAGATTCGCCCCTCGTAGCGTACGGGTGGCGCATCGGCGGGCCAAACTGTCACGACGGCCACGGAAGTCCCCTTGAGCAACCTTCGCTCCACCGTGAGAGTGGGCGGAGGCGTGGTCTTGCCGTCCGTCTTCAGGTCTGACAGGGTTTGCAAGAGTCTGTCGGTGATTTCTATATTCGCCGCACTGCCGTCGTCTTCGGCCCCAATGAAGACCACTCCCGGCAATCCGTGATTCGGCAGATCATTGGCGAACGCGCAGACTGCTTGGCGTGCCTTGTCGGGGGCATCCCCCGCCCAAGCCCGCTTGCGCTCAACTCGATCCGATTCGAGATTGTCGAGTAGCGCGACAAGTTCCTCATCGCTCATTGTGTTCATGACACGACCTTCCGCTCAATACTGCGACTGCCTGCGGCTTGATTCCTGCAGTCTCGAGGCATGATCGAATCAGCGGGACTGCAGGGCCACAGTATAGTGCCATAGCAGTCGACCAAATTCTCTCTGCGCCCAATGGCACGCGGTGCGTACCTTATGTCCGGGCCAATCACCTTACCGCAATTGGCGGCTGCCATGCGCGCGCCAATCCTCGCGGTTTGCTCCGCGAGACCACGACCGTACCGGTGCCCACAGTGTCGCAGACTGCCGGACGCTTGCGGCCGGTCCACCTGTCTTCCCTCCAGTCGAGTCCTC
>NZ_JAMTDV010000135.1 GCF_023806565.1 Accumulibacter sp. | reverse complement strand
TTAGCCCACTACCTCCTCGGTGGCGGGAGGCCGGCTAGATGATTTTCAGGCTCAATTAATAAGCGTTAAAAGGGGCCAGGCTCAATTAATGTAACTTTTCATTCAACCCGAAATATTAGCGGACAGGCCACGGTTTCCACAAAAGGACTGAATTCATGAAGCGCAGTATCCACGTTGAAACCTCCGTGATCAGCTGTCTGACGGCGCGCCCAAGCAAGATTATTATCGGTGCCGCTCATCAGCAAATAGCGCTGGCTTGGTGGGAGCTACGCTCGGATTAGGAACCGCTTGTTTCACAGTTGGTCTGGCAAGAGTGCGCCGCTGGCGATCCTGTAGCTTCGCAGAAAAGGCTTGCGGCACTTGAGGGGATATCCGTCTCGCGGTAACCCAAGACATGATTCGCCTGGCCAAATCGCCTATTGAACAAGTCATTATTCCTGCCGGGGCGATTGAGGATGCGCTTCATATTGCGGTTTCGACACTGCATCACGTTGATTTTCTACTGACCTGGAATTGCCATCACATTGCCAATCCAGTGATTCAGGAAAAAATTGCCGTGTATCTTGAGACAATCGGATTGCTCCTCCCGATCATATGTACTCCCGAGGAGCTTCTTGGAGGAAATAACGATGGCTGACGAAATCATGATGGAAGTTCATGCGATCAAGGACGCGATTGGCATCAAGTATGGCAACAATCTGGATGCACTGTTCAAAGAAATACAGCTTGGCGAAGCCAGACTTAAGGCGGCAGGCGTCCAGGTCTTGGCTCCCCCGGTCAATCCAGCAAATTTGCCGAACACTGCATTGCAACGGACTCGCTTCGCTCGCCGCTGAATTTGGACGTTATGCCTCATAGGTGCGGGTCATGACTACTCCTCCGCAGTCTGGCGCACCACCACATCAGGTGCTCAGGTTTTTTTCGCAATTTCCGTTCTCGGCCTCTCGCCATTGCTGCTTGTTGTCGGTTACAACGATGAGCAACCAACCCCGATCGTGGACCTCTTCGGTGCGATCGCTGGAAATCTCCTCGGGAAGATCCAAGAACGAACTACGATGAATGGACACGCCCCACTCGCCGGTTCAGGCGACGCGCATGCAGCCCGCGCGCCCGAACCGGGACGCGGGGCGCCTGGTGCCCGCGGACGTCAGTGTGGTCAGGGTACGTCGATGACCTTGGTAAAGCACCGCGGCAGGCCATCTTGATCAGGTGCTCCTCGCGCCGAAAGTGCAAAGCCAATTCCGCCCCCCGTGCTTGGTGTCGTTGATAGGCCGCCAGCCCTACCGTGTCGCCAGCGCCGGCGGCGACGACGAAGCGGGTTCTTGTCCAGGGAGAAACCAAGTAGAATCGCGGCTTCTGGTTCCGTCCGAAGTCCTCCCATGCCCACGTTTCAGGAAGTGATTCTTCGTCTCCAGGATTTCTGGGACAAACAGGGTTGCGCCCTGCTGCAGCCATACGACGTCGAAGTGGGTGCAGGCACCTTCCACACCGCGACCTTTCTTCGTGCCATCGGCCCGGAACCGTGGAACGCGGCGTACGTGCAACCGTCGCGCAGGCCGAAGGACGGCCGTTATGGCGAGAACCCGAACCGCCTGCAACACTATTACCAGTACCAGGTGGTGCTCAAACCTTCCCCATCGAACATTCAGGACCTCTATCTGGACTCGTTGCGCGCGCTGGGAATCGACACCGACCAGCACGATGTCCGCTTCGTCGAGGACGACTGGGAAAGCCCGACGCTGGGCGCCTGGGGACTCGGGTGGGAAGTGTGGCTGGACGGCATGGAGGTGACGCAGTTCACCTATTTCCAGGAAGTCGGCTCGCTGCCCTGCAGGCCGGTGCTGGGTGAAATCACCTACGGCATCGAGCGCCTGGCGATGTATCTGCAGGGAGTCGAGAACGTCTTCGACCTGGTCTGGGCCGAGGGACCCGGCTATCGGGTGACGTACGGGGACGTTTATCACCAGAACGAGGTCGAGCAATCGAAGTACAACTTCGAACATTCCAACGTCGACCTGCTGTTCCGCCACTTCAGCGAACACGAATCCGAAGCGCGGCGTCTGGTCGCGGCCGGACTCGCCCTCCCCGGCTACGAGATGGTCATGAAGTGTTCGCACACCTTCAATCTGCTCGATGCCCGCGGCGCCATTTCGGTAACCGAACGCGCTGCCTACATCGGCCGCGTACGTGCCCTGGCGCGTGAAGTGGCGCAGGCTTACCACGATTCCCGTCAGGCGCTTGGCTTCCCGATGTGCAAGGCCAGTGCAGGGGTGTCATGAGATGAAAGATGCCCTCCTGATCGAGCTGCGCACCGAGGAGTTGCCGCCAAAGTCGCTGAAAGCACTCTCCGAGGCCTTTGCCGACACCGTCTTCTCGGCTCTGCAGGCGCAACAATTCACCAGCGTCGAGAGCACATGCACTCCCTACGCCACCCCCCGGCGTCTGGCGCTGATCGTCACGGAGGTTGCCGAGCGGCAGCCAGACCGCCTTCTCGAAAAGAAGGGCCCCGCGGTCGCCGGCGCGGTCGACGAGGCAGGACGGCCGAGCCGAGCGCTGGAGGGCTTCATGCGCGCCGCCGGCGTCACTTTCGACCAGTTGCACAAGGTGGCCGACGGCAAGGGCGAATATTTCGTCGCCCGTCGCGAGAAGAAAGGCGAAGACCTTGCCGAGCATCTGGCCGAAATCGTCGCGCAGGCGCTGAAGAAGCTGCCGATCGCCAAGCTCATGCGCTGGGGAAGTTCGGAACACCAGTTCGTTCGCCCCGTGCACGGTCTGGTTCTCCTGCATGGAAGCCGTGTCGTTCCCGGCAACGTGCTCGGATTGACGAGCGGGCGGACAACGCTCGGTCACCGCTTCCTGTCTGCCGGCGAAATCGTCATCGATCAAGCCGCCGATTATCCGGCCAAGCTTGCCGCGGCGAAGGTGATCGCGGCCTTTGCCCAGCGGCGTCGAGCGATTGCCGAGCAACTCGACGCAGCGGCCAGAGAATTCGATGCCCACATCGATTCGGCCGAAGGTCTGCTCGACGAGGTGACGTCACTGGTTGAATGGCCGGCGGTCTATGTTGGCGAATTCGACCCGGAATTCCTCGCGGTACCGCAGGAATGCCTGATCCTGACGATGCAACAGAATCAGAAGTACTTCCCGCTGCTGGATCGTCAAGGGAAACTGCGCAACCGCTTCCTGATCGTCTCGAACATGCAGGTCGATGATCCGAGCCAGATCATTCACGGCAACGAGCGCGTGGTGCGCCCGCGCCTGTCGGACGCGCGCTTCTTTTACGACCAGGACCGCAAGAATGGTTTTGCCAGCCGAGTCGTTCGCCTTGGCAGCGTCGTCTATCACCACAAACTCGGCTCACTTGGCGATCGCGCGCAACGGATGGGCCGCGTCGCGCGGAACATCGCCGAAAAGCTCGGGGCGGATGGCAATCTCGCAGAACGCGCGGCGCTCTTCGCCAAGATCGACCTGCTGACCGACATGGTTGGCGAGTTTCCCGAGTTGCAAGGAATCATGGGGCGCTACTACCTGCTGCACGAAGGCGGCCTGCCGGTAGTTGCCGACGCCATCGAACAACATTACCGGCCGCGTTTCGCCGGTGACGACTTGCCCGCAGGTAACGTCGCCTGCGCTGCCGCACTCGCCGACAAGCTCGACTCCCTGGTGGGCTTCTTCGGGATCGGACAACTGCCGACCGGTGACAAGGATCCTTTCGGTCTGCGGCGGGCTGCGCTCGGCGTGCTGCGAATCCTCATGGAAACCTCCTTGCCGCTCGACCTCGGAGAACTGATCCGCGACGCGGCGGCGGAACTCGGCAAGCAGGGGATCGCGCTCACAGCAGTCCATGATTCCCTGCTCACCTTCCTTCTTGACCGCTTGCGTGGCATGCTCAGGGAGGCCGGCCATGCTCCCGACGTCATCGAGGCGGTGCTGGCGCAGCGGCCGACGCGGATCGACCTGGTTCCCGCCAGGCTGGCGGCAGTCAGTGAATTTCTGGCCTTGCCCGAGTCGCGGGCCTTGGCCGCGGCCAACAAGCGTATCGGCAACATCCTCAGGAAGGCCGAGGATGAGTTGCCGGAACCGGGCATCGCGCTGCTCGAGGAAGAGGCCGAGAAGAACCTATTCCAGCGGGTCGTGTTGCTCTCGCCGCTGGTCCGTTCGCACGTCGCCAACGAAGACTATGCGGACGCGCTCAAGGTACTCGCCGCAATACGCGCAGACGTAGACCGCTTCTTCGACGAAGTGATGGTCAACGTGCCCGAGCCCCTGCTGCGTGGCAACCGTCTCGGCCTGCTCAAAGTCCTCTTCGCGCAGCTCAACGCAGTGGCAGACATTTCGAAGCTCGCGGTATGAAACTCGTCATTCTCGACCGCGATGGCGTCATCAACTACGACTCGCGCCAGTTCATCAAGTCGCCGGCCGAATGGCGACCGATCCCGGGCAGCATCGAGGCGATTGCAAGACTGAACCAGGCCGGTTATCGCGTGGTGGTCGCCACCAACCAGTCCGGCATCGGGCGCGGCCTGTTCGATATGGATACGCTGAACGCCATCCACGACAAGATGCATCGCGCCGTGCACGAGGCCGGCGGACGCATCGACGCGATATTCTACTGCCCGCATTCGATCGACTCCGGCTGCAACTGCCGCAAGCCCAAGACCGGTATGCTGGAGCGAATCGCCAACTGCTTCAACATAGATCTGCCGGGAACTCCTGCCGTCGGTGATTCGCTGCGCGACCTGCAGGCCGCTTCTGCGGTCGGTGCGATACCGCTGCTGGTAATGACCGGCAAGGGAACGCAAACACAGGCCGATGGAGGGCTGCCGGAAGGCACACTGGTGTTCCCCGACCTGGCGGCGGCAACCGACTATCTCCTGCGGTCGTGATGGCCGGGCTGCGTACCGCGCTGTACCTGATCCTGGTCAGCCTATTGACGATGGTCGTCGGAGGACTCATTTCCCTGGCCGTGGTCTTGCCGATCGGCGTGCGTTATTGGCTCTTTGCCATCTGGCGCGATGCGGCGCTGGCCCTCTGCCGCCATGTACTCGGCGTACGACATCGCGTCCTCGGTCGTGAGAACATGCCGACGGAACCTTCGGTCGTGATGGCCAAACACCAGTCGGCGTGGGAAACCGTCGGACTGCAGGCAATCTTTCCACCATTGGTCTTCGTGTTCAAGAAGGAACTACTGCGCGTGCCGTTTTTTGGCTGGAGTCTGGCAGCGATGAAGATGATCTCGATCGATCGTGCGGCGGCCAAGGATGCATTGAAACAGGTCGTCGAAAAGGGACGGGAACGCCTGGCGGCCGGCTACTGGGTGGTGATCTTCCCGGAGGGAACGCGCGTCGCACCGGGAACGACTTCGCGTTACAAGCCGGGGGGCGCCCAACTCGCGGTGCGCAGCGGGGCCAAGGTGGTACCGGTGGCCCACGACGCGGGCGAGATCTGGCCAAAGAGTCGTTTCGCCATTTCCCCGGGATTGATCACCGTCAGTATCGGGCCACCGATCGATCCCGCCGGCAAGAGCGCTGCGAAAATCAACGCGCTCGCGGCCACCTGGATCGAATCCGAAATGCGGCGCATCTCGCCGCATCGCTACCCGTCCGTGACCGAGGCGGTGGCGGCCTGACGAAATGCGGCCGCTGGCAGCCGACGAAACCATCCGCACGATCGAACTCGGCGGGCACCGAGTGCCCTACCTCCTGCGCCGGGCCCGGCGCCGAAGCATCGGGCTGTCGATCGACCATCGCGGTCTGCGCGTCGGCGCCCCGCTGCTCGCCTCACTGCAGGAAGTCGAAACGGTAATCCTGCGGCATCGCGAATGGGTGCGCCGGAAGCTCGAGGAATGGAACGATCGAAGCGTTCCCGAAGCGGTGCCTGTCGCCGACGGGGTGCAGCTGCCACTGCTCGGCATTCCGTTTACGATCCGACTGGCGATCGGTACAAATCGCTGGGTGTGGAGTCTGCCACCCGCGGAGCGGGCACTGACCCTTTGTCTGCGCTCGCCAGCCGAAGCGCCGCGGGTACTCGAGAAGGCTCTGCGCGAATCGGCGCGGGCCTTGTTCGTCGAACGACTCGGCCATTTCGCACCGCTGCTGGGCCTCGATTTGCCGGTACTTTCGCTTTCGTCGGCACGCGGACGTTGGGGTAGTTGCAGCCGACGCAGCGGCATACGGCTGAACTGGCGACTGATCCACTTTCCGCAAGCGCTGGTCGACTACGTAGTGGTGCACGAGCTGGCGCATCTGCGCGAAATGAACCACAGCCCGAGCCACAAAGCGGTGATGGCCTCGGTCTTGCCCGACTGGCGCAACCTGCAGGCGGAACTCAAGAGGTGCGGGCGGGTGCCATACATGGAGTTCGTGCGGCCCCACGGAGAAGGTTAGGCGAGCGAAATTCGCCTGCGCCTCGCCAGGATGCAGGCACATGTTTTCCGTCCGGCATCCGCCCAGGCGGGTCGCGAAGGCCGACGGGAGGGCTGGTAGCGACCGCACGAGCAATGCGATCACCGCAATGAACCGCGCGTGCATACCATTGGCACTCGACAGCCAATTCGTATTGGCAAGCTCGTCGAGACCTCGGAAAAGGCTGCCATTTCGGTAGCACCACCCTGGCGATGGCGCAGGCCAATCCACTCCAGCGCCCCGCGGGCGAGACGACGAAAACGAAGTTTGCCGGAGGACTCCTGCGCGTGCTTCCTTCTTAAGATTCGCTTCAACGCCAAGCCGTAATCTGCGTCCATGGCAATCGACCTCCCGGCATCCCGCCGGGTCAACTTCCACTGCCTGAAAGGAAACATCATGAACGCACAACTCATCGGAGTCGCGACGACGCTGGCGCTTTCCACTCTTTCGTTCGGCGCTTTTGCCACCACCTACAGCGGCGAATGCACCAGCGAACCGCAAGCCAAGTGGATGAGCATTGCCGACGTCAAGGCCAGGTTTGAAGCCCAAGGATATAGCGTAGGAAAGGTCAAGCGGGGCGGAAGCTGCTATGAAGTGTACGCCAACGACAAGGACGGCAAGAAAGTCGAACTCTTCGTCAATCCGGTGGAGGCAAGCGTCGTTGGCCAGGCAGGCAAGAAATGAAGTCCGGCGTCTCCGCCGCAGACACGGTCTGGGACGCAATGGTGCCCGATTGAGATCAGCTGTTGCGGATCGCTCACGGTCCGCCGGCGCCGGCTTTCCTCGGTGCCTATGCCCTCGGCGATGACGGCCGAGGGCATCAAGCGCTGCGCCAGGCGATCCTCGGGCTGCTCACGCCCCGTCTCGTTTAAGGCTCGTTGGCACGCAGGACGCACGGTTTTCCGCTCGTGAACCGACCCTGCGCACGGTGTTCGGGTAGCGGAAATACTTCGTGGCACGTCGTGGCGCTCGTCAGCTTGGCGACAGCCGGGCAGCCGCCATGAGGATCGAAGCGCGCTTGCCAACGGCACGCTCGTCCTCATCGGCTTTCACGCCACCGGCGTGGTCGTCCGCAGCCGGCGTCATCGCGAATATCCCGGGCATCCCGCGTTCACCGGCGCAAGCGTGGCAAGAATTGAACAAGCTCGAAGCACACCCCCCGAAACATGGCTCGTTACCTACCCGGTCCGCGTGGCAGGCATGCCGTCGATCGCTGCGCGCTGAGCGGGTGGGATTTGCCGTCTCCAGCGCAGCAATCCGGCCTGCCACATCGTTGGCCGTGCCTACCCCGCCCGCGTGGGGTAGGCCATTCATTACGCAGAAGAACACCGTCAAAACGCCTTGCTGCGATCGACTAGCGGTAGAATGAGCGCCTCGCATGGCGCAATGGTCCGGATTCTTCACACCGCTTCCGGGCAATCTTTGCGGCGTTGCCCCCGACTGCCGCTCCACCCTCCGGGAACCTGCGCGGCATGCCGATTCTGACTGGCAAGGACAAGAAATGAGAATATTGCATACGATGCTGCGCGTCGGCGATCTCGATCGCTCGCTGGCCTTTTACACCGAGGTACTCGGCATGCGCGAGTTGCGCCGACAGGATTACCCGACCGGTCGCTTCACGCTGGCCTTCGTCGGTTACGGCCCGGAAGCCGACGGCGCCGTCCTCGAACTGACACACAACTGGGACACCGCGTCGTACGATCTGGGTAACGGGTTCGGGCACGTGGCAATCGCGGTGCCCGACGCCTACGCGGCGTGCGAGCAGATCAGGGCGCGCGGCGGCAAGGTGGTGCGCGAAGCCGGCCCGATGAAACACGGCTCGACGGTGATCGCTTTCGTCGAAGATCCCGATGGCTACAAGATCGAGCTGATTCAGAAGAAAGACTAGGCCCAGTGTCTTTCCCTGCCTCGCCGGGCCGGAAACCGCCCGCACGCGGCTTTCTCGCCGAATTTTCCGTGCGGTCGGCATGCCAGGGCATCCTGCTTGATCCTCTCCACAATCCGCAGACAGTCAGTCTGACGTAAGCGCCATGCCGCAATATCCCGCCGCAAACGCATTCCCCACGATCGCCCGCAAGCATTCCTGCCGTTGCTGGCATCCGCGTCGGCGATGCCTTGCCGATGCAGGCTTCCGGAACTGTTCCCGCGAGACGACGACTCTCCCGATGATGAATTCGCTACTCCGCCTGGCCGGAATTCTCCTGCTGTGCTCGAGCCTGAATGCGTACGCCGGGCTGGCGATCGCCCTCAATTCGGCGGAAGGGACGATCAGCCTGATCAATACGGACACCTACGAGGTGAGCGGCAAGGCAAGCGTGTGCAAGGAGCCGCACCACCTGCTGCCCACTCCCGATGACAAGTCGGTGATCGTTGCCTGCGCGGCATCCAACCAACTGGTATTTCTGGACCCGCTCACCGGGCAGGAGCAGAGACGGGTGCGTGACATTTCGGACCCCTATCAGCTCGGTTATTCGCCGAACCGGAAGTGGTTCGTCGCCACTTCGCTGCGCCTCGATCGCGTCGATCTCTACGATCCCAGCGATTTCCGACTGATCGCCCGCTTACCGGCCGCGAAAACGCCCTCACACATGGCTTTCGATGACAACAGCCAGTTCGTCTTCGTTACCCTGCAGGATTCCAATCAGGTGATGGCGATCAGCCTCGGACTGCAAAAGGTTGCGTGGATCATGCCGGTCTCGGCAACCCCTGCGGGTATCGTCATGTCGCCGGACAACCGCCATCTGCTGGTCGCCTGCATGGGCGACGGGGTCGTCGAGGTGATCGACTGGCGGGCGCGGCAGAGCGTCAAGAAGATTCCCACTGCGACTGCGGCGCACAACCTGCAGCCGAGAGGGGACGGACGGCATTTCTACGTGTCGAACCGCACCGTCGATGGCAGCATTTCGCTGCTCGACACGCAAACGATGACCGTGGTGGAAAAATACGAGGTTCCCGGCGGCCCCGACGACATGATCGTCCGCGCCGATGGCACCGAACTGTGGACGACTGCGCGCTTCGCGCGCAAGGTGCAGGTTCTCGACCTGCTCACAAAGAAGCTCAAGCATTCGATCCCCGTGGGCAGTTCGCCGCACGGCGTCTTTTTCCTCAATCACGCCGGACTCCGATGATTTGCCCGCTTCCGCGCCTGCTCATTGCCCTCACCTTGCTTGCGGGCGCAACCGGCGCTGCGGCCACGCCCTCTGCCCCGGCGGCGGCCTGCAAGGGCACGCTCTACCTGACCTTCGACACCGGCAACATGCGCCATGCCGAATTGATTGCCGAAACGCTCGCCAAGCATGGCGTCAAGGCGACCTTCTTTCTGGCTCAGGAAGCGACCAGCCGTGGCGATCATGCGCTCGATCAGACCTGGGCGCCGTACTGGCAAGCGCGTGTTGCCGAAGGCCACGCTTTCGGCAGCCACACCTGGCGACACGGAAGCTTTCGCAGCGACAGAGGCGATCGGGTCCGCTACCGCCTGTCGGATGGCCACAGCGAAGATCTCGATGCGCAGGCCGTCTGCGACGAGGTGAAGCGCCCTGATGAACGCTTCCAGGAGCTCACCGGACGGCGGCTCGATCCGCTCTGGCGCGCTCCCGGCGGCCGCACGACGCCGAACACGCTCGCCGCCGCGAAGAGCTGCGGCTACCGCCACGTCGGTTGGGCAGCGGCGGGATTTCTCGGCGACGAGCTGCCTTCCGAGGGCTACCCGAATTCGCTGTTGCTGCAACGCGCGCTCGACCGTCTGCGGGACGGCGACATCGTCATGGCGCATCTCGGCATCTGGTCACGCAAGGACGCCTTCGCCCCGATGCTCGATCCCCTGATCAGCGGCCTCAAGACGAGGGGCTTCTGTTTTGCCACCCTGCGTGGGCAACCATGATCGACACCTTTCTCGATGTCTTCGTACAACTGCAGGGTTGGCTGCTCGACCGCGTCGTGCAGCCTCCGTTGCTCGCTTTGGGGCTGGGCAGCTATCTGGAAATGGCTTTTGACGGCGTCGAGTTCTTCCTCTGCGGCGTATTGCAGATCAGCGTCGCCTTCCTGCTGCTGCGACCGCTCGAAGCGCTGCGACCGATCGAGATCTGGGCCGATCGCAAAGCCGTGCGTGTGGACGTGCTGTATTCCTTCCTCGACCGGCTGGGCATCATTCCACTCCTCGTCTTTGCCTCGTTGGTGCCGCTGATCGACACGGTCGAGGGCTGGCTGCGCTTTCATGACATCATTCCGCGACAGCTCGAAGACTGGTTTCCGGCGCTCGATGGACAGCCGCTGCTGAGTTTCTTGATCTACCTGGTGGTACTGGATTTCGCGGAATACTGGCGCCACCGCCTTTCGCACACCTTCGGCTGGTGGTGGGCGCTGCATGCGATCCACCACAGCCAGCGGCAGATGACGCTATGGACCGACAGCCGCAACCATCTGCTCGACGACCTGACCGCCGGTTTCTGGTTCGCTGCCGTCGCCCTACTGATCGGAGTCCCGCCAGGCCACTTCATTGGCCTGCTGATCGTCGTCAAGACGGTCGAGAACCTCTCGCACGTCAACGCCCGACTGTCGTTCGGGCGCCTTGGCGAACGACTGCTGGTCAGCCCGCGTTACCACCGCTGGCACCATGCCCTCGAGCTTCCGGCCGGCAGGCAGTACCGTTTTGGCTGCAACTTCGCGATCCTCTTCCCGATCTGGGATCAGCTTTTCGGCACACAGTACCGCGGCGGGACGATACCACCATCAGGGATCAGCCATGGGCCGCTGCCAGACTCGGCGGCACAGAGCGGCTTCTGGCGGCAGCAGTGGGAAGGAATTCGCGCCTTGGTGGCGACTTTCCAGCCGGACGCCCTCTCGCCGTCGCCGGCGACCGTGAGCGTTACGCCAGCAAGCGGGCAGGGCCTGACAAGCACTTCTGCCGTCGAGCACCTCCGCCACGACGATGGTCGATGAAGCCCGCGCGTTCGCGCTGACCGCCCACGGCGACCAGAGGTATGGCGCCCGGCCCTATGCCTTCCACCTCGACGCGGTGGCTGAGCTGCTCTCGCCCTATGGCGCCGACGCGCAGGTGATCGGCTACCTGCACGACGTCGTCGAGGACACCACAGTAAGCGAATTCGACATCCGCCAGCGCTTTGGAGAGCTGATTGCCGACTGTGTCGGTCTGCTGACCGACTCCCCAGGGAGCAGCCGCGCCGAGCGGAAGGCCGCCACCTATGCCAGGCTGGCGCTGGTGAACGGTGTCACCGAACTGGCGCTGGTGGTCAAGGCGGCAGACCGCCTGGCGAACGTGCGCAGTTGTGTCGCCGACCAGCGGCACCGATTATGGGAGGTGTACCGCCAGGAGCACCCGGCCTTCCGGCGAGCCGCCTACCGACGCGGCCTTTGCGAGCCGTTGTGGACGGAGCTCGATGCTCTGCTGCGGGCCCCGGCGCGACCGGCCGGATCTGAGCCGCCGACGACGCACGGGACGACATCTGCGGATCGCTGAAGGGCAATCGTAAGGGCTTCGGCGGGAGGGAAAGCGATGTTCGGAATCCAAAACTATGGCAGCTTTGTCGCGGCGATCGCCATCTTCCAGTTGATTCCCGGTCCCGGTACGCTATCCATCCTTAACGCCACGGCACGCGGCGGTATCGCGGCCGGGCTGGGCGCCGTCGTCGGCACGCTGCTCGGCGACATGGTGTACATGATCGCAGCGATTGTCGGCCTGGCCACCGTGATGCAGGCGCACCCTGCCCTTTTCCAGGGCCTGCAATGGTTCGGCGCCGCCTACCTCGGCTGGTTGGGTCTGCAACTGCTGCACGCGCCGGCGGCCGGTGGCCCGCCGGCAGCCACCGGCAGGCAAGATGCGTGGCGCTACTTTCGACAGGCGCTGGCGGTCAGCCTGACCAACCCGAAGGTGCTGCTGTTTTTCGTGGCCTTCTTTCCCCTCTTCCTGCACGCCGACGCGTCCTCGGCGACGCTCGCCGTGATGGCTGCGCACGTAACCTTCCTCTGCCTTCTCTACCAGGCCATGCTGGTGTTCGCCGGTAACGCGATTGCCCGTCGGATCGCCTCGCTGCCCTTCGCACGTTTGCTGGCAACCCGCCTGGCGGGTAGCGCGCTGCTTGTCTTCGCCGTCAGGCTGGCGCTCGACAATCGCTGAACGCGACCTGCTCCCGAAGATCGCCACGCCATTCCCGGGCAGGCACGGCGGCGGCCTCTGAGGTACAATGACGGGCTTTTGCAAACTGATGATTTTCCCGAGGTTTCTTCGTGCTCGTCGCCAATAACATCACCATGCAGTTCGGGGCCAAGCCCCTCTTTGAAAACGTCTCGGTCAAGTTTGGCGAGGGCTATCGTTATGGCCTGATCGGTGCCAACGGCGCCGGAAAATCGACCTTCATGAAGATCCTCGCCGGCGAACTCGAAGCGACCGCCGGCAATGTCTCTAAAGACCCGCACGAACGCATGGCATTTCTGCGCCAGGACCAGTTCGCTTTCGAGCAGCAGCGCGTGATCGACGTGGTGATGATGGGGCACGAGGAAATGTGGAACTGCATGCTCGAAAAGGACGCGATTTACGCCAACCCGGACGCGAGCGAAGACGACTACATCCATGCTGCCGACCTCGAGGCCCGGTTCGCCGAGTACGGTGGCTACACGGCCGAAGCGCGCGCCGGCGAACTGCTGCTCGGGGTAGGAATTCCCACCGAACAACATTTCGGCCCGATGAGCGATGTCGCGCCGGGCTGGAAACTGCGCGTCCTGCTCATCCAGGCGCTGTTTGCCGATCCGGAGATCCTCCTGCTCGACGAGCCAACCAACAACCTCGACATTGCCACCATCCGCTGGCTGGAAAATGTGATCAACGAGCGCAACAGCACGATGGTCATCATCTCGCACGACCGACACTTCCTCAACCAGGTATGCACACACATGGCTGACCTGGATTACGGCAAGATCACCGTCTATCCGGGCAACTACGACGACTTCATGGAAGCCTCGGCACAGGCCCGCGAACGCCAGCAGAGTGCCAACGCCAAGGCCAAGGAACGCATCGCTGAACTGCAGAACTTCGTCCGCCGTTTTTCGGCGAACGCGTCCAAGGCGAAACAGGCAACCTCCCGCCTGAAACTGATCGACAAGCTCAAACCGGAGGACGTCAAGCCTTCATCGCGGCAGTACCCGTGGATCCGCTTCGAGTTTGACGAAAAGGAGAAGCTGCACCGCCAGGCAGTGGAAATCCAGAACCTCACCTTCGCTTATCACGGAAGCGAGCGAAAAATCTTCAGCAAGCTCGACCTGACGCTCAACGGAGGCGAACGTCTGGCGATCATCGGCGAAAACGGCGTCGGCAAGACGACACTGCTGAAGCTCCTGATGGGCGAGCTGCAGCCGCAGCGTGGCAGCATCAAGTGGGCGGAAAAGGCACGACTCGGCTACTATGCCCAGGACCATGCCAGCGATTTCGACAGCGACCTCAGCCTCACCGACTGGATCGCCGGCTACGCGCGCAACAGCGCGAGCGAAGGCGAAGACCTGTCGACGCTGATCCGTGGCACGTTAGGCAGGCTCCTGTTCTCGGGCAACGAAGTCCGGAAAGCGGTCAAGGTGATCTCCGGCGGCGAGCAGGGCCGGATGATTTTCGGCAAGCTGATGCTACTGAAAGCGAACGTCCTGGTACTCGACGAACCGACCAACCATCTCGACATGGAATCGATCGAGTCGCTCAATACCGCGCTGGAGAAGTTCAAGGGCACCTTGATTTTCATTTCGCACGACCGCGAATTCGTCTCCTCGCTCGCCACGCGCATTCTGGAAATTCGCCTCGACGGCCAGGTTGTCAGCTACCCCGGAAATTACGAGGAGTATCTCGCCAGCCAAGGCATCGCCTGACCCGGCCGGGCGCGCCCGGGCAACGATGGTCTGGTGTCTGTGGCAGCGCCTCAGTTGGCACGGCTACCCGCCGCCGGCTGGCCCGCGGCCTCGTGCGCAGCCTTCTTCGCCTGTCGTTCGGCTTCCTCGCTGGCCCGCTTTTCCAGCTTGGCCTGCCGTTTTGCCTGCTCGGCCGCGGCCTTCCGGCGCCCCTCTTCCGCCTGCGCCGCTTTTGCCGCAAGTTTTCGTTCGCGTTCAGCAGCCTTGGCTGCCTCTTCGGCGCGGAAGCGCTCGGCGCTCTCCTTCTGCTCTGCCTCGCGCCGCGGCTGATCAGCCACTCGCTGCGCCTCCTTGGCCTCGACTTCCTGCCGCTTCGCCTCGCGCTCGAAATCGCGAGCCGGCTGGTCGATCTGGCGAGCCTCGACGATCGTCGCCGTATAGCGCTTCTTGGCCGCCGCAAGACAGTCGTTGACCAGGAATTTCGAGTAGCACTGCTTGCGCTCGCTGTCCAGGCGGCGCTCGGCCTCGGCACGCAGCGCAGCGGCGCGCTCACGCTGCGCCTTGGCCTCTTCGAGCGTCTGCGGGGCGGACACGTCGGCACACGCCGCGGCTCTCATTCCCAGCAGCATCAGCAGCAAGATACCAGCACGCGTCAGCATGTCGCACGCATGCCCGCGCACACGGCAGAACCCGGCTTCCGACCGTGCGGGAAAAACGCACCCAACGCTGTGGCGATCATTCGGCGCTAACGCAGAACCCGACCACCACTGCCGACCACGGTGAGATCGACAAAGCGGGAACCAAGACGATCGTTGGCCGAATAGCTGACGCGATAACCACCCAGGTCGTGATTCTGCATGTTCTCAAGCGTGGCAATGAATTTCTCGCGCGTCAGATCCTTGCCCGTCTTGCGGATCGCGTCGACCAGCAACTTCGCCATGGCGTAAGCTTCGAGACCATAGTACGACGGTTTCCCATTCGGGCCGAGCAGCCTCTGGTATTCCCGTACTATTGGTGTGGCATCGTTCCACGGATAGGGCATGACCTGGGATATGCCGATGCCGCGTGCCTCGTCACCGAGTTCCTGAACCAGCAAATCGGCGCCGACCGGAGACAAGGTCATGAACTGCGGCGTCTGGCCAATTTTCCTCATCGCGCGCACGAAAGCGGCGGTCGGTTTGTACAGGGTCACCATGATGACCGCTTGCGGATTGGCCTTGGCGATCGTCTGGACCGCCTGCCCGACATCGACCGAGTTGCGTTCGACGGTGGCCACGGCGGACGGCGCCTGTCCGTGCTTCTTCAGCGCGGCAACAACGCCGTCGAGACCGGACTTGCCGAAACCGTCATTCTGGTAGAGGACGGCGATGTTCTTGAAACCGAGGGAGGTAAGCTGGTTCACGATCGCTTCCGTCTCGTTCGCGTAGCTCGCCCGGACATTGAACATGTAGCGATTGTTCGGATTGTCCTTCGGCGACTGGCGGATCGAATCGGCGCCGGAAATGGTGCCGACCAGCGGCACTCTGGCAATCCCGAAGACCTCGTTCATCGCCGCCGTGGTCGGACTCGAGCCATACGACGCGAGCAGGGCGAAAACCTTCTCCTGCGCGATGAGGTTACGAGTATTGACAAGCGTCCGCTCGGTTTCGTAACCGTCGTCGATGGCGCGCAGGTCCAATCGCCGTCCATGGATGCCTCCGGCGTCGTTGATCTGGCGGAAGTAGGCGTTGATTACCGTCTTCATGTCCAGCCCGTACGCTCCGCTGGGACCGGAAAAAGGTGCCGTCATTCCGATCAGGATAGTGCTGTCGGTGACGCCGACCTCGCCTGCCAGCACACCTCCGACCCAGCTCAGAATAGCCAACAGCAGTGCTCTTGCCAATCCCATGCGATCGCCCCCCAGCCACGTGTTCCCGCCGTGGCGTTCCGGCGAACCGGTCCCGGCGGAGACGAACAAGCATGGAGACGCAAGCTGACACCGTCCTTACACGGAGAAACTGATTGCTGGTCGATCCGGCAAGCGGCCGTTGCGTCGGCAAGCGAATCTCGTCAGGTGGCGGCGAAAAAGTCGCGCACGCGATCCATCCAGGACTTGGCGCGGGGGTTATGGTGAGCAGAGTTTTCCCGGCTGGACTCTTCAAGCTCGCGTAGCAGTTCCTTCTGCCGCTCGGTCAGGTGCACGGGAGTTTCCACCACCACGTGGCAAAGCAGGTCCCCTTGTGCGTGACTGCGCACTCCCTTGATGCCCTTTCCGCGCAGGCGGAAGGTTTTCCCGGACTGAGTCTCCGGCGGAACGCGGATCTTTGCCGCACCGTCCAGTGTCGGAATGTCGATCTCTCCACCGAGCGCTGCTGTGGTGAAGCTGATCGGCATCTCGCAATGCAGGTCGTTCTGCTCGCGTTGAAAGACGGGATGCGGCCTGAGGTGAATCTGGACGTACAGGTCGCCGGAGGGACCGCCGTTGATCCCGTGCTCGCCCTCGCCCGAAAGCCGGATACGATCGCCCTCGTCGACCCCTGCCGGGATCTTGACGGCCAGTGTCTTGTGCTGCTTGACGCGACCCGCGCCATGGCAAGGGCCGCAGGGATCGGCAATAAACCGCCCCGTCCCGTGACATTTGGGACAGGTCTGCTGAATCGAGAAGAAACCCTGCTGCAGTCGGACCTGGCCGCTACCCTGGCAGGTCGGACAAGTCTTGGGTTGCGTACCAGCTTTGGCGCCGCTGCCGTGGCAGGCGTCGCAAACCTCCATGGTCGGGATGCGAATTTTGGTTTCGGTACCGAACGCCGCCTGTTCGAGCGTCACTTCGAGGTTGTAGCGCAAATCGGCGCCGCGGTAGACGCTGGACCGACCCCCACCACCGCGCCGGCCACCGAAAATTTCATCGAATATGCCGCCAAAGGCATCGGCGAAACCACCCGCTCCGCCCCCACCCATGCCCGCTTGCGGATCGATGCCGGCGTGCCCGTATTGGTCGTAGGCGGCACGCTTTTCGGCGTCGGTCAGGATTTCGTAGGCTTCCTTGACTTCCTTGAAATGCTCTTCGGCTTTTGGGTTGTCCGGATTGCGGTCCGGATGATATTTCATCGCCAGTTTGCGATAGGCTCTCTTGATGTCATCATCCGAGGCGTCGCGGTTGACACCCAGAATCTCATAAAAGTCACGTTTGGCCATCGGTTCTCGGATACTTTAGGGGGCTAGAGCGAGGCAAGATTATACGCCTCGCCCTTTCCGTGAAGGTCGCAAAAGCGACTCACGAGCCTGCTCTCTCCCGCGTGCGGGAGAGAGCCCAGCGGTGAGCGGACGGGCAGGACCTTCCCTCATTGCGGCTATCCGGAACAGTCATGCCCGTTCGCATGGATGCCTACTTCTTGTCCTTGACTTCGGTGAACTCGGCGTCGACGACGTCGCTGTCGTCCTTCTTCGCCTCGCCGGCGCCGCTGCCCGGATGCTCGCCAGCACCCGCATGCGGCTGCTGCTTGGCGTACATCTTCTCGCCGAGCTTTTGAGCGGCCGTCGCGAGTGCCTCGCTCTTCGCCCGGATGGCATCGATGTCGTTGCCGCGAATCGCCTCGTCGGCTTCCTTCATCGCCCTTTCGATGGAACCCTTCTCATCGTCGGACAACTCCTTGCCGTATTCGGTGAGCGACTTCTTGACCGTGTGGATCATGCCGTCGCACTGATTGCGTGCCTCCGCAAGTTCGTGCGCCTTCCGGTCCTCCTCGGCGTGCAACTCGGCATCCTGCACCATGCGCTGTACCTCCGCCTCGCTCAAGCCCGAAGAAGCCTGGATCCGGATCTTGTTCTCCTTGCCGGTGGCCTTGTCCTTGGCCGAGACATGCAGAATGCCGTTTGCATCGATGTCGAAGGTCACCTCGATCTGCGGCATGCCACGCGGCGCCGGCGGAATGTCCGAAAGATTGAATTGCCCGAGGCTCTTGTTGCCGCTGGCCATTTCGCGCTCGCCCTGCAACACGTGAATGGTCACCGCAGACTGATTGTCGTCGGCTGTCGAGAAGACCTGCGTCGCCTTGGTCGGGATGGTCGTATTCTTCTTGATCAACTTGGTCATCACGCCGCCCAGCGTCTCGATGCCCAGCGACAGCGGCGTCACGTCGAGCAGGAGAACATCCTTCACCTCGCCCTGCAGGACACCCCCCTGGATCGCGGCGCCGACAGCGACCGCCTCGTCCGGGTTGACGTCCCGCCGCGGCTCGCGGCCGAAGAATTCCTTCACCTTCTCCTGCACCTTGGGCATCCGGGTCTGACCACCGACGAGAATCACGTCGTTGATGTCGCCGATCTTGCAGCCGGCATCCTTCAGCGCGATGCGGCAGGGCTCGATGGTGCGCTCGATGAGGTCGTCAACCAGTGACTCGAACTTGGCGCGCGTGATCTTCAGCGTCAGGTGTTTCGGTCCGGACGCATCGGCGGTGATGTACGGCAGGTTGATCTCGTTCTGCTGCCCGGACGAGAGTTCGATCTTCGCCTTTTCCGCGGCATCCTTGAGCCGCTGCAGCGCCAGCACGTCGGCTTTCAGATTGACTCCGGACTCCTTCTTGAATTCCTCGATGATGTAGTCGATCAGCCGCTGGTCGAAGTCTTCTCCGCCGAGGAAAGTATCGCCGTTGGTAGATAGCACTTCGAACTGGTGTTCGCCTTCGACCGCCGCAATCTCGATGATCGAAATGTCGAAGGTGCCACCGCCGAGGTCATAGACCGCAATCTTCTTGTCGCCCTGCTTCTTGTCCATGCCGAAGGCCAGCGCCGCCGCCGTCGGCTCGTTGATGATGCGCTTGACCTCGAGGCCGGCGATTCGCCCTGCATCCTTGGTAGCCTGACGCTGACTGTCGTTGAAGTAGGCCGGCACGGTGATCACCGCCTCGGTCACTTCCTCGCCGAGATAATCCTCGGCGGTCTTCTTCATCTTGCGCAGGACTTCCGCCGAAACCTGCGGCGGCGCAATTCTCTTGCCACGGACTTCGACCCAGGCGTCGCCGTTGTCCGCCTTGAGAATCTTGAACGGCATCAGCGCGATGTCCTTTTGTACTTCCTTCTCTTCGAAGCGGCGGCCGATCAGGCGCTTGATCGCGTACAGCGTGTTCTTCGGATTGGTCACCGCCTGCCGCTTCGCCGGCGCCCCGCACAGGATTTCGCCGTCTTCCGCGTAAGCGACCGTCGACGGTGTCGTGCGCGCACCTTCGGAGTTTTCGATGACCTTCGGTTTCCCGTTCTCCATGACGGCCACGCAGGAGTTGGTCGTCCCGAGATCGATGCCGATGATCTTGCCCATTTCAGAATCCTTTCAGTATTGTCTTATGGAAACATTCGGCGAAAACCGTAATGTCTGGTGATGATCCGCAAGTGGGGATCATGGTGACGATTTCAAGCCGTGGCCTTGGCGACGACGACCAGAGCCGGGCGCAGAACGCGGTCGGCGAGCAGGTAGCCTTTCTGCAGGACGTTGATCACGGTGTTCGGTTCCTGTGTCGATTCGACGACGCTGATCGCCTGATGTCGATGTGGATCAAACTTTTCGCCCAGCGGGTTGACCTCGCTCAGTGCAGATTTTTCGAAAGCGGCAACCAACTGCTTGAGGGTCAGTTCGGTGCCGGAGCGGAGGCTCTCGACGCTCGCGGACTCGGTCGCCAGCGCCGCTTCGAGACTGTCCTTGACCGCCAGGAGCTCACGCGCGAACCGGTCAATCGAAAACTTCGCAGCCTTGGCGATGTCTTCCTGGGCGCGCCGCCGCACGTTCTCGGTTTCTGCTTTGGCGCGCAACCACGCATCCTGGTATTCGTCGGCCTTTCGTTGGGCCTGCAGGAGGGCCTCTTCCAGACTCGGACCGGTTTCCGCAACCGGCGTGCTTTCCGTTTCGGATGCATCGATTTCCGCCGTCACCGGCGCGTCCGTCATCTCTTCGGGTACTTGGTCGTTCGCTTGCATAAGTGATGATCTCCGTGAAAACGCGGGAGAGTTTGGGGCGAGAGCGGCGATTTCAAGTTCTTTTTTTCGCACTGAAGTCTGCGGCAAGCACGTGGTGCGCATTATTCTTGGTCAGCAGATGCCTTCTCCTGCTACGATTCCGTTTCCCGCTGCTGGTCGATAGGTGTTCATTGGCATGTTGGAGAAGATTGGCAAATATGAAGTCATCCGGTCCATTGGCAAGGGTGCGACTGCGGTCGTCTATCTTGCCCGTGATCCGGAGCTCGATCGCCAAGTCGCCATCAAGCTGATTCGCTTCGGCGACGACAATGCCGCCATGTCGCGTCGCTTGCGCAAGCTCTTCCAGACTGAAGACGCGATCGGCCGGCGCCTGGATCACCCGAACATCGTGAAGATCTACGACGCCGTCGTGGAGGCGGAACAGGCCTATCTGGTGATGGAGTTCATCGATGGAACGGCCCTTGACAAGTACTGTGCGATCAACCGTCTGCTGCCGATGCACCGGGTGATCGGCATCATTTTCAAGTGCTGCCTGGCGCTCGACCATGCATTCCGCCAGGGCATCGTGCATCGCGACATCAAGCCCGCCAATATCCTGATCGACGCCGACGACAACCCGAAGATCACCGATTTCGGTCTCGGACTGAATCTGCACAAGGACATGGTTACGGACTCGACGTTCGTGATGGGCGTCGGATCGCCTGCCTACATGTCCCCCGAACAGGTCAAGAATTATCCGCTCAACCAGAAAACCGACCTCTATTCGCTCGGCGTACTGCTCTTCCAGCTCTTGACCGGACGCCTGCCATTTCGCGCCAACAATCCCGGGACTCTGGTTTACAAGATCGTCAACATGGATTCACCGTCGGTCTGCGCGCTGAACCCGACCTTGCCAGCGGGACTCGACCCGATCATCAAGAAGGCGCTCGAAAAGGACCTTTACAGCCGCTACCGCAATGGCGCCGAGTTCGCGAAGGATCTCTCTGCGGTTCGCTACCAGATGCTCGACGAAGATCAGATGCAGCAGGATCTGTCGCATTTTGAAAGACTGCGCAAGGTCGAGTTCTTCGACGCGTTCGAGGACATCGAGTTGTGGGAAGTACTGCGCATCAGCGTCTGGCGGGAGCTGGCGGAAAAGGTGACGCTGATCCGCGAAGGCGAAAATCACCGCAAGTTCGGTGTCATCGTCGACGGCTTCGTGGAAATATCCACCGAGGGACGGGTGATCTGCCGACTTGGTGCGAGCGAAGTCGTGGGAGAGATGGCCTACCTGCACCCCGGCGACAGCCGGCGACACGCGACGGTGGTGACCTTGGAGCCAACCCTGTTCCTAGAAATCAACAGCGCGGCGCTGGAGTTGAGCTCGGACGAGGTGCGTGAACGCTTCCACAAGGTGCTGCTGAGCAAGGTCCTCGGACGGTTGCGCGAAGCCAACAAGGTGTTGGCCAAACTGGGTCAGGCCGCGGTACAAGGGAGTTCGTCTGCCTACGCCTCCGGCCTCACGCAACCGTTGGAGCTGTTGTAGGCCGCTGCACGAGCACTTGCGGCAGGCACACTGCCGTCGCCGTTCGCCCTTGCCGCCACCGCTGGCAACGCCGGCAGCACACCGCGGCAGTCGCGTCTGCTACAGGACGTAGCGCGAAAGATCCTCGTTGTGCGCAAGCTCGGCCAGCCGGCTGTCGACGTAGGCGGCATCGATCGCAACTCGATCGAAACGTCCGTTACCCGCCGCGAAAGACACTTCCTCGAGCAGACGTTCCATGACCGTATAGAGCCGACGTGCGCCAATGTTTTCGGTGCGCTCGTTGACCGACCAGGCAATCTCCGCCAGACGCCGGATGCCGTCGGCCGCAAAATCGAGGGTCACCCCTTCGGTTGCCAGCAGCGCCTGGTACTGCGTCGTCAGACAGGCGTCGGTCTGCGTCAGAATGCACTCGAAATCGGCAACCGACAAGGAATCGAGTTCGACACGGATCGGCAGGCGCCCCTGCAGTTCGGGAATGAGGTCGGACGGCTTGGCCAGGTGAAAAGCGCCGCTCGCGATGAACAGGATGTGATCCGTGCGAATCATTCCGTACTTGGTCGATACGGTGGTTCCTTCGACAAGTGGCAGCAAGTCGCGCTGCACGCCCTGGCGAGAGACGTCCACGCCATGAGTATCGCTGCGTGAAGCAATCTTGTCGATCTCATCGAGAAAGACGATGCCATTCTGCTCGACATTGCGAACAGCATCGTGCTTGACGTCCTCGTCGTTGACCAGCTTGGCCGCCTCCTCATCGATCAGCAGCCGGCGTGCCTCTACGATCTTGAGCCGGCGCGATTTCTTGCGACCGCCTCCGATATTCTGGAACATGCCCTGGATCTGTGCGGTGAGTTCCTCCATCCCGGGCGGTGCAAAGATCTCTGCCTGCATCGACGGCGCGGCAACTTCGATCTCGATTTCCTTTTCGTCGAGATCGCCTTCGCGCAACTTCTTGCGAAATTTCTGCCGCGTGGCACTGTCCTCGGTCGACTGCGCGTCATTGAAGAAACTGCCTCGCGCCGGCGGCAGCAGTGCGTCGAGAATGCGATCCTCGGCGGCGTCTTCGGCACGCAGGCGAACCCCCGTCATCGCGCGCTCGCGACCGCTCTTGACGGCGATCTCGACCAGGTCGCGAATGATCGTTTCGACGTCGCGGCCGACATAGCCGACTTCGGTGAATTTCGTCGCCTCCACCTTGATGAACGGCGCATCCGCCAGCCGCGCCAGACGGCGGGCGATTTCCGTCTTGCCGACGCCGGTAGGGCCGATCATCAGGATGTTCTTTGGAGTGATTTCCTGACGCAGCGGCTCCGCAACCTGCGCGCGCCGCCAACGGTTGCGCAGGGCGATGGCTACCGCCTTCTTGGCCTTGCCCTGGCCGACGATGTGTTTGTCGAGTTCGTGAACGATTTCCTGGGGAGTCATGGACGACATGATTATTCCAGCACTTCGATGGTGAAGTTCTGATTGGTGTAGATGCACAGCTCACTGGCGATCAGCAGAGACTTGCGGACCACCTCGACCGGGTCGAGGGTGGTGTTTTCGACCAGCGCGCGGGCGGCCGACTGCGCGAAAGCACCACCGGAGCCAATCGCGACGATGCCGTGCTCGGGTTCGAGTACGTCACCGTTGCCGCTGACGATCAACGAGTTCTCCCGGTCGGCCACCGCCAGCATCGCCTCCAGCCGACGCAAGGCGCGGTCGCTGCGCCAGTCCTTGGCGAGTTCCACCGCCGAGCGCAGCAGATTGCCCTGATGCTTGTCGAGCTTGGCTTCAAAACGCTCGAACAGGGTGAATGCATCGGCCGTGCCGCCGGCAAAACCGGCGAGGATGCGTCCCTGATAAATCCGCCTGACCTTGCGGGCGCTGGCCTTGATGATCAAGTTGCCCAGTGTCACCTGCCCGTCGCCGCCGATGGCCACATGGCTGCCTCGGCGGACCGACAGAATCGTCGTGCCGTGGTACTGATCCATAAGAACTCCCGTTGGTGACCCTAATTTCTGGCAAGAACGATGTCGGCCACGGCTGTCAGACCGACCACGCGGAACAGCTCGGCAAGCAGGTAATGCGGGTGGCGGAAGACGATCTGCCTGCCCGTCCGCCTGACGGAGGAGAGAATGTTGAGCAAAGCGCCGGCACTCAGGAAGTCCATGCGGGTCACTGCCGAGCAGTCGATGAGCACGGGGTCGTTGGCTGCGGCGTAAGTCGGCAGATCGCCGAAACGCGAGCCCTTGATTTCCCCTTTCAGGACATACGCCTCCGTCACCAACTGATCACTCGCCACCAGCGGTGGCGCCTCGGCTGCCATTACCCGTCTGGCTTCCCAGGAGGGAGGGGAAATCTCGAAAGTCACCGCGTAGTCGATTGCCAGTTCCTCGAACGCTTCCATTTGCCCGCGTGCCTGGCACACCTCGAGCTTCAGCAGCCAGCAGGCCTGATCCTGCGCCCGGCCCGGAACGACGAACGGGTCGAGCAGGCCCGCCAGGTTGTCGCGACCCAGTAATTCGATTTCGCGCCGTTCGCGGTGCGCCTGCCGCAGCAGCGCCAGCAGCCGCTCGCAGCCGGCGGCATCCAGTCGGCGCACCTTGGAAAGGTCGAGGCGAAGATGCGAAGTTCGGCCTAGTGCCTCTCGCACTGCCGCAAAGCCCGTATCGTTGTCGCCGGTCAGTTCGCCGCGAAACAATGCGGTCCCCACCACCTTGGCCTGCACCGGCCCCGTGGGTGCCACCTCGCGCCAGCCCGGCGGCGATTTCTCGAACGCCTGCGCGTACTCGATGCCAAGCGCCTCATGCGCCACCCTCTGCCCGGTCAGTCGGAAGAGATCAAAAAGCATCAACCACAGGCGCTCGCCGGCGCCCGAGCGATAGCTGCGGCTGGCGTTCTCGAGCAAGGTGCGGACCGCCACATCCTGACCGTGCGCGTAAAGCATCGCCGCCTCTTCGGCTTCAGCGTCGATCGGATCAACCTCGACCTCGACCTGGAATTCGGGCGCCGTCTCGCTGAAATCAAATTCGCTCAGATCCAGCGGCTGCGACTCGGTGCGCGCAACCGGGGTCGTGAAAGGCAGATCCGCGCGCACCAAGCCAACCGGTGCCGCAACCGCCGGTTTCTCGTCCGCCGTCCGTACGGGGCTCCGCTCGTCGCCCGCGCGAGGTGACACTGCTGGCCGAGCAACCATCTTCCTTTCCGGCGGCTTCTTGAAAAACGAAAAAACCATTGGCTGACAAGGACCGGGATCGAATCTGCGATGAACCCACCTTGTAACACAACGTCCGGCGCACTGCAATTTCAATCCGGGCGGCGTGCGCTCGACGCCAACCTGGCGACACCCGAAGCGCCACAACGGCAACTGTCGGAGAGGGGCAACGGCACGGCAACGATTTCCCTGGCTCCCCGCCCTTCCGGTCGGGCACACGGGCAAAACCGGTGCTTTGGTTTGCACCGACTTCTTGCTAGAATCCGCCGGTTTGGTGTTGATCGCCCCCAGCAAGGCGGATCGTCACGACGGTCGCCAGTACCGCTGGGCATGAACACCATGACCGTTTTCCGCATCCCCGGTTCACCTCCCCCGCTTCGGGAAAAGGGAAACCCATCGACAAGGAGCGGGAATCGCGAGTCGCTGACGCGACTTTCACACCGGATACACGATGACCATGCGCGCGACCTCTCGCAAGCCCCTGCCAGCGCTCACTGCCCTGGCGATCGGCCTGCTTTTGTCCGGGCCGAACACTTCTGCCAGCACGGACGAACTTGCGGAAGCTCGACGCCTGATGAAACAGGGGCAATCAGCGGCAGCTCTCGAACACATCGATGCCTACCTGGCAAGCAAGCCCAAGGATCCACAGGGACCTTTCCTCAAAGGGCTGATTCTTCTCGAAATGGGCAATCGGAACGAAGCGCTGGTGGTGTTTACCAAGCTCAACGAAGACTACCCCGAACTGCCCGAGCCGTACAACAATCTGGCCGTCCTCTACGCCCAACAGAAGCAGTACGAAAAGGCGCGGGTTACACTCGAAATGGCGATCCGGGCCGATCCGAGCTACGCGTTGGCGCGCGAAAACCTTGGTGATGTCTACTCCCGGCTCGCCAGCCAGGCATACGACCAGGCGCTGCAGCTCGACCCGGCGAGCAAGGCCAGCAAGTCCAAACTGACCAAACTCGGCGAACTGGGCCTTGCCTCGACCAGCAGCGTCAGCGGGCAGGCGGCAGCCACGCGACCCGACGGTGAAACAGGCAACCCCACGAGTCGCGAACCGGGCAGGTCGGCGACCACGGCCCCCGCTGTCGCCATGGCAAGCAGCCCGGCAGCCAAGCCGGCAAGCAAGCCCGCGCCGACCGCAGTTACGACGATGCCGGAGAGCCAACCGGCACCGGACAACAGTGCTGCGATCGTTGCCGCAGCGCCGATCGCCACGGTTTCGCCCGGTAATGCGGCGCTGGTCGCGAGCGAAGAGGCGCGGGGACTTGCCGGCAAAGGATGGGATCTCATCTTCAGCCCCTACACCTATCATTACTCGTACAGTGCGGACCACAAGCCGGTCGTCCTCGTTGGACTGTTGAAGGGATTGGAAGGCAACTGGCTGATCGGCGGCTCCGCTTTCTCCAATTCCTTCGGGCAGCCGAGTGTCTACCTCTTCGGCGGCCAGCGCTACGTGAGCCCCTTCGGCTTCGAAAACTGGTACCTGCAGTGGACCGCTGGCCTGCTGTACGGCTACGTCGGCGAATACCAGGACAAGGTACCGTTGAATTACAAGGGCTTTTCGCCGGGCTTCGTCCCCGGTATCGGCTACCAGTTCAGCAAACGCGCTTATGCCGAACTCGACCTCCTCGGTGGCGCCGGACTGATGTTCTCGGTGGTCTTCCCGCTGCCGAAGGACTGGCCCTGAGCAACGCAGGCAAGGTCCCGCCGGCGCGGGCGCGCTGATCCAAGCGATTGCCGGCCACCGCCATAGCCGTCGTCTGATCCTGAGTCCCGCCAATGCGAACGCCCCCGCTCCGCCACCTGCTCGTTGCGCTGTTGCTCGCCTTGTCGATCGCCGCCGGGCTGTGGTGGGCGACTCGGCCGCAACCGGTGGCCGTGGTCGTCAAGGAAATCGAGCGCGGCCTGGTCGAGTCGACGATCGCCAATACCCGCGCCGGGACCGTCGAGGCCTGCCAGCGCACCCGGTTATCGACGATTGCTGGCGGCCGCATCGAGCTGCTGCCAGTGAAGGAAGGCGACCGGGTGCGCAAGGGCCAGCTCCTGATGAAGCTTTGGAACGACGACCAGCAGGCGCAGGTTGCCTGGGTCGAGAGTCAGGTGGCAACGGCCCGCAAACGGGTCAGCGAAGCCTGCGTCGTCGCCGCCAATGCCGAACGTGAAGCAGACCGCCAGTCGGCGTTGCGCGCGCAGGGTTTTGTCTCGGGAGCACGCGAGGACAGCGCGCGCAGCGAAGCGCTGGCCCGCCGCGCCACTTGCGAGGCGGCCAAGGCCGACGTTGCACAAGCCGAAGCACGAGTCAGCCTGAACCGGGTGGAACAGGGGCGCACGGTGCTGTATGCACCATTTGCCGGCACCATCGCGAAGATCGTCGGCGAGGTAGGCGAGTACTCGACGCCGTCACCGCCTGGCGTGCCGATGCCGCCGGCGATCGACCTGATCGACGACTCCTGCCTGTACGTCAAGGCACCGATGGACGAGGTCGACGCACCGCGGATCGCCGCCGGACAGGCGGTACGCATCAGCCTCGACGCGCTGCCCCGGCAATCGTTCCCGGGTCGCGTCCGGCGTGTCGCGCCGTACGTATCGGCGGTCGAAAAACAGGCGCGCACGGTCGACATCGAAGCCACCTTTGACGACCCGGCTGCACCAGGCAAACTGTTGGTCGGCTACAGCGCGGACGTCGAAGTGATCCTCGCCGCGCGCGCGAACGTCCTTCGCGTTCCCACCCCGGCGCTGCTCGAAGGCGGCCGCGTGCTGCTGGCCGGCGCCGATGGCCTGCTCGAGGAACGCCAGGTCAGGACCGGGCTCGCCAATTGGGAGTTCACCGAAGTGCTCGCCGGCCTGTCGCCCGGTGACCGCGTCGTCACCTCCCTGGAGCGTGTCGGAGTCAGGGCCGGTGCGCATTACTCGGTCGACGACCGACCACCGGCAAGCAGCAAGTAAGACATGGCAACGGCGCTGATCGAGCTGGTAGGCATCGAACGAACCTTCCACCGCGGTGACAGCGAAGTACACGCGCTGCGCCACCTGAACGTGCGCATCGCCGCCGGCGAATATGTGGCGGTGATGGGCCCGTCGGGATCGGGAAAATCGACCCTGCTCAACCTCCTTGGCCTGCTCGACCGCCCGGATGCCGGCAGTTACCACCTCGAAGGCCGCGACGTCACCACCCTCTCGGCAGACCAGCAGGCGCACGTGCGCAGCGCTCGCATCGGCTTCGTCTTCCAGAGCTTCCATCTGGTGCCACGCCTCACCGCAGCCGAGAACATCGCCCTGCCGATGGTTCTGGCCGGGGTGGCGCCCGCCGAGCGTGCGCTGCGCGTCGCCCGCGCCTTGCGCGACTACGGGCTGGAGAATCGCGCCGACCATCGCCCGGAGCAACTCTCCGGCGGACAGCGCCAGCGCGTTGCGATTGCGCGGGCGACGATCATGCGGCCGGCACTGATCCTCGCCGATGAACCGACCGGCAATCTCGACCGCGCCACCGGCGAGGACGTGATCCGTCTGCTGGAGGAACTCAACCGGGGCGGCGTCACCCTGATCGTAGTCACCCACGATGGCGGGCTGGGAGCACGCGCACACCGGCAACTGTTGATGGAGGATGGTGCCCTGCATGACGACCGCTGGCGCCGCGCGGAGTTGTCCGCGTGAACGTCACGAAAGCGACCCCGGAGACTCCCCTCGCTTGCTCGTTGGAGAGGGAATGGGGGAAACGGGAGTGACTGGTTGTCCCTGTCCGTGTCGGGGGCCGTGAGGGCCGTTGGCCGCGTGCGCAATGCCGACCTGATCCGCTTTGCGCGCGCCGCGGCGAGCGGCAACCGATTGCGCACTTCACTGCTGGTACTGGCGATGGCCATCGGCGTCGCCGCAGTTGTCGTCCTGACTGCACTCGGCGACGGCGCTCGCCGCTATGTGCTCAACGAATTTTCGTCGATCGGCAGCAATCTGGTGATCGTGCTGCCGGGCCGTTCGCAGACCGGCGGCTTCAATCCCGGCAACGCGATCACCAGCACGCCGCGCGACCTGACCATCGACGACGCGCAGGCTCTGCTGCGCGCCAGTGCCGTTCATCGCGTCGCACCGCTCGCCGTCGGCACTTCCGAAATCAGTTTCGGCGGCAAGTTGCGCGAAGTGATCGTCGCTGGTACCACCGCCGACTTCCTCGAAGTGCGCCGCCTGTCGCTCGCTCAGGGGCGCTTTCTGCCGGCCGGCGACTGGCGGCGCGGCGCCTCCGAGGCGGTGATCGGGGCCAAGGTACGCGACGAGATGTTCGGCCGCGAGGAAGCGCTCGGGCAGCTGGTCCGCATCGGCGATCGCCGGTTCCGCATCGTCGGCGTTCTCGCCGCGACTGGCCAGGGACTGGGAATGAATACGGACGAACTGGTGGTCGTTCCTGTGTCGCTCGCCCAGGCGATGTTCAACAGCAATACGCTCTTTCGCATCCTGGTCGAAGCGAGCAACCGGGAAGCGATCGAAGCGGCCAAGACACAGGTAGGCGAAATCGTCCGCCTGCGGCACGAGGGTGAGCAGGACGTGACGATCATCACCCAGGATGCCGTCCTCGCCACCTTCGACCGTCTGCTCGGCGCGCTGACTCTGGCAGTGGCAGGCATCGCCGCGATCAGTCTGGGAGTGGCCGGCATCCTGGTGATGAACGTAATGCTCGTCTCGGTCACCCAGCGAACGGCGGAAATCGGGTTGCTGAAGGCACTCGGCGCCACCGGCGGCACGATCCGCAACGCGTTCCTGACCGAGGCGGCAATGCTGTCGATCGCCGGCGCGCTTCTCGGTTTCGTCCTCGGCCAGGCCGGTGCCGCGATCATCCGCCAGCTCTACCCGGCTTTCCCGGCATTCCCGCCGGATTGGGCGGTGCTCGCCGGACTGGCAACGGCGCTGGCGACCGGAATCGTCTTCGGCGTGCTGCCGGCGCGTCGGGCAGCACGCCTCGATGCCGTGCAGGCGCTGGCGAAGCGCTGACTTGACGATGGACAAAACACGATGATCCACCCGCGCGACGGTCTGCAACTTGCACTGCGCGCGATCACCGCGCAGCGCCTGCGCAGCTTTCTGACGCTGCTCGGCATCGCCGTCGGCATCGCCGCCGTCATCCTGCTGACCTCGATCGGCGAAGGAATCCATCGCTTCGTGCTGGCCGAATTCACCCAGTTCGGCACCAACCTGCTCAGCGTCGCACCGGGCAAGGTCAAGACTGCCGGCCCGGCGCCGACCGGCATCCCGACCTCGGTACGTCCATTGACGCTGGCGGACGCGCGTGCCCTCGAACGGCTGCCGCACATCACCGGCATGACGGCCACGGTCTGGGGCAACACCGAAGTCAATGCCAATGGCCGCCTGCGACGTACCACGGTGAACGGAGTCGGCGCGCAGATGCTCAGGGTGTACAAGGTCCGCCTGGGCAGCGGCCGCTTCCTGCCCCCCGACGATGCCGAAAATGCGCGCGCCTTCGTCGTCCTCGGCGCGAAACTCAAGGACGAACTGTTCGGCACCGGCAACCCCCTCGGTGCGCGGATGCGCGTCGGCGGTCAGACCTTTCGTGTGATCGGCGTCCTCGAGGCCAAGGGGCAATTCCTCGGCATCGATCTCGACGACGCGGCGTACATTCCCACAGCACGCGCGCTCGAACTCTACAACCGGGACAGCCTGATGAAAGTCGACCTCTCGTACGAGGAAGGCGTCCCGGCGGGCGCGGTGAGTGCGCTGGTTGTGGCAACACTCAAGGCGCGCCATGGCCACGAGGATTTCACGATCACGACGCAGGAAGACATGCTGCGGACACTGTCGAACATTCTCGATATCCTGACCATGGCCGTCGGCGCGCTGGGAAGCATTTCGCTGCTCGTCGGCGCGGTCGGCATCGTCACCATCATGACCATTGCCGTTTCCGAACGCACCGGTGAAATCGGCCTGCTGGTCGCGCTCGGCGCCCCCCGCCGCAGCATCCTCGGACTCTTTCTCGGCGAGGCGATCGCTCTCTCGGCGCTCGGAGGGCTGCTCGGCCTGTTCCTCGGAATCGCGCTGGCGCAGGCGATTCATTTGCTGCTGCCGGCACTGCCGGTACACACGCCGATCCGCTTCGTCGTCCTGGCGGAGGGTATCGCCGTCGCCATCGGCCTGCTCGCCGGCGTGCTGCCGGCCAGGCGTGCGGCGCGCCTGGACGCGGTGGCGGCGCTGCGCGCGGAGTGAACCCGCGAGCGACGGCCCATTTCCGGCAGCACGTCGTCCCTCGTCTCGCCCGCCAGCGTCGAGGCAGAATTCCGCTTGCACACTGTCGCAGCCACCTTCGTTGGCCGCACCGAAAACCAGAGGCGAGCGATTCGCCCGCAACGCCCCCCGACAGCGGCCAAACGGCGCTCTACTCTTCGACGTTCTGCGAAACCTCGGCCCATTCCTCCGGCGTAAACACCCGCGATCGGGTGTGGAAGGCCTTGCCCTCGGGGCCCTCCAGCGAAAAAGTGCCGCCGAAACCATCGATCACGTCGATGATCAGCTGCGTATGCTTCCAGTATCGGTACTGAGCCCTGCCGATGTAGAACGGACAGCCGCCGATATCGCCGAGATGAACGTCCTGTGCACCGATCGTGATTTCGCCCGGCAGGTAGCAGTTGGCCGCGCTATTGTCGCAGCAGCCGCCGGACTGATGGAAGAACAAGGCTCCGTGTTTCTCCTTGAGGCGCTCGATCAGTTCGAGCGCTGCCGCCGTGGCAATGACTCTGGCAACCATTCCCGACTCCTGAAATGGGGGGCGCCTGCCCCCCGAAGAGCAACGCCGAACCGATCAGAAGAATCCGAGCTTCTGTTCGGAATAGCTGACCAGAAGATTCTTGGTCTGCTGGTAATGGTCGAGCATGACCTTGTGCGTCTCGCGGCCAATTCCCGATTCCTTGTAGCCGCCGAACGCCGCGTGCGCAGGATAGGCGTGGTAGCAGTTGATCCACACCCGTCCGGCCTGAATGCCGCGGCCCATCCGGTAGGCAATGTTTCCGTTCCGGCTCCAGACGCCAGCGCCAAGTCCGTAGAGGGTATCGTTGGCGATCGTCAAGGCTTCCGCCTCGTCCTTGAAGGTGGTCACGGCAAGCACCGGGCCAAAGATTTCCTCTTGGAAGATGCGCATCCGGTTGTGCCCCTTGAACAGCGTCGGCTGGACGTAATAGCCTTCGGCGAGATCGCCAGCGAGCTGCGCCTGGCTGCCGCCGATCAGCACCTGGGCGCCTTCCTGGCGACCGAGGTCCAGGTACGTGGTGATCTTCGTCAATTGTTCCTTCGACGCCTGCGCTCCGATCATCGTCTCGCTATCGAGTGGATTGCCCTGCTTGATCGCGGCGATGCGCGGCAGACAGCGCTCGATGAAGCGCTCGTAGATCGATTCCTGAATCAGCGCCCGCGAAGGACAGGTGCATACCTCGCCCTGATTGAAGGCGAAGAGCACCAGCCCCTCGATGGCCTTGTCGAGGAAACCGTCGTCCGCCGCCATCACGTCCTCGAAGAAGACATTCGGCGACTTGCCGCCGAGCTCGAGTGTCGCCGGAATGAGGTTGTTGGCGGCGGCCTGAGCAATCACTCGCCCGGTGGTCGTCGATCCCGTGAAAGCGATCTTGGCAATCCGCTTGCTCGTGGCGAGCGGCATTCCCGCCTCGCGGCCGAAGCCGTTCACAATGTTGAGCACGCCGGGTGGCAGCAGATCGGCGATCAGCTCGGCCATCAGCAGAATGCTGATCGGCGTCGATTCGGCCGGCTTCAGCACCACCGCGTTGCCAGCGCCGAGTGCCGGTGCGAGCTTCCACGCCGCCATCAGCAGCGGAAAATTCCACGGGATGATCTGGCCGACGACGCCCAGCGGCTCGTGGATATGGTAGGCCATCGTGTTTTCGTCGATTTCGCTGATGCCGCCCTCCTGTGCGCGTAGAGCGCCAGCGAAATAGCGGAAGTGATCGACCGAAAGCGGGAGATCGGCGTTCAACGTCTCGCGGATCGGCTTGCCGTTGTCTACCGTCTCGGCATAGGCGAGCAGCTCGAGGTTGGCTTCGAGGCGTTCGGCGATGCGCAGCAGCAGGTTGGAACGTTCCGTCGCCGAGGTTCTGCCCCATTTGTCGGCAACTGCATGGGCAGCATCGAGGGCAAGTTCGATGTCCTCGGCGGTCGAGCGGGCCACCTGTGTGTACGGCTTGCCGGTGATCGGCGTAACGACGTCGAAATACTGTCCCCTGACCGGTGGCACCCACTTGCCGCCGATGAAATTGTCGTACCTGGCCTTGTAGTCAAGCTTGGCGCCGGCGGTGCCGGGAAGCGCGTAAATCATCCAATTCTCCTCTGCCGTGGATTGAGCTGTTGACCCGACCAATTGCGGGCGAAGGTGCTGTAAGCACGCCGCGTGCCAGCCTCAAGTACCCAAAAATTCCTCGCAGTAACAGTATCTTGGCCAAGTTGATCGAATCCAGAAGCTGCGCATGGAACGTGCCGATCTGGCACACTGTCACGAAATGGCACACTTCGACGTCGCTTCGGGTGGGAACTGTTGCGTCGCGTGCGTCGCCCGAGTATGGTCGCGGGAAAAACCGAAGCGGGCCGTTCACGGCTCCAGCACACGAAAGGAGGAGAGGGATGCTTGCCAGACTCGCGGGGCCCGCTTTGCGCCAGGCGCGTCAGCTTCTCGTCGAACACGGCGAAGTGCCGCCGGAACACCTGGTTGGCTCTTTGCTTGTGCGCTCCTGGCGCCGCTGCCTCGACGCCGGGCTTGCCCCATTGGGTCGCCTGGCCGAGCCAATGGTTCTCGACCCGAGTCAATTGCAGCGCGCCTCGGAACGCCACTGCGAACTCATCGCTCATGCCCGCCCGGTAATGGAGTACCTGCACGCCCAGACGCGCGAATCGGGGAGCATGGTCATCCTCGCCGATGATCGAGGAATACTGCTGCAGACACTCGGGGAAGTCGATTTCCTCAGCCGTGCCGAGCGTGTCGCCTTGATCCGCGGCGCATCGTGGAACGAAGCGCATCGCGGCACCAATGCCATTGGCACGGCTCTGGCGGAAGCGGGCGCGGTGGTCATCCACGGTGCCGAACACTACCTCGAACGAAACAGCTTTCTCACCTGCGCCGCCGAAACGGTAACCGCGCCCGATGGTCGCCTGCTCGGCGTACTCGACATCTCCGGCGACTGTCGGGGACGCCATCCCCACACCCTGGGTCTGGTGCGCGCCGCAGCGCAAATGATCGAAAACCGCCTGTTCGACACGCGACACGGCAACGATCTGCGCCTTCGCTTCCATCCCCTCGCCGAAGGAATCGGCACGGTTGCCGAAGGAGTCGTCGCCTTGAGCGAGGACGGCTGGGTCATCGGGGCGAACCGGATCGGCCTCCAGTTGCTCGGGCTTCGCCCCGCGGATCTTGGTCGTACCCCGATCTCTCGCGTCGTCGAGGTCCGCGATGGCGACTTCCATCATTGGGAACGCCTGCACGGAGGTGCAGTGATGCCGGCACGAGACAAGATTGGCAGGCGCCTGTTCTTCCGGGTGGAGCGCGAACGAAGACACCGGCGGCTGATCATGGAGCCGTCGGCGCAGACGCGCGACGAGCAACCCGATGCACTGGTCGATCTGGATACCGGAGATCCTTCGCTGAAGGCGGCCATCGAGAAGGCACGGCGGGTGATCGGCAAGCCAATCCCTCTCCTGCTGCGCGGCGAATCCGGTGCCGGCAAGGAATTGTTTGCGCGCGCGTTTCACGACTCGGGGCCGCGACGGACGAAGCCATTTGTCGCGGTCAACTGCGCGACGCTTCCGGAAAACCTGGTCGAAGCCGAGCTGTTCGGCTATGTGCCAGGAGCATTTTCGGGAGCGAAGCGCGAAGGATCCCCCGGTCGCATCCGCAGCGCGCACGGCGGAACACTCTTTCTCGACGAGATCGGCGACATGCCGCTGACACAGCAGGCTCGCCTGCTGCGCGTCCTGCAGGAACGGGAGGTCGTTCCGGTCGGCGGAGTGCAGCCGGTGGCGGTCGATTTTCTGCTGATCTGTGCCACGCATCGCGATCTGAAGGCGGAGATGGAGGCAGGGCGTTTCCGTTCGGACCTCTATTACCGGATCAACGGTCTGACGCTGCTGCTGCCGGCGCTCCGCGGACGAACCGACTTCGCTCTGCTGTCCCTGCGCGTGCTGCGCGAGCTGTCGCCTGAACGCGAACTGGCGCTGGCGGACCCGGTGGCGGCTGCCTTCGCCACTTACGCGTGGCCGGGAAACCTGCGGCAGCTGGCGAACGCCTTGCGCACCGCCTGCGCACTGGTCGGCGAGGACGAAGAAATCATCGGCTGGCAGCACTTGCCCGACGATCTCGTCGAGGAACTGCGGAATCGACCGCGACCGAAGGACAACGGAGCTTCAGCGCCGGGCGCAGGGAACAATCTGCGCGAGCTCTCCAATGGCGTCATCCGGAAGGCGATCGACGGCTGTCGTGGCAATCTTTCCGAGGCCGCGAGGCGCCTGGGCATCAGTCGCAACACGCTCTACCGGCGCATTCGGGCGGGAGTATAGGTTCGGAAAGCAAGGGCACCGGCAACTCGCAGCTGCCGGCCGGCATCCGCCCACTCGTCCCGCGTTCGGCGCTCAGCGATGATCGTGCAGACCACGCGCCGCTCGCGGCGTGGGCCGTCGAACTCGCAGAGGAAAATGTTCTGCCAGCGCGACAGACCGAGACGGCCGTCGATCAGCGGGATGGTCTGGGAAGGACCGACCAGTCCCGCTTTGAGATGGGCATCGCCGTTCCCATCCTGCGCGTCGTGCAGCCAGACGCCCTGTGGAATCAGCTGGCGAAGGAAATTCACCACGTCGGACTGGACACTCTCGTCCCAGTTCTCCTGGATCATGATCGCGCAGGTCGCCCCCTGGGCATATACCGAGACGAGCCCGTCGCGGACACCGCTGCGCGCCACCACCGCTTCGACCTGGCGGGTGATATCGACCAGTTGTTCGCGGCGCTGCGTAGCGGCGACTACCGTATCACGCACGGCTCATTCCCGGATATCCACTGACACGACCTGAAAGACGCACCTCTCCTGCCGCAACCCACTTGCGACCACTGACTGGCTCCGCGAGTATCGCCTTCGCCGATCCGCAAGGTCAAGCTGTTGCCTGAATCTGCAGGTTCTGCCCTTGCCTTGTCCACAGACCGCAAGGCACAATGCCCGGGTCTGCCCTGCCGGAGTGACGGTCATGGCCGTGCCGAAAGCCACCGAACAGCGATTCACCTACGCCGACTATCGGCAATGGCCCGACGACGAGCGCTGGGAATTGATCGACGGGGTCGCCCACGCGATGGCACCGGCGCCGACGATCGGCCACCAGACCCTGACCGGTCAGCTTTTCAGGCAGATCGATCAAGCCCTGGACGGGACTCCCTGCCGCACCCTGATCGCTCCGGTCGACGTCGTTCTGGCGGCAGCGGGCGAGACTGACGAACAAGCGGCGAGCGTCGTCCAGCCCGATGTTCTGGTCGTCTGCGATCCGGCCAAGGTCGGCGAGGACCGCATCCGCGGCGCCCCGGACTGGATCATCGAAGTCCTCTCTCCGGCTACAGCCCGCCACGACCATCTCACCAAACGCGCTCTCTACGAGCGCGCCGGCGTGCGCGAGTATTGGCTGG
Source organism: Accumulibacter sp. (assembly GCF_023806565.1). GTDB lineage: Bacteria > Pseudomonadota > Gammaproteobacteria > Burkholderiales > Rhodocyclaceae > Accumulibacter. The sequence goes on along the minus strand of NZ_JAMTDV010000135.1, from coordinate 23,840 downwards.
TGCACCCGATCGACCGCGTGCTCACTCTCTACACGCTACGAGACGGTCGCTACGGCGGCCCGGAAATCGCCGAAATGGCCGGCGAACGGTCGCCGACGATCTTCCCGGAAATCGTCATCCACTGGCAGGAGATCCTCGACAAGCTGCCCGATCACTCGGCAGGGCGGGACCGACAACCCGCCGCCTGAAGATGCTGCGGAAAAGGCGTGGCGCGTCGTCGGTGGGCCCGCCGGGGCCGTCACCGTGTTTCGCTTCGCCCAGCCATCCGGCGTGCCTGTCCTGCCCGTGACAGACGAGGAAGATCTTCGCCGCGGCCTCGGGTTTCTTCCCTTGCTCGTGCTGGACGTTCGAGTCGCTGGCGAAGCAATGCCGCAATCGCTGCCAAGCGCAGGGGGGAGCCCGCGCATCACATTGCGGCAGCCAGCGCGTCGGCAAGGCGGAGCCAGGCCGCGGCGTTCGGCGGCAGACCAACCCGCAGCAACGAGTCGTCCGCGAAGCAGCGCGTAAGAATTCCCTGGCTGGCCAGATCGGCGTGCAGGCTGGCTGCCGCAGGAGTTTCCACCGTGACGAAGAGGGCGGTGGCGGTGACTTTGCCAAGGGGCGCCAGCAAGTCTTGCAGGCGGCGGCTCTCCTGCCGCAGATGGGTACGGGTGGCCGCCTGCCAGTCGGCGTCGAGCAAGGCCCGGCGAGCCACCTCGCGCGCCGGACCGGACAGCGTCCACGGTCCCATTGCCTCGGCCATCCTCGCGCGCAGTTCGGCGTTGGCAAAGAGGAAACCGACGCGGGCGCCGGCCAGCCCGAAAAACTTGCCGAGCGAACGCAAAGCGATCAGATTCGGTGCCGCCGCAGTTCCCGCGAGTGGCGTCACGCTCTCTTCGGGAGTGGCGTCGATGAAGGCTTCGTCGACCACCAGCCAGCCCCCCCGCTGCTGCAGTCGATCGGCTGCGGCGAGCAGCATCTCGCGCGAATGTCGTCCCGCGGTCGGATTGTTCGGGTTGCACAGCACGACATAGGGAGTCGCCGCAGCCAAGGCGCGCACGAAGGCGGCATGCGGCAGCAGACGAAGCTTGTGGCCGGCCCGCTGCCACGCCAGCGGGTGCTCGCCGTAAAGCGGGCCGAGGCAGGTGACGACGGCACGCGGCAGCAACGCCGGCAGCCACTGGATCGCCGCCTGCGATCCGGCGACGGGCAGCACGCCCGGGTTGGCGTAGTAGGCGCTGGCAGCCACTTCGAGGCCGTCGTCGTCTTCCGGCAGGCACTGCCAGACGCTGGCCGGCAAGGGCGGTACCGGCCACCCGTGCGGATTGATGCCGGTTGACAGATCGATCCAGTCGGCCAGCGGAATGTCGTGTCGGGCTGCTGCCGCACGCAGGCGACCGCCGTGTTCAAGCATGCAGGCCCCTGGTCGCGGCGATCGCGAACAAGGCGACCAACCACAGCCAGAGGCTGCGGCGGACCAGCCCGACCGCGCGCCTGAGGTCACCGGCCAACGGCGGCAAGCCGGATCCGAGCGACGGGCGCTTATCTTCTCGACCGTGGTAGATCGCTGGGCCACCAAGCAGCACGCCGAGACTGCCGGCGCCCGCCGCCATCACCGGTCCGGCGTTTGGACTGTCCCAGGCGGGCGCCTGCGTACGCCAGCAAAACAGGGCCGGACGCGTGCGGCCGAGCAGCGCGTAGCTCAGCGCGGTCAACCGCGCCGGCAGCCAGCCCAGGCAGTCGTCGATACGCGCCGCGGCGCGGCCGTACGACAGGTAGCGCGACGTCCGATAACCCCACATCGCATCGAGCGTGTTGGCTAGGCGAAACAGCAGCGCACCGGGGCCGCCGAGCAGGGCGAACCAGAACAACGCGGCAAGGATCGCGTCGTTGCCGTTTTCGAGGACCGACTCGAGCGCGGCACGCGTTACGCCGACGGCATCGAGCTGGCTGGTTTCCCGCGAAACCATGCGCCCGACACTCAGCCTCGCCCCGTCCAGATCGCCCGCCTGCAAACGAGACGCCACCGCTTCCGCATGCTCGCCCAGGCTGCGCGCACCCAACACGAAATAGAGCAGGAGGGTATCGCACAGGAAAGCGGCTTGTGGACGCGCGAGCAGCGCCAGCCCGACCCAGGGAAACACTGCCAGACACCAGGCAGCGACGCCGCTGGTCGGCGTGCGGCGATTGAGACGACGCTCGATCGCCGCCGCCAATTGGCCGAAGCCGACCAGCGGATGCCAGCGCACTGGCTCACCCAACAGGCGATCGAGCACTACCGCGGCGAGTGCCGACAGCGGTACGGCCAACGAGCCAGCGAGCAGGGCGGGGAGATTCATTCCGGGCCGAAGCCGACCTGCCGAACTGCCGCCTGCAAAGGCACTGCATGTTCCATGCTTTCCCCGCGTCGATGCTCGCCCGAACGTGCCGCCGTGCGGGGCCTTCCGGCAAGTCGGGCAAGCGGCTGTGAAGTATGGCGGTCCATCCCCGGGCAGTGACAGTTAGCCTTGCACCTAGGCGTCGATTGTCGTCGTCTGATCGTTGCAGACCTGCTTCCGACCGTACATTCGCCGGTCCGCGACCGACAGCAATTCGGCAACGTTGCGTCCGTCCTCCGGATATACTGCCCAACCCACGCTGGCGCTCGTCGCCAGGACGAGATCACCGAGCCGCACGGGTTGCGCGAGAAGCGCGTGCACCTTGGCGGCAACATCGACCACATCCGCTTCGGAAGTGACGCCGGCGACGATGATCGAGAATTCGTCGCCTCCCATCCGGGCACAGAAATCGCCACTGCGGATGCCACCCAGCAACCGCTCGGCGACGATCTTGAGAACGGCATCCCCAGTTGCGTGTCCATGGCAGTCGTTGATCGGCTTGAATTGGTTCATGTCGACGGCCAGCAAGCCGAATCGCGTGCCATCACGCGCCGCGCGGCTCAGCGCGCGCCGGATCGATTCCTCGAAGTAGCGACGGTTGCCGAGACCGGTCAATTCATCGTGCAGTGCCATCTGCCGAATCGCTTCGCGCGTCTGTCTGTGTTGCTCGATCTCGTCCTGCAAACGCTCATTGAGGACGATGGCCTCGATCGCCGTCTTCGAAGCGCGGCGCGCCTTGACCAACACCAGCACTTGCCAGACGATCGCGACGGTAATCAACAAAAGGTAGTAGGAATCGCGGGAGAGCAGGTGTTGGCGGACGAAGTGCGCGGTAAGCAGGAACAGGCTGACCAGGTCGAGCGTGATGTAGTAGCTTGGCATCACCGCGTAACCGAGCGCACCGATGGTGACGATGCTCGACAGTATGATGAAGAGAAAGGTGTCCTGAGTCGGTGCCGGCGCCGGCAGCAGAAAGCCGGCCAGGCCGTAGAACAGCGCGATGCCGGCACCCAGTCCGATACGAATGCGCGCCAGCCGCCGACAGTTGTCGCCGCTGATCCCGACGCGTGCAACATGACGCTCGAACAGGGAAACACCGGCCGACGCCACCCCAACCAGCAGTCCCCACGCCACCAGCGTCGGCATCGCCACGCCACCGCCATGCAGGACCACGATCATCAGGACCGCGCCGACCATGATGCTCAGCATGTTCCCGTTCGCATGTCCGAAGAAGATGCGAACCCGCACCAGCCGCACCCGGTCTTCGAGGGCGGAGAGACTCCTCGGCGAGTTCATCTCCTGCGCACGGCGGTACAACACGGGGCTGCAAATTGAACCATTCGTGTTCCGCGAAGAGTCGACGGCGCCGATTCTACCGTGGAACGTCGGGAACAGGGAGCGACCATGGCCGGCAAGGGGATTCCCGAGACTTCCCGCGCGCGGCGCCATCGCGTATCCTCCGGCGATGGGCACGGGTGGAGTAATCGCGGCGTCGGAACCGCATACGGCAGTTGCCGGAACGCGTCTCTTGCGGCGCGGCGGCAACGCCGTCGACGCGATCGTCGCCGCCAAACTTGCGGCAGCGGTCACCGAATTGCCACTCACCTCGCTCGGCGGCGGCGGCGTTTGTATCTGGGGGAATGCCGCCGACGGCTACCAGGTGCTCGACTTTTTTGCGGTGGCACCCGGCCGCGGTGTCGACGTGCCTGCGTCACTGGATTTCGCGCCGGTGACCGTCGATTTCGGACAGACCACCCAGGTCTTTCATGTCGGCAAGGGTGCGGCAGCCGTACCCGGTCAACTCTGCGGCCTGCTCGAACTGCACCGTCGCGCTGGCCGCCTGCCACTTCGTGACGTGGTCGCGCCGGCAGCAGCATGGGCGCGCGACGGCTTTCCGCTCAGTCCCCAGATCGCCACGATCGTCGGTCTGATCGCCCCGATCGCCCGCCGCTCGCCGCTGGTGGCGCGCCTTTTTCTGCCCGCCGGGCGCTTGCCGCAAGCCGGCGATCGACTGGCCAATCCCGACCTCGGAGACTTCCTGCACGCGCTCGGCGAAGGCGATGCGGACGCTCAATTGGCAAGATATGAGACCGCGCTGTGCGAGCATTTCGGTCCGGCGCACGGCGGCCTGATCACCGCAAGCGATGTCGCGGCCTACGCGCCGGTACTGCGTGAGCCGTTACGCATTCCCTTCGGGCGTCACACGGTGCTGACCAATCCACCTCCCGCGGCCGGTGGCGGACTGATCGGCGCCGGCCTGCGCGTCGCCGAGAGCCTGGCGCTCGGACGCGAGGAGTTTCTTTCGCTTGAACATCAACTCGCGGTGGCAGCCGTGCTCGCCGCCGTATCACGCCTCCGGAACGCTGATTACGACCGCCGACTGCACGACGATCCTGCTGCCATCCGCGAATGGGTAGGCGGAGCCTGCATGCCGACTTGGGTGGAACTTGCGCGCTCGCTGCGCCGCGAGAACGCGCTGGGTGCAACGACGCACATCTCGGTGATCGACAGCGAGGGAATGGCGGCGGCAATGACCACCAGCAACGGTGAAGGTTGCGGCCATGCCTTGCCCGGGCTCGGCATCCACGTCAACAACTTCCTCGGCGAAGAAGACATCAACCCGGCAGGATTCCATCGGCTGGTGCCGGGAAGCTGGATGAGCACAATGATGTCGCCGACCATCGTCATCGCCGACGAGCGACCGTGTTTCGCTCTTGGCAGCGGCGGATCGAACCGCATCCGCAGCGCCATCCTGCAGGCGCTGCTCAATCTGCTGATCTATCGGCGGCCGCTCGACGAGGCGGTGAACGCTGCCCGCCTGCATGTCGAAGGCCGCCAGTTGTGGTTCGAAAGCATGGGCCTGCAAGCCGGCGCGGCAGCCGCGCTCGGTGCCGCCTGGCCGGGCGCCACCTGCTTCGAAGCACGCAGCATTTTTTTCGGCGGGGTCAATTGCGTCGGCAGTGCCGATGGCGAGTTGTTCGGCGCCGGCGACCGCAGACGCGGCGGTGTCGTCGCCATCGCCGAACCGTAGGCGCGAGAGCGGGCTCGGATTCGCCGTCACCGGCCCGCACCGTCCGCTCGCGTCAGCGCACCTTGATCTCGGTCCACATTCGCGACAATAGGCGGCGGGTCTTCGGATCGAAGTCGCGCAGCATTTCGAGCTGCTGCAGATCGGCTGGCGGCGGAAAGATGCCGGGATTGGCGGCGATCTCCGGGGTGATGTGCGGCGTCGCGGCAGCGTTCGGATTGCCGGCGCCGATCAGGTTGGAGACGTCGGCGGCGTTGGCGCCATCGAGCATGAAGTTGATGAACTGGTGCGCGAGGTCTGGGCGGCCGCCCGACCTGTGGAGGACGAAGCTGTCGACGGCCAGCACCGCGCCTTCCTTCGGAGTCCGAAACGCGATGGAGAACGGCCGGCCGGCTTCCTGCGCATCCTGTTGCGCGCGATACATGTCGCTGGAATAGCCGTGGGCAACCCAGATGTTGCCGATCGCCAGATCCTTGATGTAGGTGCTGTTGGAAAACGTTGCCCAGTACGGCTTGGCGCGCAGGATCAGCCGCTTGGCCTCTTCCCAGCGCGCCGGGTCGCTCTCCTGGACCGAGTAACCGAGATATTTCATCGCCGCGGCCATCAGTTCGCGCTGACTGTTGAGCACCGTCACCTTGCCCTTCAGCTTCTCGAGATAGCGCGGCTCGAAAATCAGTGCCCAACTGTCGGTCGGCAGGCCGAGTTCCGCCAGCCGTGTCGCGTTGTAACCGAGCAGCGTCACCGTCGTCGCGTACGGCACCGAATGCTGCAGACCGGGGTCGTACCAGGGATCGCGGAACGCCGCCTTGACGTTTTTCAGGTTCGGCAGCCTGCTCTTGTCGAGCGGGCGCAACGCCTTCTGTCGCAACAGGGTTTCAACGGCAAAGCCGGTGGGAACGAGCAGGTCGTAGCCGACGGCACCGGCTTCGAGCTTGGCCAGCATCTCCTCATTGTCCGAGTAGAAATCCTGGTTCAGGCGGCAGTGGCACTGCGCCTCGAATCGCCGAATGGTTTCCTCCGAGAGGTAGGTATTCCAGATGTACAGGTTGAGCACGTCGTCCGCCAGTGCCAGCGCTGCGAGGATGGCCAGCAGCACTGCCAGCAGGCTGCGACGCAAGGCCTTCATGGCTTTGCCTTGAGCGCGTCCGGCGCCAGTTTCGATGCGGCCGCGATCAGCGTCAGCGTCAAGGCCATCAGCAGTGTCGATACGGCGTTCACTTCCGGGCTAACGGCCACCTTGATCATCGAGTAGATCTGCAGCGGCAGGGTGGTCACACCGACACCGGCAACGAAGACCGTGATCACGAAATCGTCGATCGAGAGGGTGAAGCTCATCAGAAAACCCGCCAGGACGCCCGGCAGGATCAATGGCAGGGTCACTCTGCGGAAGGTCTGCCAGGGGCCCGCGCCGAGGTCGCGCGCCGCCTCGAAGAGGCTAGCGTCGAGACCGGCCAGGCGAACGCGGACGACGATCGCGACGAAGCCGATCGAGAAGGTGATGTGTGCGATCAGGATCGAAACCAGGCCCAGCGTCAGGTCGAGCACCTGCCGGAAGAAGAGCAGCAAGGAGACGCCGAGCAGGATCTCGGGCATTGCCACCGGCGTCAGTACGAGAAAAGGCAGGCAGCGGAGAACTCCCGATTGCCAGCGCTGCAGCGCGATTCCGGCCATGGTGCCGAGTACGGTTGCCACCCCGGCGGCACTGAAGGCGATGAACAGTGAGTTGCCACCCGCACGCAGCATGTCGGCATCCTCGAAAAGCGTTGTGTACCAACGCGTCGTGAAACCGACCCACGCGGCATTGAGCAGCGAGTCGTTGAACGAGAAGATCACCACCACCGCCAGCGGCAGATACAGGAAGGCGTAGACGGCCAAGGCCGCAGTCCATAACCAGACGTTGCCTCTGCGCATCACGCCCACCCGCGGCGGCGGCGCCCGGCCCAGGCCGAAAGCGCCGCCAGGATCAGGACGGCGACAGTGAGCAGCAGCGAGAGAGTCGAGCCGAGAGGCCAGTCGCGACTCTCGAGAAACTGCTCCTTGATCAGATTGCCGATCAGGATGTCGCGCGTGCCACCGAGCAGTTCGGGAATGGCGAACATGCCGAGCACCGGAATGAAGACCAGCGCGGAACCGGCCCAGATACCGGGCAGCGACAGCGGCAGCGTAATGCGTCGGAAGCGCGTGAAGCTTCCGGCGCCGAGATCCTGTGCCGCTTCGAGCAGCGCCGGATCGTGTTGTTCGAGGTTGCTGTAGAGCGGCAGGATCATGAACGGCAAATGCACATAGACCAGGCCGGCGATCACCGCGAACGGGGTATACAGCAAATCGAACGGACCGAGCAGAATGATCCACGCGTAGATGCGGATCAGGAAATTGCTTGCCAGCGGGAGGACGACCAGCAGCACCAGCAGGTCGCGATGGCGCTTGCCACTGCGCGCGATCAGCAACGCCAGCGGATAGGCGAGCAGCAGGCAGATCAACGTCGTTGCCGCGGCGACGACGAAGGAGCGAAAGAAAATCTCGGCGTAGATCCAGTCGCCGAAGAAGAATTCGTAGGTTTCCAGCGAAAGGGTCAGCCGGCCGTCCTGGAAAACGGGCACCAGGCCGCCGAAATCGCCCGGCTGCTGGAACGACGCGAGCACCATCAGCAGCGCCGGCGCGAGGAAAAAGACGAGCAGGAAAAGCGTCGGCGGCGAGCTCACCAGCCACCGGGTCAGCGAATCGGCCCTGCCCACTCCGTTGGCAGCGCGCCTCGCGTCAGTCACGCAGATACACTCCTGCCTCGCGTTGCCAGCCGACTTCGACCGCATCGCCACGCTCCAGGAAACGCGCACGCCCGGGAAGCGAATTGGCGAGCAGCGACTCTATCACGCTGCCGTTGTCGAGAGCGATCTTGTACACGGTGACATCACCGAGGTACAGGTAATCGTGGACGGTCCCACGGAAATGGTTGTCCATCTCCTGCCGCTCGCTGCCCGCAAGCACACGTACCTGTTCCGGGCGCAGGGCGAGTACGCCGCGCTGACCGACCGCGGTCGCAGTCGCCGGCGCGCCGGCGATCTCGCCCAGACCGGCGGCAAACATGCGCAATCCGCCTTGATCGGCAGCGCGCACTTCGACCGGCAGGAGATTGACGGTACCAATGAAATCGGCAACGAAGCGGTTCTGCGGGTAGCCGTAAATCTGATCGGGAACGCCGACCTGTTCGATACGCCCGGCGTTCATCACCGCGATTCGGTGCGATACAGCCAGCGCCTCCTCCTGCGAGTGAGTAACAAAGACGAAGGTGATGCCGACGGCGCGCTGCAAGGCAATCAGTTCGCCGGTGATCTGTTGCCGCAGCTTGGCGTCGAGTGCCGCCATAGGTTCGTCGAGCAGGAGCAGGCGCGGCTTGTTGACCAGTGCCCGGGCGAGGGCGACCCGCTGCCGCTGTCCTCCGGAAAGTTCGTGCGGGAAGTGCCTCGTCTTTTCCGCCAGATGCACGAGTTCCAGAGCCTCATCGACCCGCCGGCGGACTTCGTCGCTGGCGGTACCGGCCATCTGCAGCGGAAAAGCGATGTTCTGCGCGACGCTCATGTGCGGAAACAGCGCGTAGCTCTGAAAAACGGTATGCACCGGCCGCTTTTCGGGCGGGATGCCGGTCAGTGGCCGTCCATCGAGCAGCAGTTCGCCGGCGTCCGGCTCTTCGAAACCCGCAATCAGGCGCAACAGGGTCGTCTTGCCGCAACCGGAGGGACCGACCAGCGTAAAGAACTCCCCTGCCTCGATCGACAGGGAAACGTCATCGACGGCCTTGGTGTCGCCAAACTGGCGGCTGATTCTGCGAATTTCCAAGAGTGCCATGGTGCGCCTAGTCTACCTCAGCAAACCCTCGCTGCGATAGTGGCCGGAGAAACACCTGCCTGACCAGGTGACAGCCGGGCAACGCCGGCAATCTACTGGCGCCCGCTCCGCAGCCATTGCCTGCAGTCCTGTGCGCGCCTAGAATCAGACGCTTGCCCACACGCACCCGAGCAGCGGCCGACGAATTCTCGGGAAGGCGATCACGGCGGGGGACGACCGATGAAAGCGATGATACTGGATGCGCAGGGCAAGCCCCTGCGACTGACCGAAGTACGTCGACCGACGCCTGCGGCCGGTCAGATTTTGCTCGCTGTACGCGCCTGTGGCGTTTGTCGGACGGATCTGCACGTCACCGACGGCGATTTGCTGCGGCCGAAGTTGCCACTCGTCCTCGGCCATGAAATCGTCGGCGTGGTGATCGAGAGGGGTGCCGGGGCAGATCGTTTCGCGCTTGGACAGCGGGTCGGCGTACCGTGGCTAGGACACACCTGTGGCCACTGCCGGTACTGCGCAAGCGGCGCCGAGAACCTGTGCGACGCGGCGGAGTTTACCGGTTATACGCTGGATGGCGGCTACGCCGAGTTCACGGTGGCCGATCAGCACTACTGCTTCGCGCTGCCAGACGAATACTCCGATGCTGAGGCTGCACCATTACTCTGCGCCGGCTTGATCGGCTACCGCTCGCTGCTCGCCACCGGCGACGCACGACGCCTGGGGATTTACGGATTTGGCGCGGCCGCACACATCATCGTGCAAGTGGCGCGCTGGCAGGGACGCGAAATCTTCGCCTTCACCAAGCCGGGAGACAGCCAAGGCCAGCGGTTCGCACGCGAGCTGGGTGCCGCCTGGGCAGGCGGGGCGGATGCAGCGCCACCGTGCGAGATGGACGCAGCGATTCTCTTTGCGCCCGTGGGCAATCTGGTTCCCGAGGCGCTGCGCCATATCGTCAAGGGGGGAAGCGTGGTTTGCGCCGGCATCCATATGAGCAATATTCCCGAGTTTCCGTACGCGATTCTTTGGGGTGAGCGTTGCGTACGTTCGATCGCCAACCTGACGCGGCGCGATGGCGAGGAATTCTTCGCCATCGCGCCGCGTGCCGGGGTGCGCACCGAAGTGACGTGCTTTCCGCTCGCAGCCGCGAATGAGGCGATGCAGCAGTTGCGAACGGGCCGGATTCAAGGCGCCGCGGTGCTCGTCACGGCATAGTCGGAGAAACGCGAAAACTGCAGACGAACGAACGATCAACCGCCGAGTATGCGCGGACGACTTCGTAGTACCATGCGAATCCTTTCGCCGATGTTCGCGCGAATGGGCGCGTCGCGTCGGAGGGCAGATGTTTCTTTCGAATCTCACTGAATTGACGTTGAGCCAAGGCTACCGTCAATTCTTCAAGGTCGTTCCCGCGCTGAACGACGCCTTGCGCGCCGAAAGCTACCGGATCCGGCACGAGGTCTATTGTCGTGAGCTGGGTTTCGAGCAGCTACGGGCCGACGGACTCGAAGCAGACGACTTTGACGATCGCTCGGTGCACTGCCTGGTGCAATCGGTATCCACCGGCCAGTACGTGGGCTGCGCCCGCCTGGTCCTGCTCGATCCCGAACACCCCGCGGACAGATTGCCGGTCGAGATCACCTGCGCGGGGACGCTCGACCGCTCCATCGTCGATCCAATGGCTCTCGACCGATCCCGGATCGCCGAAATCTCGCGCCTGGCAGTGATCGGTAGCTACCGTCGCCGTCGCGGCGAACAGAACAAGCCGATCTCGCTCTCGGAAGAAGATTTCGGCACACCACAGCGCCCGCGCCAGCCGTATCTGGCGCTGGCCGTGTATCTGGGTCTGATCGCACTGGCCCGCCACTATGGCGTGCAGACGATCTTCGTGCTGACCGAGCCGCGCCTGGCCATGAACCTTTCCCGCCTTGGTGTGCACCTGGAACTGATCGGCACCGGAGTGGAACATCGAGGCGTTCGCGTTCCGTCGATGATGTCGGTCAGCGAAATCATCGACGGAATGAACTTCCTGGTCCGCGCACTCTTCGAGGTCATTTCGCGCGAAGTCAAGGAAGGGCTCGATGCGGCCGGACCGGACGCACGGCGCGCCAATCATCTGCCGCTGCCCTAGACAGGCGCCCTGTGCCGCAATACCGCTGACACCGACCCATCAGCTTTCCTGATCGGCGGCTGCAGACTCTCCGCGCAAGCACGCTGCCGCTGCGCCAAGAAAGCCACAGGAGAAAGCGTTGGCGTTAAGGAAGAGAAGGGCTTAAGCTAGTCCCACCGCGACACGGGACAAACTTTCGCACCCGGTGCGCGAGCCAGCGCCAGCGGGTTAGCGGCTGTCATCAAACCAACGGAACGGAGCCTGCCATGCCTCTTCCCCACGACAGCAAGACAGCATCCCAGGGAATTGACGCCCTTGAATCACTGGCGAATATCGCGCTGGACGGTTACGAGCGTCTGCTTACCCTCAACCTGCAGGCCACCCGCGCCATGCTGGGGGAGACTCTGGCCTACCGAGAAGCACTGGCGGCCACCCGCGACCTGCACGAAACACTGGCGCTCAACGCCACTTTCTGTCGACCCCTGCTGGACGAAGCCCTCTCCTACTGGCGCCGCATGAACGAGATTTCCAGCCATGCCCAGGAACAGTTCGCAGGCGTCAGCGAAGTACAGCGTGCCGAGATTGATAAGTCCATCGTCGCTTTCATCAACGGCTTTCCCGGGTCGTCTCCGCAGCGCACAAATCTCGCCGTATTGACCGTGAAATCCGCAGTCGCCGCCGCCGAATCGGCCCTTGCTGCCGCGCAAACTCTCGCCCAGCCGTTGCTGGAAGTGACGGAAGCCGGTGCGGCTGCACTGACCCGAATTACCGCAAGCACAGGCGGCGGCGCCGCGCGACGATCCGACGAAGCACCCGGCACCCAGGGCTGAACAATTCGCGCCGTTGCCAGAGGATTCCCCGGAGCGACTCACGAACTTCCCCGGCTGCTTGCGGGAGGGGTCGGCAATATCCGGGCATGATCTTCCGCATTGCGGTTGTCTGAACCGTGGCGGGCGCGTTTTCTCGGCAGCGACGAGCAGAACGTGCCGCTCGCCCGAGGTTTTCCGGACCGGATGCATCGGCGCAAGCCAACGGAAGCGCATAAGGATAGAAATACTTCGTCTTTGCGTGCTGCTGTACCTGGGTTAAGGTCAACAAGCAGGCGTCGACTAGCCAGAACCGTGCCCGGTGGGCACAGCTACGGCTTGGTGCAGCGCCATTTCCAACACCAGGAGGCTTACATGTCCAGATGGTACGCAGACAATTCCCAATCCATCGGCCGCACCCCGCTGATCAAGCTCAACCGCATCACCGACGGTGCCGTGGCCAGCGTCTTCGCCAAGATCGAAGGGCGCAATCCTGCATACTCGGTCAAGTGCCGCATTGGCGCCGCGATGATCTGGGATGCCGAGCAACGGGGGCTGCTCGGTCCCGGCAAGGAACTCGTCGAGCCCACCAGTGGCAACACCGGCATCGCACTCGCCTTTGTCGCCGCGGCACGCGGCATCCCGCTGACCTTGACCATGCCGGAAACGATGAGCCTGGAACGGCGCAAACTGCTGGTTGCCTATGGCGCCACGCTGATTCTGACCGAAGGCGCCAAAGGCATGAGCGGCGCCGTCGCCAGAGCCGAGGAAATCGTCGCGTCGGACCCGGGTCGCTACGTACTTCTCCAGCAATTCAACAACCCCGCCAATCCGGCGATACACGAGAGCACGACCGGTCCCGAAATCTGGGACGACACGGATGGCCAGGTCGACATTTTCGTTGCCGGGGTCGGCACCGGCGGCACCATCACTGGCGTCTCGCGCTACCTCAAGAAAACCCGCGGCAAGGCGATCGTCTCGGTCGCTGTCGAACCAGCGGCCAGTCCCGTCCTCACCCAGACCCGTGCCGGCGATACGCTACACCCGGGTCCCCACAAGATCCAGGGGATCGGCGCTGGCTTCGTGCCGCGAGTCCTCGACCTCTCGCTGGTCGACGTCATCGAGCAGGTGACGAATGAAGAAGCGGTCGCCTACGCCCGTCGCCTGGCCAGGGAAGAGGGAATCCTCTCCGGCATCTCGTGTGGTGCAGCAGTGGCTGCTGCGCTACGCCACGCCCGGAATCCGGAGAACGAAGACAAGAACATCGTCGTCGTCTTGCCGGACTCCGGCGAACGATACCTGAGTTCGGTATTGTTCGAAGGCGTCTTCGATGCCAGCGGCCTGGGACTGTAGACAAGCGGCGCGGGGGTCGGGATGACCGATCGGGGCGCCCCGGCCGCCGCCGCGTCGGTCCATTTACAAGGCGAAGTGCTTGGTCGCCGATGGCAACCTCGGCATCGCATCCGGATGCCACGTTTCTCGGCCAACGCCGGCGAGCGCTGCCGAGCGGCAGGATAAGGGGATCGGGCGGATCACACTGCCCCCCGCCGATTGAACCGGAGCAACACCAACGTCGAGACCGGCATACTCCCTACAGCCGCCCGGCAGCGAAATCAGGACATGGCTCCGGTCTGGTCGTGCGGCACACGGCTTAGCGTCAGAGCATGTGTCGAAAAATTTTACAGCGCGCCCGAATTGATTGCGTTCGTGAGAAATTTTTTCAAGATAATCAAATAGATAAATTATTGGCATAAATCATGCTCTCGATAGCCCCACACTTCCCGATCACGCTTACCAAGGACAGACGCCAATGATTCGCCATTCGCCACGGATTACCGCCGGTATTGTCATCCTGTTGGGTAGTATCAACGCACATGCCAGTTTGGTGACCGGTCCACTCGATCCCGAATACACACATGCCTTCCAGGGAGCCAGCGCGGCAGATTTCGCAGCGCAGGGGTATTCTGTCGGCACCGGGCCCAATGACCTGAAAGTCTATACGAATACTTGGTCCGATCCGTCTGGCTTGACTTTCGGCACGCTGACAAACCCTTCTAGCGTGAGCGGATTCGGACAGACAACCGGTTTGCTGAATTTCTTTTACACTGCCGGCGTGGGATCCACAGCGAACGGAAACACGCGTGATTACTCTTGGATTCAGAACACCGCCAGCAACCTGACTGCAAGCGCCGCTGCCGACAAGCCATGGCTGGGAAATATTTTCGATCTCGGTGGGCCAGCCAATCAGGCGGTCGTTTTCCCGATCATCGACCACGGACCACTGCCCTGGGAAGCCGTCGAATACACCGTCTATCTGACCAACACACCTGGTTCGACGAACCTTGCCGACTGGGCTCTCGCGGTGCTCGATTCGGTCTATCTCGAAGGTTGGCAGCCTGACAGTGTCGCGCTGGCAGATGGGTACACCACGGTCTGGAAACTGCCCAGTGGCAGCAACTTCCGCTACGTCTCCGTAGCCGGGGTTGGTTCACAGGCCTTTGGTGGTGGTGCGGTGAATTCGGCACATACCGGTGACGAAGACGAGATCGATGCCGTCGCTGGCCTGACCGAAGCAGGAACCGCCATCCCTGAGCCGGGAACACTGGTCCTACTAGGTCTCGGTTTGGCCGGACTCGGACTGCGCAGGCGCAAGCAGCCCGCCTGAGCGCTCAAGCACTGCCGAACAATGACCCCGCTTCTGCGGGGTTTTCTTTCCTGGCAGCCAGCTGGGCGCCTGCGTAGCGACAAACCTTCTCCAGAACCCTGCGCGGGAGCTTCAAGAAGGACGGGGACTCACCCGTCGGGCTACGTCTTCCCGGATCCCCTTTGCGCTCGGCCGAGCACACGCCCGCCACGACGAGGCTGCCGACGCACCATCCGGTAATCGGGAGCCAGCCGCCAGCTGCGGTCGCTCTCGAAAATGCGCCGCCTCGCCTGTAGCGTGACCGCGGATCTTCCTCAGGAGGTCACGTAGCCCAGCCATTTCCAGTAAGTTGCTCCCATCACCAGGACCAGCAGATATGCGATGATCGTCAGCGGGATCCCGGTGCGGACGAAGTCGCGCACCTCGAAGGTATTGGTGCCATACGCCACCATGTTCTGCGGCGCATTGACCGGCAGGATGAGGCCGAAGCTGATGACGTACTGGAGGATCATGGTCATGCCGAGCACGTTGATCCCCGGCGTCCTGATGCCCTGCAGTACCGAGATGACGATCGGAATCATCGCCGCCGCGAGGCCGGTGGCACTGGCAAAACCCAGGTGAATGACGATCAGGAAGGCGGCGAGGATCGCCAGGACGAGCAGCGCACCTGCCGTTTCCAGCCCGAAAGCGCTGACGATGGTGGTCGCCAGCCATGGCGCGGCGTTGGTGGTGAGCAAGGCTGAACCGAGCCCGATGCCGACGCCGAACAGCGCCAGCGTTCCCCACGGGATCGAGCCCTGTGTTTCTTCCCAGTTCATCACGCCGACCCTCGGCAGGAACATCAGGGTGATCGCGGCGATCGTGGTGGTGGCAGTGTCGAACGGGTGGACGATCTTTTCGGTCGCCCAGAAGAACAGCAGGGCGAGCGAAATGACCAGCAGTTTCTTTTCGTTCGGACGCATTGGGCCCAGTTTCGCCAGGGCCTCGACGACGATCGCCTTGCCCCCCTCGATTTCCTGTTTTTCCGGCGGCATCATCCGGATCAGGATGAAATAGAGCACCACCGACATGATCGCCGAGAACGGCGCGGCGGCGATGAACCAGTCGAGCCACGAAATCGTGACGCCGAGCTGCTTTTCGATGAAGCTGACGGCCACCATGTTCTGCGCCGCCGCGGTCTTGATCCCGATGTTCCAGAGGCTGTCCGCCTGGGCAACGGCAATCATCAACATCCCCGCGAACCTGCTCTTCAACGGCACCCCGAAGGCGATGATGATCCCCATGACGATCGGCACCATGCACGAGACGCGAGCGGTCGTGCTGGGAACGACGAAACTGAGCAGGAAACCGACGCCGACGACGCCAATCAGGATGCGGTCGGTTTTCGCACCGACCTTGGCAAGCACCAGGAGAGCGATCCGTTTGTCGAGACCGGTTCGCGTCATCGCGGCGGCGAGGAACAGCGCGCCCCCGACCAGGGCCCACGCCGTGTTGTTGAAGCCGCCGAGCGCGATGGTGAGACCCTTGCTCGTCCCCATCAGCGCCTTGGGGTTGGCAAGATCAGGGGCAAAGCCGAGGAGGAAGGCCATCAGCGTCACGATGATGATCGCGCTGACCGGATACGAGACGGCTTCGGTCATCCAGACGATGACGGCAAAAGCGAGGATACCCAGCATGTACTGGCCGGCGACGGGCAACCCTGGTTGATTGGGTAACAGGATGACGATCAGCAGTGGAATCGCGGCGAGGAGCAAACCGAAGCGGGACATGAAATGCTTGCGAACCTCGGGTTTGACATGCTCCGGTGTCGCAGACGGCAGCTTGGGCGAATGGCTTTGTGGGTGCATTGCCGGCCTCTCGAAGGATTGGAGAAGAATGGGGAATCCAGGCGCAACTTGGGAAGCATAGCGCAGTTGTTCCGTCGTCGGCGGCGGTCGACAGCAATTTCCTCCACATTGCAACCGGGATGGCGGCAGGGGATACCAGCTGGGGCGAATGCGGCCGTGCAAGCAGAAGTGCCGGGGACGCGCAAGCGAATTTCACGCTAAACTGGCGATATTTCCCCTTGCGCGTTCTGCAGGAAACCCGGATGCCCGCTGCCAGCGAAGCTACCGTCCACGCGGACGATCTCTACGCGCAACTCGAAGCGTTGCCGGAAAACCTGACCGGCGAGATCATCGATGGCCAGCTACACACGCAGCCGCGCCCGGCGTCTCCGCATGCCGTCGCGAGCTCGGCCTTGGGGATGGATATCGGTTCGGCGTACCACCGAGGCCGCGGCGGACCCGGGGGCTGGTGGATCCTCGATGAGCCCGAAATCCATTTCGTCCGTGATCGCGAAGTCCTCGTCCCCGACCTCGCCGGCTGGCGACGCGAACGGATGCCACGCCCGCCGCGCGATCAACGCTTCGTGGTCGTTCCGGACTGGGTATGCGAAGTCGTCTCGCCATCGACCGCGCGCAAGGACCGGGTACTCAAGATGTCAGTCTACGCCCGTTACGGCGTCCGCCACCTCTGGCTGGTCGACCCGCTGGCGCATACGCTCGAAGTATTTGCACTGCGCGATGGGAGCTGGACGGTGATCGGCCTGTTCCAGGAAAACGATGCGGTCAGCGTCGAACCGTTCGGCGAAATCGCGCTCGAACTTGGCACTTTGTGGACAGATACCGGCGACGACTGATGCACAATCAGGTCGGCCCGCGGCACGTTTGACGCTGCCGGGTGCGCCTCCGGCCGGAATCGCCGGCTGTGCACCATGCTGCCGATGCGGCTCTCGGGTCAGGCAGCTTCGCCGCTGCGTCCGGCGAGGAACGCCTGCGCTTCCTCCCTGCGCTCAAAAACGTGCGGCGCGATGCTGCGCGCGGCAAAGGCTTCGCCCAGCTTCGCGCGCAGGAAGGCGCTGGTGGCGTAGCGGGTGATCTGAATGAAGTAATGGGCCAGAAAGTAGCGGTCCATTTCTGCATAGGCGTCGTACATGTCCTGGTTGATCCGGAAGCGGTCGTAATTGATGATCACTCCGACCCGTTTGCCAGCGGCACGGCAGCGAAGTTCACAAATATCCCAGATTGCCTGCACGTCCTCGACCACCCGCACGTGCATGCCCTCGAAGTTCAGGAAGAGGATGTTTCGCTCCGGATCGTAGATGACTCGTTCGGGCAGTGACAGGTGGAGCAGTTCTGCCTCCAGGCCCATCGGGCCGGCATCGAAGATGCGGGCATCCATCTCGCCGTATTCGCCGACGATCGGCTCGAAGTCCATGTTCGGCAGAATGTCGCGGGCGACGTCGATGCCCGGCGCCACCTCGATCAGCGCCAGCCCACCCCTTACGCGTCGGAAAACGCAGCGTTCGGTTACGTAGAAGACGGGTTTGTCGCGATCATAGGCGTATTGGCCATTGAAGGTGACTTGCTCGACCTGCTTGAGGAACTTCCGCTGCTGCCCTTCCCGGATGATCCGCAGTTTGCCTTCATTGACCTCGACCTGCAGACCGTTACCGGTGAAGGTGCCGACGAAAACCACCAGGCGCGCGTTCTGGCTGATGTTGATGAAACCGCCGGCGCCGGTAAGTCGGCCGCCGAAGCGGCTGACGTTGACGTTGCCGGCAGCATCGCACTCGGCCATTCCCAGGCAGGCCATGTCGAGGCCGCCACCGTCGTAGAAGTCGAATTGCTGATTCTCGTCGATCACCGCATCCATGTTGACCCCGGTCCCGAAATCGCCCCCGGTCGACGGAATTCCGCCGATCAGGCCGGATTCCACGGTAAGCGTCAGTAGGTGCGAGATCCGCTCCTCCTTGGCGACCGTCGCCACCCCTTCCGGCATGCCGACTCCGAGATTGATGATGCCATTGGGCGGCAATTCGAAAGCCGCACGACGGGCGATGATCTTGCGTGCGGTCAGCGGAGTCGACACCAGGCTGGCCTGCGGAACCCGGAACTCTCCCGCGTAGGCGGCGTTGTACGGCGTGGCCAGGGTCTGCATGTGCTGGGCAGGTTCGGCGACCACCACGCAGTCGACCAATATTCCCGGAATCCTGATCTGCCGCGGTGGCAAGCCGTTGCGCTCGGCGATGCGTTCGACCTGGGCGATGACGATGCCGTTGCTGTTCTTGGCCGCCATCGCCATGGCGAGATTGTTGAGCGTCAGCGCCTCCCGCTCCATCGAGATGTTGCCGAAGGTGTCGGCGGTGGTGCCACGCACGAAGGCGACATTGACCCGGCCGACCTTGTAGAACAGCCACTCCTCGTCGGCGACCTCGACCAGATTGACGATGTCGCGGGTCGTCGCGGAATTGACGCGCCCCCCTCCATAGCGGGGGTCGACGAAAGTGTGCAGGCCAACCTTGGAAAACGAACCCGGTTTTCCTCCGGCCAGATCCCGAAACAACTGGCAGATGATTCCCTGCGGCAGATTGTAGGCCTGGATGCGGTTGTCCAGTGCCAGTTGCGCCACCCGTGGCATGCGGCCCCAGTGGCCGGCCACCACCCGGCGGAGCAGGCCTTCGTGGCCCAGATGATTGAGCCCCAGCGCCTTGCCGTCGCCCTGCCCGGCAGCGGCGAACAAGGTCAGGTGCCGTGGTCTGCCGGTATCGAGGAAGCGGCGTTCGAGTGCCGACAGCAGTGCCTCGGCAAAGCCGGTCTGGACGAATCCCGTGCTGGCGAGCGTATCGCCGTCCCGGATCAGTGCGATGGCTTCGTCGGCAGTAACAATCTTGCTGCGCATGGCGCTTTCCTCCCGCCCCGGATTTCGGGCGTCCAGCCGCAGGTGCGGACGGCTTCCTCATCGGGGCATCGGCAAAATATCAAGTCTACCCCTATTCCCCGACCACCACAGCGACTTCACCTGAACGAGGACGCAACATTCGGCACGGTGGAAGCGCAAGGTCACCAAGGTTCGCAGCAGCATTGGATCGAAAATCTGAGCTGTACTTTCGCAGGCCTGGCGGGCGTCATCAGCAGGCCGCCAGCTCGCAACGCTTTCGCCAGGGGCGCGACGTACACCGCCCGGCAGACTCGGGGAAGATACTCGCAAGCACCAACTACTGGTGCAAGCGCATCAGGATGCTCTTTCGGAAAAGGCTTTCGACGAGATCGACGAGCAGCACGGCCGTCATGTTCTGCCGATCGAAGGCGGGATTCACTTCGACGAGGTCAAGTGAGCACAGCCGACCCGTGTCGGCGATCATTTCCATGCACAGTTGCGCCTCACGATACGTCGGTCCGCCACGTACCGGCGTACTCACCCCGGGCGCGATCTCCGGATCGAGAAAATCTGCGTCGAGGCTGAGGTGCAGGTGGGTTTCCGGACCGACGCCGGCGAGAGCCTGCTCCATGGTCGCACGCATTCCGACTTCATCCACATAGCGCATGTCGAACACTTCGATGCCGATCTCGGCGAGGAAGCTCTTTTCCCCCTGGTCGACGCTGCGTACTCCGATCTGGCGAATCTCGCTCGGCAACATCGCCGGAACCGTGCCGCCAATGCCAGTCAGGAGCGGCGGGCCATGACCACAAAGGCACGCCACGGGCATGCCATGGAGGTTGCCGGTAGGGGTCAGGATGGCGGTGTTGAAATCGGCATGGGCGTCCAGCCAGAGAACCTGGAGCCTCCTTCCGCTCTCCCGACAATGGCGGGCAACAGCGCTGATCGAACCAATGGCGAGGCAGTGGTCGCCACCCAGGACGATGGGCAGGTGCTCGCTCGCCAGTTCCGCGCGTACCGCATCGTGTACGCTGCGGTTCCAGGCCACAACTTCCGGCAGGTGTCGGAATCCGTCGATCGCCGACAGCTCGGGATTGTTCGGGCCGCTCAGATTGCCACGGTCCACGACCTCGACACCAAAGCGGGCAATCGCCCTGTCGATGCCGGCAACCCGCAGCGCGTCCGGCCCCATCCTGGCACCAGCCTTCCCGGCGCCGACGTCAGTGGGGACGCCGATGATGCTGACTGCGCCAGCCGCCATTCTCTCCGCGACAGTCACCCCCGCTCGCCGTCGCCGATCAGACGATCGCCGGATTCACCGTCACGCGAGCGGTGATCGAACTGGCGATGAAGCAGTTGCGATGGGCACTGTCATGCAACTTCGCGAGAGCAGCCGCGTCCGGCTGTCGATCGCCAGCAAAGCGCACCTCCGGTGACAGCTCGATGCGGGTCACCGCCATGCGTCCTGCGGCATTCTTCTCCAGGTGAGCGACCGGCGCGTCCCGGTAACTTTCCACCCGATACCCCTGGATCTCGGCGATGGCGAGAAAGGTGAGCAGGTGGCAACTGGCCAACGCGGTCAACAGCAACTGCTCGGGATCGGCGCACTCCGGATCACCCTGGTATTCGGGAGACGCGGATACTGCCAAGGATTGCCCGGCGAGCATTGCCCTGTGGTTGCGGGAGTAGGTCGATGCGGCGCTGGCGTGCGCCGTTCGCTGCCAGTCGATCGTGGTGCGGTGCAGAGACATGCGGAATTCCTCGTGAGGTTGCAGGAGGGGCCCGGGAAAACGTTCGCCCTGTTTCGATCAAGCGGTGTATCGTAGCGTGATGGCGACCCGGCGTACAACAAGATCTCTTGCAGCGCGGCTCGCCATCTCTCCGTCTACGCGGCGACTTCCCGAACCGGCGGCATCGCCCTCACCCAAGCAGCGCCCGGCACAACGATCGACGCGAGGTGGCCGCCCCCTTGCGGCGATCGTAATGTCTGTCACAGCACTGGCGCGACTTGCTACGACCGAAACCTGGTGTGACTCACCGACATCGAGGAGCCGTGGAGCTGCCCTCTGCCCCGTTCTGGCAGGCCAGCCGCCCACATCGGCGGCAAGGAAGTTGCTGGCGGTCGGCGAACAGCCGATATCCGGAACAGGCGTTCCCCCCCAAGTGCGCACAAGAGACCGGTTTGACCGGGTGGTCTTGGGAAAACGAAGCCGAGTTGTCCGGCCGCCGCCGCTATTTCAACTGGTCGTAGAGCAGATTGAGGATCTTCTTCGCCGTTTCCGACTGATCGACACCGCCCTCCAGCGACAGCACCTGCACGGTCGACACGCTGCCTGCCTCCTTGACGAAAATGCGGTATTGCGTCTGCGTCTTGTTGGCCGAGCTGCTCTTGAAGGGGTTCAGGCGAGCGAAGAAACCCTCGCTTTGCTTCTCGTTGTCGGTCTCGGGGTCAACGTAGCGAACGAAGTAGAGTCCGTTCGAACGATCGCGGTCTTCGACGGTGAAGCCGACTCGATCGAGGGCAAGGCCGACTCGCCGCCAGGCGCGATCGAACGACTCCTCGACTTCCAGCGTGCCGGCACCGTCGGCACTGCGCGACAGGCGAGCCCTTTCGACCGGCTTTTCCTGTGCCGCCAGCATCGCTGCCGTCGCCCTCTTCTCCTCGCTGCCGAGGCGAATCATCAGACGCCGCAGCATCTCGGCCTCGAGTTCCGGGTCGGCCGGGCGCGGCTGCCACTTGGTCTGATCCTTGCCCTCCGAGACGTAAACCTCGTACATGCCGCGGTGACTGATGAAGATGTCCGTCGTTCCCGGCGTGCTTCCGGGCTCGAGACGGGTACGGAACTTGTCGCGCTCGGCCGTCGAGTACACCGAGTCCATCAGCTTGCCGAGCAGGTTGCGAATGAAATCCTGCTCGATCTTGGCACGGTTCTCGGCCCAGTCGGTTTCCATCACGCCGGCGTCGGGCAAGTCGAGCTTGATCACGAAACCGGTTTCCTGCCAGAACTCCTTGACCGGGTCCCAGAGCTTGCCCGGCGAGCCGGCGACGACCAGCCAGCGCTGATTTCCCGCCCGTTCGATGTGCGCCTTGTCGACCTCCGGCAGAACGTCGTTCTTCTGCTGCGCCCTCGCCTGTGGAGAGCGTTCGGCGGTGTAGGCGGAGTAAGTGGCGGTCCCCTTGCCGGCGGTGTCGGGAACCGCGTACCGATCATCGCGGGCCGGCGAGGTCAGGTCCGGTGGAATTTCCAGCGTCGGCACGTTACTGGCAGAGGCCGTCTTGTAATCAATTCTCTTCGGTTCGAGGAGCGAACTGCTGCAACCGGCGAGGAGCAGCACCAGGACGATGCGAGTGCGCAACACGACAGGACTCATTGGACAACCCTGAACTCAGACAAGTACGCCCGCCTGACGCATGGCGGCCTCGACGCGCGCATGGCAATCCGGTGACAGCGGCGTCAGCGGCAAGCGCAAGCCGCCGTCGAGCAGGCCGAGTTGCTGGCACGCCCACTTCACGGGAATCGGATTCGCCTCGCAGAACAACTGCCGATGCAGGCCGACGAGTCGAGCGTTCAAGGCGCGTGCCCTGAGCGCGTCGCCAGCCAGCGCGGCAGCGCACATTTCGTGCATCAGGCGCGGTGCAACGTTGGCGACGACCGAAATGTCGCCGCTGGCGCCCATCAGGATCAGGGCGCAGGCGCTGGCATCGTCCCCGCTATAGACGGCAAACCCGGCCGGAGCGCGCGTGATCAGTTCGACGCCGCGATCGATGTTGCCGGTGGCGTCCTTGATGCCGACGATATTCGGGATTTCCGCCAGACGCAGCGCGGTATCGCTGCTCATATCGGCGACCGTGCGACCGGGAACGT
Source organism: Accumulibacter sp. (assembly GCF_023806565.1). Classification (GTDB taxonomy): domain Bacteria; phylum Pseudomonadota; class Gammaproteobacteria; order Burkholderiales; family Rhodocyclaceae; genus Accumulibacter. Next base: position 494 of record NZ_JAMTDV010000135.1, on the reverse strand, counting down.
TATACAGGATCACCGGAATGTCGACGGCTTCGGCGATCGCCCGGAAATGGCGATAGAGCCCCTCCTGTGTCGGCTTGTTGTAATAGGGAACCACCGACAACGCGGCGTCCGCGCCGGCCTGCCGGGCAAAGCGCGTCAGGTCGATTGCCTCCGCCGTCGAATTGGCACCCGTGCCGGCAATCACCGGAATGCGCCCGGCCGCCTGATCGATCGCGACCTGGATGAGCTCGCAGTGCTCTTCGAGATTGACCGTCGGCGACTCTCCGGTGGTACCGACGATGACGATCGCGTCGGTGCCTTCGCGCACGTGAAAATCGACCAGGCGCCGCAGAGCGGGCAGGTCGAGGCTTCCGTCCGCGTGCATGGGAGAGACAATCGCTACAATGGATCCAGTAATCATGGTCTTGCGGAGCCGCCCGAGGAACTGCCCGGAAACGCTTCGCCCAGAAAATCAAGATGCTGAATTATAACCGCTAGCCGACACCCTGGCGAGA
>NZ_JAMTDV010000134.1:7073-60650 GCF_023806565.1 Accumulibacter sp. | reverse complement strand
GTCTCTTCGCACCGGTTCGGGAAGAAGCACGTCGCCGCTATCGGGCCTTTGTCTCCGAAGGCATCGGACAGCGCATCTGGGAAGGGTTGCGCCAGCAGATCTACCTTGGCGACGAGGCGTTCGTGCAGCGCATGCAGAGCCGGGCGGCGCCCATTGCTACTGGGAGATCGCCGAGTATTCTGGGGTGCACCTGGCGACGGTCGGGCGCATCGTGTGCAGAGTGATGCCATGCGGAGAGAACTGACCCTGAACAGGACTTCCGCTCCAGGGCATCGGGAAGCGCAGCGCCGTTGCGGCCTTCGGCCTGATTTTTCGGCCACCATGCCCGGGCACGCGCCAGTTGTTCACGCAGGTCAGGCGCCACGCTCGCGGGCAACATCAGTGCCCGATCCTTGGAGCCCTTGCCCTCCCGCACGATGATCGTGTCGTGATCGAAATCCGGATCCTTGATCCGCAGGGGGAGAACCCGCCGGTTGACGGAAGGTCCCATAGTTATGGGAGCACGTCGCCAGCAGATCCGCCGCGCAGCGGCTTCGTCCGACAATCCATTCAAGTCGACGCCATTTCGCTGCGCGGATTCATTCAGGCGTTAGACGTCGCCAGTGGACACGGCGGCAGTCAGGACATTCGGCGTATGTGGAGGCGCACTTCCGCCGCCGGTGTGCAGGCAGAAGTCACCACCTATTTCACGAAGGGAGGGCACCATGCGAGAAAGCAAGTTCGCAGCACTGCTAACGGTCGCTGCGGTAGGAATGTTTGCGCTGCCTCCGGCTACTTGGGCGGAAGATGTCGCTCGGTCATTTGTCGCGTCCCCTGACGTTTACTCGGTAATCGCGGAAGACGAGAAATATCGGGTTATCTCTGTAACCTGGAAACCCGGTCAGCGCGACAAATGGCATTCACACGGAACCCCGGTGGCCGCCTATAACCTGACCGACTGCAATATGCGAGTGCACACGCCGGACGGGAAGACTGCAGACCTTATTACCAAGGCTGGCAATGCTCGTGTGCGTGCACAGGCACCATCGCACTGGCTGGAGAATGTCGGCAACACCGATTGCAAATTGATTCTGTTCGAACCCAAGTAAGGGGTGGGCTTCAGGACTTACATTGTTCCAGGGAATCGCTGAACAATTCGTCCGTCCGGTGTGCCGGGACACACAAGTCATTGATTGTATGGAGGCCAGAATATCGTGATCCGATGGAATCAGCGTTTCCCCGACAAGAACTTCGAGGGGAGCGTTCCCGGGCGGCACTGCGCGCCAATCTTGCCCGTCCCCTCAAGTGGAACGTTCGGCGTCATGACGCCGGGCGTGCAGTCAGCACAGCCGAGAGTACTGTGAAGGGAGGAAGATCATGAAGCGACTGACCACACAAGGAGAGTAAGGGATCGTCGATGCTGGTTCGTGGGAGCCGCGTTGGGATCATTGGGGGCAGCATCGCCGGATGTGCGACCGCCATCGCCCTCGAACGACTGGGATGCGATGTGCAGGTGTTTGAGCGCTCCAGGGGCGTTCTGCGCGATCGGGGATCCGGAATCGCCATACCGATCACCTTGCGGGACGAACTGATCGACGCCGGGTACCTTCCCGCCGGCTACCCGCACTGCCGGGTGAGCCACCGCTGGTGGATCCTGGCCGACGGCACCTCGTCCGGTCGATTGCTCTGGACTCAGCCCGCACCCGCCGCGCACAACAACTGGGGTGTCTTGTGGCGGCAGCTGCGCGCCGGCGTGGCTGACGCCCGGTACCACGACGGCGTGACGCTCCTCGGATTCAGCCAGGACGCCAAGGGAGTGACGGCGGTGTTGGACCACGGCACCTCGCAGCTCTTCGACCTGCTGGTCGGTGCCGACGGGTACCGGTCGATGATTCGGCAGCAGATCATGCCCGACGCGAGAGCGGAGTATGCGGGGTATATCCTGTGGCGGGGGAACTACCCCGAGGCCCGGCTCGAGAATCGGGCAGCGGTCGACCGTGGAACCCGGGCCGACGCTTGGCACTACATCTGCCTCGATGGCGGTCACGGCATCGTCTATTTGATCCCCAACTTCGACGACCGCACCGACCCCGGAGACCGTCGAGTGAACTGGGGCATTTACGCCCCGCAGCCCCCAGGGCTGGACTTCTCCGAGCCAACCTCGATTCCGCCCGGTGGGGTGACGCATGCACTCTACAGGCACCTCGACGCGTTGCTGACCTCAGGTTTTCCCCCGGACTACGAGGCCGTGATCCGAATGAGCCAGCTCGAAGAGGTGTCGATCCAGCCGATCTACGACGATCTCATAGACTGCTACGTGCACGGCCGGGTGATGCTGATCGGCGATGCCGGTACGGTGACGCGGCCGCATACCGGCAGCGGCGCCACCAAGGCGATCCAGGACGCGTTATGCCTGGCTCGCCTCGGGCAGGAGCACAGGGAGTGGCCCGATCTGCTAGCTGCCTACGACGCCGAGCGCGCGGCGGCCGGCCTGTCGCTGGTTCAGCTGGGGCGTCGCCTCGGACGCGACTTGGTCGAGCACACGCCGGACTGGGGCACCATGACGGCCAACGACTTCGAGGCCTGGACCAGGCAGACGCTGTCGGGCGAGCGGCTGTACTTCTACGGCAACGCTGCCGCCCCCGATCGCTGATCGGGCTTGAGCCGTGTTGCATCCCAGGCGCAATGAGCGCGGCGCCGCCGAACAACGCCTTGCGGCTGAACACCCGCCGGAGGGGTCGGTTCCCGCGTGATCGCATAGGATGTGCCAATGGGAGAACTTGCCCCGAACTCCGTGACCCCGAATTCCACGAGAATCGACTCCGAACTCCGGACCCCGAACGGCAACGGAGAGAGGACTTTCGGACCGTGAAGACGCTTGCCGCCGCGCTTTCCCTCGCCCTGCTTGCCGCTTGAGCCACGCAGGAGCACGCCGTGCCTGCAGGTGCCTTTCGCGTGGGTTGGACCGGAATGGCGGACAACGCGATACTGCCGCAAAGGAGTGCCGGCAACCTGAAGACCAACCCGAACTGCCTCGGCGACGACGTTTCACCGCCGGTCCAGTGGAGCAACGCGCCGGAGAGGACGCGCAGCTTCGTCATCTTCATTGACGACCAGGCCGGTCGCATCGGGCTCGGCGTTTCTCATATGGTCGTGCATGGCATTCCCACGAACGTCTCCTCGTTCGCAGAAGGCGAGTCGAGCAGCGCGCCTCAGGGAGACCGTTTCGTCGCCGGCAAAAGCACCCCAGCTCTGCTCGGCTGGTTCGGCCCCTGCCCGCCTCGCGGCAACGCGCCGCAGCACTACGTGATGACGTTGATCGCGACGACGCTTGAGCCGGGCGAACTTGCGCCCGGCTTGACCAAGGCCGAGGTGTTGAAGGCTCTGGAAGGTGGCAGGGCGCTGCGCGCCGCAAGTCACGTCTTCCGCCATGCGCATTGACGCAGCCGTGGAGCCATGCGGGCCGTCGTCCGTGGCAGGAGGGGTCAGCAGGAGCGGTCATTTCTCGCGTGATTGCATCTCAGGCGCCAATGTGGGAAATGGCCCCGAACTCTGCGCGCCGCGTCGGCGATCGTTCCCTCGCGCATCATCAGTCCCTTCGCCGGCAGTTGCGTCCGGATCGCCTCGAGCAGTTGCTTCGTCGCCGGTTCGTTCTCTTCCAGCACGTGACGAAACTGCAACTGCGCGGTGGCATCCGGCACCGCTTGCCGCGACCGGGGCGATCCGGACAAGACACCGCAATGCCTGGCTGTCAGCGATCGCGTCATCCACCCGTACGTCCGAATGCCTGTACCCCAGGTGCACCCGATTCACCCGCGGCATCCGCTCCATTCCGATCAACGGCCGGTTGCGCTTCGCTTTCAGGTAGTGCGTTTCGATCAGTTCGAGAACTTCCTGCCAGGGGAGAACCCGTTCCAAGTCGGCAGGAAGGCACTTGCGTCGCGTCGGCTGCTTATTCGCCGCGAACTCGGCTTCCGAAAAATTGATATGCTGCGATGGCTGATCCCATCGCCGGCAACGTGCAGGTTGCACCGAGGACATCTTCCGCCCGGGCGAGCAAATCGGTGTGGCCCGAAAGAGTGCCGACGAGGATTTCCGTCACTTGGGGTGGTTCAAATTCAACTTCACTGGAGATGTCTATGGCAACGGCGAAGAAAACAGCGAAACCCATCAACACAGCAAGTCCGCTTTGGAACGGTTGTGTTCCGACAGCCGCAACTGCAGTTGTCAAGCGTATTGAAGGCTTTTTCAGTGCGCCGTATGACGACAACGGATCATTGCCTGGTGGAACCTGGACGATCGGTTACGGAACGATCGTTGATGCAAAGGGAAAGCCGGTCAGTCCGTCGACTCCGCCGATTACTGAAGCCGCTGCCGAGCAACTGCTTCGTCGCGACATGGAGGGCGCAGCCCGCGACGTAAAACTGCGCGTCAAAGTTCCTCTCCTGGAATGCGAGGCGGCTGCTTTGATCTCGTGGACGTATAACCTAGGTAGCGGGAATCTTGGCAAGTCCACGATGTTGACGCGCATCAACGCCGATCAGAAGGCCGACGTACCGAGCGAAATGAGAAAGTGGATCAACCAAGAAGGCAAGCAACTGGTTGGTCTCCTTCGCCGACGTTGGGCTGAGGCAGCCATATTTGTTGGCCTTGACGCGACCAGTGCGTGCGTTCGTGCCTGGAAAGAAATCGACAGCCTGGACGACTGGCCAAGCTTCTGATTGAAAAGAGCAACGGTCCAGGCTGCGAATTCATTTTGCAGCGTGGCCCACGAAGACGCTTGAGCCCACCCGCTTCCTCTACGCTGCAGCGGTCGGCTTATCTCGACGTCAGGCGTCCCTGGCACGGCTCATTACGCACTCCCGGGAGACATCGTGTCGACACTACGTGTAGCGAGTTTCACGATTTCACCGGACGGTTTCGGTGCCGGTCCCAACCAGGACATCAACAACCCGCTCGGCGTGGGCGGCACGTCGCTTCACGGCTGGGTATCTTCCACGCGGACGTTTCCGAAAGCGGTGATTGGCAAGGCCCAAGCTGATGCCCGTCGAGTTCCGCCAGCAGCAATCCAGGATTTCCACTTCCGAAGGGTCCGCCTGACGGGGAGGCTGACGCTGGCACTACGGATTCGCGGAGAGTTTCAACGGCAAGCTGCACGACGAATGCTTGAAGCCACGAGTGCTTCCGGGACCTGCGAGAGACCGGAGCTGTCCTGGGGAGCTGGCGACAGTTCCATAACAACTTGCGACCGCGATTCGCCCATGGGTATCGGCCTCCGGCCTCGTTGCCGGAGAAACACGAAATGAGGGGTCACGGCAGCAGTTTGCTTGGCTGGAAATCTGGTACGCGGGTCAGCCTCACCGCTTCGCGGGGGCCACCTGCTCTTTGGCCGTCTGCGCAGAGGAGCGCGCCTCCTGCGTCAGTTTGTAGGAAACGTAGTACTTGAAGATGTTGCGGACATACGTCGTCGTCTCGATGCCGATCTTCTCCGCCGTGACCACCTCGACGTTGTTGAACCATTGGTCGGGATCGAGTCCGCGCTTCTGCGCTTCGGTGCGCATCCGCGCGATGTTTCCCGGCCCCGCGTTGTAGGCCGCGAACGCGAACAGGGAGCGGTCCTGCTCGTCGAAATGCGCGTCTTTGAAGTACTTGGTCATGAGCTGATCCATGTACTTTGCGCCGGCATGGATGTTCGCGTCGATGACCCTGATGTCCCCCACCTTCAGGGCGTCCCCGGTAGCCGGCATCACCTGCATCACGCCAATCGCACCGGTCGGGCCGCGCCTGCTCTGATCGAGCGCCGACTCCTGGTAGCCCTGGGCCGCGAGCATCAGCGGATCGAAGCGGTACTGGCCACCGTATTTCTCGAACAGTGCAATCGTCTGTTCGAAGCGCTTCGCGTCTGCGCTGCCGGCCGCGTTGTGGAGTGCCTGGATCGATTTCATGTACTCGAGTTGCCGGTGCGGGATGACGCCTGCCTTCTTGGCCCAGCTCGCGTAGAACTCCTCCACTACCGCCCTGAGCTTCGGGCTGTCCTTGCGAATCGCCCAACCCTTTCTGGTCGGCGGCCGCAGTACGATCTCCTCGTGCACCTTGATGCCGGGCAGCACCTGCGACCACAGCTTCGCCTTGTAATCGTCGACGACCATTGCCTGCAGCAGGCCCGCGTTCAACATCTCGAGCATGTCCTCGTCCTCGAGCGCTTCGGGAACGAAGACGATCCTGACGGCTGCCTTCCGGGCTCTGGCGAGGCGCTCATTCAGCGCCATCAGGCTCGCGTAATAGCTGGATGCCTTGCGGACCTGCACGGTCTTGCCCGAGAGGTCTTCGAGGGTCGCGACCGCGGGCGAGGCCGGACCGGTGACGAGAATCTCGGTGTTGACGAGCTTCTCGTCGGGCGCGACGAAGTCGACGAGCTTCAGCCGATCCTCGGTCACGGTCAGGTTGCCGACCGCGATGTCGGCGAGTCCCGCACGCACATCCGGGAGCAGCCGATCGCGCGTCACGGCGCCGACGTAAACGGTGAGTGGGCGCTTGCCGAGCTGTTTCGCGTACTTGTGGTTGATCCAGCGCTCCAAGTCACGGACGAGCTCGGCTTCGGTGCCGCGCTCACGGCCGCCGTCGACGAAGTATTGCGTGCGGCTGTACGGCGCGTAGACGCGAATGATCCGCCGCGTGAGCATCTGGTCGAAGTCGCCCGTCCACGGCTTGTTCCGGATTTCCAGTCGCCGCAGCTCTGCCGGCGGAATGGACGAATCGACGCTTTTCGCCGCCTGGGCGTGGCCGGAAGCCCCAAGCGCGGCGAGACTTGCCACGAGGATGACCGTAACGAACCGCTGCAACATCGATTCCCCTCCGTGGGGTGCCAACCCTGCCCGGATTGGCGGTGCCCTTCGGCCCGCGGCACTCCAGCGAGCGCGCCTCAGGGGCCAAAATCACGCATGATAAGGCAGATCGGACGGCGTCCGATGCTGGCCATGGAGGGGTGCATCGCGAACGGCTACGCATCCCCGCGGTGCGCTTGCACGGCTAAAGCAAAATGCGCCGGGAAGTCCATAATCCTGGCAAACGTCGATTTTCTCTCCGGCCGGGCAATTGTTGATGGATACTTGAGCCTGGACCCGTAGCCATCCGCCGACAAGCTGCGGCTGCCGCTGACAGCGGGTAGACTCGGACGTTGGGCAGCATTGTCACTGATCGGGACGCGGGGAGCATGAAGACCATTGGCCTCATTGGCGGCATGAGCTGGGAGTCGACGATCCCTTACTACCGTCAGATCAACGAGACGATCAAGGCCCGATTGGGCGGTCTGCACTCAGCCAGGATCATCCTGTACAGCGTCGACTTCCATGAAATCGAACGCCTGCAGCATGCGGGAGATTGGCGGACGGCGGGCGAAGTGTTGGCCAACGCCGCTCGTTCGCTCGCGGCGGCGGGTTCAGACTTCCTGGTCCTGTGCACCAATACCATGCACAAGGTGGCGCCTGCCATTGAAGCGGCCGTCGGCATTCCGCTCTTGCACATTGCCGATCCGACTGCCACCGAAATCAAGCAGGCCGGTCACTCCACGGTCGGGCTCCTTGGCACTCGGTTCACCATGGAACAGCCCTTCTACCGGGAGCGTCTGAGCAAGCGCCATGGGCTTCACGTGATCGTCCCGGGCGCTGAAGACCGCAATTCGGTTCATCGCATCATCTACGAAGAGCTGTGTCTGGGCATGGTCTTGGCGGAATCCCGCAGCGTGTTCCAAAGGGTCATGGCAAGCTTGGCGTCGCAAGGCGCGCAGGCGATCATTCTGGGTTGTACGGAGATCTCGCTGTTGGTCGGTCAACGGGATGGCGACGTTCCGCTGTTTGACACCACGGCGATTCATGCACGTGCGGCCGCGGAAGAGGCGCTCGCAGAGTGAGGCCAACCCTTCCATCGAAACGACGTTCGACAGCCCGCTCCGCTGACTGTCCGTCGCCGTTCCTGCCAGACGTCAGGCGCCCCTGGCACGACTTCTGATTACGTACCCCCGGGAGACATCATGTCGAAGCTTCGTGTAGAGAGTTTCACGATTTCACTGGACGGCTTCGGCGCCGGTCCCGACCAGGACATCAGCAACCCGCTCGGCGTGGGCGGCACGGCTCTTCACGGTTGGGCTTTTTCCACGCGGACGTTCCAGAAAGCGGTGCTTGGCAACGAGGGTGGAACGACGGAAGGAGTCGATGAGGAATTTGCGGCTCGGGGTTTCAGGAACATCGGCGCGTGGATCCTCGGCAGAAACATGTTCGGTCCCGTTCGTGGGCCTTGGCCGGACGAGAACTGGCGGGGTTGGTGGGGGGAGAACCCGGTGTATCACGTCCCCGTCTTCGTGCTGACCAACCATGCACGTGCACCGCTGGTGATGGAAGGCGGAACGACCTTCCACTTCGTGACGGACGGCATTGCCGTCGCGCTCGCCCGAGCCCGCGAAGCCGCCGGAGGAAAGGACGTCCGTGTGGGTGGCGGAGTGAACGTCATCCAGCAGTATGTTCGCCAGCGCCTCATCGATGAGATGCACATCGCCATTTCACCAGTCCTGCTCGGTTCCGGCGAGCGACTGTTCGACGGGATAGACCTTCCCGCCTTGGGCTACGCCTGTACCAAACACGTGGCGTCGCCGCTTGCCACCCACGTCGTGCTTACCCGGCAGTGAAGACAGTGACGCGGCGCATCGGCGCCCAACCGACACGCCAAGGCAGGCCGGATCGGGCCGCTGCGGGTGAGCGTTGCACACTTTTCCTCCCAACAGCTTGGGCAGCAGATTTCCCGAGGGCAATAGGGCCAGGCTCATGAAACCTGACCCTGATGGGACTGAACGTACGCCACGGTCCGCGTATGGCCGGAACGCTGCGCCTCAGCCCACAACCCGCGGCCGGCTCTGCTTGCGAACGCATGCACGGACCGAGTAGTCGACTTGATCTATAACCTGCTCAAATTCCTCCACCTCCTGGGAGCCATTCTGATGGGGGCCGGTCTGGTGGCCGTCTGGATGGCCGATCTCCGTTCGCGACAATTACGGGAACTGCTCCCTTTTGCCGAAGCGGTGCGCAACATCGCCGTCTGCTACGACGGCCTGGTCGTGCCGGGGGCTTTGCTGCTTCTTGCCTCCGGTGTATGGATGATCACCAATTTTTACGGCGGCTGGGCCTTCCTCGACATCCCTTGGCTGGCCGGCATGGTCGTCCTGTTCCTCGCCGAGTTCATCGAGGGCAACACGATCACGCGGCTTTACTTCATGCGGCTGCGCCGAATGACTCAGCGCGCCCTTGCCGAGGGGCGATTCACGCCCGAGCTCGAGCACGAACGCGGAAAGCTCGTCCCCTCATTCACGCATTTCCTCGATCTACCTGCGCTCACACTGATCATCGCCTTGGGCGCCTTGAAGCCGGGCTCATGGACGCTGTTTATCGCGGGCTCTGCTCTGGCGGTGGTGATTGCAAGCACTCTGACCGTTCTGATTCCGCGCCTGTATCCATGGTCGGCTAGCGGCGCTCGGTGAGGCGGAGCGAGCGTACGATCTTTTCGTTTCGTCAGCGGACGGCGCTGTTCGCCGGGCTCGTGGTTTGGCCGAGCGGAGATTCTCCCTCACGCAAATCCTGAATGGTGCCCTTGAAACACAAGCGGTGTGGCGCCTGCTCTGCCACGTCGCCCGCCTCGACCATTTCCGCCGATCGGCGGCACAACTCATTCCTGCCCATCGTCGTCTTGATGTCGTGGAAAGACCGGTCGACATCCCATCGCTGGCGGTAGGGGTCCGCGAAATCCGCCGCGGTGTAGGCGCGACGCGTGCATCCATCGCGTGACCCGATAAAGGGATTCGGAACGCATCCCCGGCGCGGTGAACGTGACCTTGGGTTGGCGCAGGGTGAGTTGGTCGGGAAGCGCCTGCCACCGTTCCCCGGACTAACCCGGGTTCGAGTTTCGCCGAGGTTTGGGCCACGTGATGAGCAAGTCGTCCCGCCGCAGCGCTTCGAAGATCATGCGGGCTTCGGTACCGGTGAGCGGCGTATCCGCGAACGCCATACCACCGGCGCCGACAACCCCACAATCGCCTTCCAGGGTTTCGCGCGTCACGACTTTGTTCTTGACGGGGACAGGGGCGGCGCGCGCTCGTGTGTCACTCGGCCGCTTGCTGCAACCGTGCCGCCGCCGGCTCGCCGATACGCCGGCCCATGTCCAGGCCCCTCTCGGTGGAGTTGCGATAATGCACGCCATCGTAGATGCGGGCATTGGCCACTTCCCGCATCGGGTCCTCGACGCTGTGCCAACGCCGCGTGGTGTCTCTGGCAGTGGGGCTGGAGGTAGACAGTACCACGCCGGGCAAGACGTCCAACTGCTCCTTCAGCATCGTGCCAACGGCGGCGGCGAGGATGCAGTGGGCGCATGCGTACTCGGGATGTGACGGTGTGTCGATCAGCGGCCTCCAGGCCGGGTCGCGTTCGGTGCCGTCGTGGCCGTCGATATCGCCGTTGCGCCCGGCGGTGATTGGGCGCCAGAAGTTGTAGTGGTACTTGGCGTCCATGACACTGATCAGCGCATCGTCCATCGCCTGCGCGACCACCGCGTAGAGGCGCGCATTGGTGGTTAGGTCTCGCCCCGGTACGTCGGCCACCGAGCGCAGCAGTCGATGATAGATCGCCGGCAGCGACAACTCCCAGAAGCGCGCGATCTCGGTCTGCTCGGCGCTGCGCGCCGTGCTGTTGCGTCCGCCCAGAGTCTTGACCTCGTTGAAGTCGCGCGCCCACAAGTCGCTGTAGGTGGCTGGGGGCGGCCCGGGACGGAAGCGCGCCGGGCTGTCGATCAGCCAGGCCTTGCGCGAGGCCCACTGGGGCACGGCGGGAATCACTGTCGGCACGTAGGCGCCGGGTGTGGTGTGCGGGCGATACGATTCCGGTGCGGCGGCGCCGTCGGTGGCGCGCGCGGCAAGCACCGCCGCGGCGGGCCGTTCGCCGATGGCGATGCCGGCGTCGCGGGCGGCGGCCACGGCGGCGTCGGCGTTGGGCAACGGTTCGCCGGCCTTCACTCCGGTCGTCGAGACGCGGGTGATCTCGCCCACCGATTCATCCACGGCGGTCTGCACCATGGCCATCAGGCGCACCGCAGGCGGCGTGCCCATTTTCGCCTCCACGATGAATTCGTTGGCACGGGTGTTCCAGTCAGTGATCACGTCAGCGCCAGCTAAAGGCGCCGTGGCGGCGACGAGCAGGCTCGCGAGCGAATGGCAAGTGCGTGTGCGGTTGAACATGGGAAGTCCGTTCGGGAATGAGGGAGATGACTGACGCGCGGCTCAGTGCCGCGCATAGAGGTAGTAGTCGGCACTGTAGGGCACGCGGGCGGTGGCGCCGGTGTTGCCTGGGTCGCAACCTGATGCGGGCGCGGTACCTCCCGCGGTGTTCACGCGTTGGATGCGGGTGACGGCGGAGAAGCGTCCCGGCGGACCGCTGTCGTGCGTGGCGAGCCGCAACCAGGGAATCGAGCCCGCCGCCATCTGGAGTCGCTGCCCGAGGAGGGTGGCAGCGGCTGGCTGGCCGCGTTACGCGACCGTTACGTGGGCCGCGCGATCGCTCGCCTGCACGAGCGGCCGGCTGAGCCATGGACCGCGGACGACCTTGGTCGCGAGGTTGGCCTGTCGCGCTCGGCGCTGCACGCACGCTTCGTCGAACTGTCGGCATGCCGCCGATGCATTACCTGAGCAACTGGCGCATGCAACTGGGCGCCGACCCGCTGCGCGAGAGCAACGCCACCGTCGCGACCATCGCTCAGGAAACCGGCTACGATTCCGAAGCTGCCTTTTCGCGTGCCTTCAAGCGCCTGACCGGCAAGCCTCCGGCGGCGTGGCGGCGGGAACAAAAGGCGGGGTAGGGTGCGGCTGGGGCGGAATGCTTCCCGTCAATCAACGGACCGGGAGTGCTTTCCGGGTGCAGCGATCGGATCTCGTTCGAAGCGGCACCACTGAGGCAACGCGACATGCCGGCTCTACGCTACCGGTGTCCTTCAATGCGCGCTGATCCCGTCTCGGACTCGGGGCTACGGACAAGGCACGGTACGGGGCCGATCGCGGATCTCCGAATGGCGCTGAACCAGGGGCCGCTGCTCGGCGGATCGCGCTTCCTCGACAGTGTCGAAAGGATCACCGGGCAGCGGCGCGAGCTCAGACCCGGAGGGAGACCAGGTAAGCCGGTGGAGGAATCAGCTTCCTTCCGAGCTATGCAATTGTCGATGGACAAATGTCGATGGATACTGGAGCGTGGCCACTTCTTCCGGTTGGCGGATGACGCCGCGGGGGAGTTGGTGTCGAAGAACGATGAACGCGGATTGGCCGCTGTTCGCTGATTTGCTAGCCAGCGGCCCAGGCGGCCACGATTTCCGCGGGCACTTCGGTCGGGTCCGCGTTTGCGTGGGTGGGCACACGCCTGAGTCGGCGGCGGTTCCGATCCGCTGGTCAGGGACTGTTGGTTTCCGCTCGGAATCCGTCGGCAGCTGCAAGCGGTGCGTCCGCCTGCCTCCCGTGTAGCAGGTAGTCGACAAATGCCTGTGCCGGCAGGGAGAGGATCTTGCTTCTCAGATGTACGACCCGCCACGGCCGGCGCAGCGGGAAACCGGCGACGTCGAGCAGGCAGAGGCCGGCAGCGGCCGGGTCGGGCGGCAAGGCGAAGCGCGACACGACCGTCAGGCCCATGCCGCTGGCGACGAGGTCGCAGATTGCTTCGTTGCTATTGACCGTCAGCTTGACGTCGAGCTTCAGACCCATCTGCGCCAGATGGGTGTCGAGTGTGCGCCGGGAGCCGGAACCCGATTCGCGCAGGATGAACCGCTCTTGCGCCAACGCCGCGAGCTCCACCGGGCGGCCAGAGGCCCAATGACCAGCGGCGGCGACGATGACGATCTCGTTGTCAAGAAAAGGGTGGCTGACGACATCGACGTCCTCCGGCGGATAGATCATGATGTACAGGTCGTCGAGGTTGCTGCGCAGGCGCGAAACGATGCGGTCTCGGTCGCCAATTTCCATCTCGACGTCGATCGCCGGGAAGCGCTGGCAGAAGGCGCCGAGCATGCGCGGCAGGAAGTGCCTCGCGGTGGTCACCAGCGCCAATCGCAGACGGCCGCGCTGCAAGCCCTTGAGGTCGGCGATCGCCGACTCGAAGCGATTCCAGACGTCGTCGAGTTGGCGTACGGTCTTCAGCATTTCTTCGCCGGCGTCCGTCAGTGTCAGCTCGCGGCCTTCCTGCACGAAGAGCGGCAGTCCCAGCGTGTCGACGATCTGCTTGATCTGCAGCGAGACCGCCGGCTGCGTCAGGTGCAGCGCTGCCGCCGCTTTCGTGAAGCTCCGGTGTGCGGCGACCGCGGCAAAAGCTTCGATCTGGCGAAAAGTCAGGCGGCGTCGCGGCATTTATAAGCTATAGCAAATAGTATCGAACATTATTTCTCATTAGACATTATTCAGTGCCGCCGAGACAATAGCGGCGTCGCGCTGGAAGGCCGACATCTGATGACCCAACCGAACAGGAGAATCCCATGCGTCACTACCCCTCGGACAGCGTTGAAGCCGTTGCTCGGGTTGTCTCCCTCGCCTTGCTTGCAGACGGTGGACTGGACAACAGCGAACTGCGAACCCTCGAACGGAACGAGATTCTCGAGCGGCTGCAAATTGGCGACGACACATTCGATCGGGTGTTGCACGAATTCTGCGACGACGTGCTGCTCACGGCACGTGCGCCGAACGTTGGCCAGATCGAACTCGACAGCGAAGCCATCGACGGTCTGCTCTCCGACGTGCGTTCGCCTGCGCTGCAAAAGCAGACACTGCGAGCGATCCTCGACATCGTTGCCGCCGACCAGTGTCTCAATGGCGGTGAGGCCGTTCTCGTTTCGCGGGCGATGAGCCGCTGGCAACTCGATCTGTGTGAGTTGGCAGACGGCGACCCGTGGCGAGCCGAATGCTCTTCCCCATCGGAAGAGGAAGGCTGGGCGGACTTGACGCCGCAGCTGGCGCCTTCTTCAGCCACTTGGCGCGCGTCAGCGCCGACTACCAGCCCAATGTAGCTGGCCATGACGCGGCGATCGTGACCCAGTTCGGCACTCGTTCCGGCGAACGCGAGTTCGCCGGCCCTTTTTCCGATCGGTGGCTCCATCACGGCGATCAATGACCTCAGGATCAGACCGACGAAATACGCGACTTCGCTTTACAGGGCCATGTCCCGCATTGTCCGGTGTTCCCGTTCAAGAACAAAGTTCTGATCACTGGAACGGATACTGGCGAACAGTCCATACTGCTTGGACATGCCGAGATCCCGGGTGAGGAGAAAGCCGTCGATGTCATGCCTCTCGGCCAGTTCGACCGCCTGATTTCGCCGCCCTAGGAAGCAATCGCCGATGGCCGTCGCGCGATCGCGCGACTCCGCCAAGAGCCTTTCGTCGTTCCGCTCGTGGAGCGCTGCATCGGGACCGCAGAGGTGCCAGCGCACGACAATCGTGTAGGCAGTGAAGCCCATTGCCAGGAGCAGCAGTCAGCGCAACACCCAGCGACGGGACATGATTGGTGGTGACGTCTGGACGCGTTCCGGTGCCCGCCGGACGCACCTTTCGCCGACGAAGAATTCGGGGAAGCATCGGCGAATACCGGGGCAATACTCGTCGACGAGCCGGTCGCAAGTTCCGTCCGCCTTGATCCTGACCAGATACTCGTCGAAGGCCTTGCGCGGTTCCGCCGCGTCCTTCGGAAAAGCGGCGGCCAGATCCGGGTGTTCCGAGATCGGGCCGAGCCCCTGGGTCTGTCCGGCCCGTTTCTTGAGATTGAGAATGGCATCGGGAACGTCGAGTAGCGTCGTCTCGACCTCCTTGTGCAGCAGGACGGGAAGCATTTCATCGAGCTTCGTGCTCTTCGCAAGAGCCTGGAGTCCGCACGGAATACGAGCAACACCAGGGACGGGAAGCTCGGCTTTGAGCAGCATGGACCGATTGCCCGCGCTCAGGCCGAACTGTTCACCAGTGAGTCGGCAAAAATGGGCCATGCGCAGGATATGACCACCAGTGTCTCACTGGCGCTACCCGGCAGCCTTGGCGAGTCGGAAAATGGTCTCGTGCTCCCGTTCGACGGTGGTTTCGGACGCGGCTGTGCCTTCCTCGGCGAGGAGGGCAGCACGGCCGGCGAGCGGCTTCTGGCCGTGGCGCAACGGGGTCATCTTGCGGATGGGGGCGACGACTTCCCGCTTGTCGACCGGTTTGGTCCGGGAGTCGGTGGCGCCTGCATCGAGCGCCGCGTAGCCGACTTCCCCTCTGGTCGCTGGCAGTGATCGTGATCGCCGGCACTTCGAAATACCGGCATGACCGCGCACGGCGCCGATGAACTCGTTGCCGCCGGCTGCGGGCGTCATATTGTCGACGTCGATGATGTCGGGCGCGTCGCCGAAGCAGCAGTCCGGCGCTACCCGTGATGCGCTGAAACCGGCCGGATCGATGCTCTCCACCCGCACCACCGGAAGCTGAACGGTGTCCGATCGATTTGCGATTCATCGACGGTCACCGCGGCAAGTTTCATTGCCGGCGTTCTGAACAATTCTTCCGGACTTGCCAGGTCTCGGCAAAGGCTGATCCATGCGGCGATCAGTGCAATTCATTTGCCGCAATTCGTGGAACGCTCACGGCGACAGTATTCACGGCAGAACTCTTCTTCACCGTGGTTCGCGCTGATCGTCTCGCCGCCGCGACGGCTATCGGAGCAGTCTTGCCACAGGAAGGACGAGGGCACGTAGTTGAGCGTTGTTCGTCTCAGTGATTTATCCTCTCGGTCTTCGACATGATTTCCAAAGGGGGGAAAGGTGAGCAACACGCGACGGATCGGAATTTCGTTCATTGCCTTGGCTACGGCAGTGCTGCTGGCACATCCGCCACATGCCCGGGCCGGTCTGCTCAGCAAGCTGGTGGACGGTGGTCCGAAGCGGGTCGAACTGACCGACACTTCGGACAAGGCCGCGGTGTACAAGGACGCTTTCACACGACCCGGTGCGTTTTCGCCGGCCCCCGAACCACCGGCCAACGGTCTCCGGAAGGTCGTGGTGGCTGGCTTCCAGGTGGAATTCGCGACCGAGCAGCAGGCGATCAATCGGGGCCAGGGAGCGGGCGCGGGTCTGGCATCGACGACGGACGTCACCTACACGCTGAAGGGCGTGAGCGACGCGCAGATGCAGGCGGTGACCGACAGGCTGCACGATGCGTTCGTCACGATCCTGCAGGCGCGGGGTTACGAAGTGCTGCCGACCAGTGTGCTCGCGCAGACGGATTACAAGGAAGCGCTGCAGAAGGCCAACCAGCCCCCGGTGCACCACGAGCGCGGAACGGCGATCGACCTCGTCATCACGCCGACCGAAAAGGAAGTCGAGAACGCGAGCGTGATCGTTACGGCGAAGGATACGCCACCGGACGTGTTTTCGCGCTACGGCGCCGGCATGGGGCCGGGCCCGCGCGCCGCGGATACCCTGCAGGCGAACGTGATCCACTTGCGCATGAAGTTGAATTTTGCGCGTTTCGAGGAATCCGGCTGGTTCAATCCGGACATCGACAGCAAGCCGCAGAACATGCTGAGCCCGGGCGGCACCTTCGTGCAGGTCTTCCAGCCCGGCGGCCTGTTCAAGACCTATGCGCTGGCGAACTCGGTGGTGCTGCCACATCGCCTGGCGGATGCGGCCAATCCGGTCGAGGCGAGTTCCGGGCAGACGGCCAAGCGGGCGGCCGGAGGGGCATCGCGGGCGGCAGGCGGGCTGTTGCAGGGTGGTCTGGGCGGCCTGGTCAACATCGCTGCCGGAGCGGTCGCTTCGGCGCACTCGGTGATGGCATCCGGTGATTTCGAGGTGGTGGCCGGAGACAATTATGCTGATGTGGTCACGCAGGACGGCGCGCTGGCGCTGCAGATGATCGCCGAGACGTTTCCGGCGAGCGGCGGGAAGTAGGGCAGGTCGCCGGCGCATGGCGATCGGTCGAAGCGCAGCGCAATCCGCAGGCGATGCTCCGCGGCGTGGCGCGAGTGCCGCTCGCCTGCGGGATCGGGTTTGGTTGGCCTGTGTCTCGACGCTGCTGGCATCCGGCTGCATGCTCGGTCCGGATTACCAGCGTCCGCCAGTGCAGCTCGCCGAAAGCTGGATCGAGGACGGCACGGCGAAGGTCGATTCGGGCCGCGAGCCCGATCGCGAATGGTGGTCGGCGCTCAACGATCCGGTCCTCTCGCGGCTGATCGAACTCGCCTACGAGCAGAACCTCTCGCTGCTGGCAGCCGGCATCCGCGTGCTCGAGGCGCGCGCGCAACTGGGCGTCGCCATCGGTGAGTTCTATCCGCAGCAGCAGCAACTGAACGCGTCGGCGAGCTACAACCGGCTACCGACCTCGCTGCCCTACGCGGTCGTCGACAACACGTTCTGGCAGGCGGCCTTCGGCGCGCAGGTGGGATGGGAACTCGACCTATGGGGAAAAATCCGGCGCGGGATCGAGTCGGCGGGCAGCGCCTTCCTGGCGTCGGTCGCGGCCTATGACGACGTACTGGTCACGCTGACCGGCGACGTGGCGAGTACCTACGTCAGGATCCGCACCCTCGACCAGCAACTCGCAATTGCGCGCGAGAACGTCGTCCGCCAGCGGCAGGCCCTGGCGATTGCCAGCGCGCGCTTCCGCGGAGGGGTGGTCAGCAAGCGTGACGTGTATCAGGCGGAGAACGTGCTCGGTGCGACCGAAGCGGCAATTCCGCAGCTCAACATCGAACGCCGGCGCGCGACCGACGCGCTTTGCGTGCTGCTCGGCATGCCGCCTGCGCCGCTCGACCGTCTGCTCGCCGGCGCATCGGGCATTCCCGTGGCTCCCGAAACGCTGGCCGTGGGCATTCCCGCCGATCTCTTGCGCCGTCGCCCCGACGTGCGCAAGGCGGAACTCCGGGCGGCAGCGCAGTCGGCGCAGATCGGGCTGGCCAAGGGGGATCTCTTTCCCGCTTTCTCGCTGCTCGGCACGATCGGCACGGTGAGTTCCAGCATCGGCCAGCACAGCCTGGGCGCCGGCAGCCTGACGATCGCGGCCGGCCCTGCAGTGCAGTGGAACGTCCTCAACTACGGTCAGATCACCAACAATGTGCGGGCGCAGGACGCGCGCTTCCAGGCGTCGCTGGTCGACTACCAGAACACGGTGTTGAAGGCGCAACAGGAAGTCGAGAACGGAATCAGCGAATTCGGTCAGTCGCGCGACGAGGCGGTCTTTTTGCAGAGAAGCGTCCGGGCGGCAATCGGTGCGCTCGATATCGCCCTGCTGCAGTACAAGGAGGGCACGGCGGACTTCACCACCGTGCTGAATGCCGAGGAGAACCTCTACAAGGCGCAGAACAGTCTGGCGATCGCGCAGGGCAACATTCCGCTCGGCCTGATCAAGGCATATCGGGCGCTGGGGGGCGGCTGGGAAGTGCGGCGCGGCCGGGATCTGGTGCCGGCGGCGACACGCGCGGAAATGGCGAAGCGGACCGACTGGGGCACGCTGCTGGCGCCCGATGCGGTGTCGCAACCGGCCGATCTGCCAGCGCCGGACGACGTGCGGCCGCTGCTCCGGTCACCCGAGTGGTGAGCGGGTACGCTCGATGAAGCGCAGGGAGAAGGGGGAAATGAAGCGATCGACTTCGTGTCGCGGCAGTACGCTGTTCGCTGCGCTTGTCGCGGTGATGGCGACCCTGGCGTTTCCTGGCTGCAGACAGGCGAAGGAGGCGGCCGTAGCGCCGCCGCCGGTGGTCACCGTCACAAGGCCGCTTGCCGAGAGCGTTGCCAACTACCTCGACTTCACCGGCAACACGGCAGCCACCCAGACGGTTTCGGTGGTGGCGCGCGTCGAGGGCTATCTCGAAAAGGTTCACTTCACCGATGGTCAGCAGGTCAGGAAGGGTGATCTGCTGTTTACCATCCAGCAGGCTCAGTACCAGGCGCAGCTCCGGCAGGCGCAGGCGCAGGTGGCGGTGCAGAAAGCCGCGCTCTGGCACGCGAGCACCGAACTGCGGCGGTATGCGGGACTGGTCAAGGAAGACGCAGCGACCGAGACACAGGTCGATCACTGGCGGACCGAGAAGGAACAGGCCGCGGCCCGGCTGATCGCGGCGCAGGCACAGGTCGAGCTGGCGCAACTCAATCTGGGCTACACGCTGGTCCGGGCCCCGATCAGCGGACGCATCGGCCGCCACCTGATCGATCCGGGCAATCTCGTCGGCGGTATCGGGCAGCCATCGGCTCTCGCCGAAATCAACCAGATCGACCCGATCTACGTCTATTTCACGATCGACCAGCGCGAGCTGCTGCGTCTGCTCGAGCGGCACAAGGCGCTGCCCCGGGGCACGATCACCGGCGGCGGCGTGCCGGCGACTTTCGGCATGCTCAGCGAAGACGGCTATCCGCACCAGGGCCATCTCGACTTCGCTTCGATCGGCATCACCCCGACTACCGGCACCCTGCAGGTGCGCGCCATCTTTCCGAACCGCGACGCGGCAGTGCTCCCCGGCCTTTTCGCGCGCGTGCGGATTTCCGCGCTCGCCAGGACCGATGCGCTGCTGGTCCCGGGCGACGCTGTACGCTTCGACCAGCAGGGCGAGTACGTGCTGGTGGTCAACGCGAAGAACATCGTCGAGCGCCGTGGCGTGAAGACCGGCCTGCAGGTCGGCGACCGCCTGGTGATCAGCGAGGGCCTGCAGGCCGACGATGCGGTGATCGTCGAAGGTCTCCTGCAGGCCGTTCCCGGGCGGGAAGTGAATCCGCAGCCGGTCGCGGGCGTTGCGCCCGCGGCGCCGGACAAAGCCGGCAGCTGAATCGCCACGAGGCCGGCATGTCCCGCTTCTTCGTCGAACGGCCGATTCTCGCCAACGTCATCGCGATCGTCACTACCGTACTCGGGCTGGTCTGCCTGTTCACCCTGCCGGTGGCGCAGTATCCGCAGATCGTTCCGCCAACGATCCAGGTGACGACCAGCTATCCCGGCGCCAGCGCCGAAGTGGTGGCGAGCACCGTCGGCATACCGATCGAACAGGCGGTCAATGGCGTCGAGAATTCGATCGCCATGCAATCGACCAGCGGCAGCGACGGCAATTACACGCTGACCCTGACCTTCGCCGTCGGCAGCAACCTGAACACGGCTGTTGCGCTGGTGCAGAATGCGGTCAACAGCGCGCTTTCACAGTTGCCGCAGGAGGTGCAGACGCAGGGGGTGAGCGTGCAGAAGGTGAGCACCAACGTTCTCCTGATCGGCAGCCTGTACTCCGAAGACGACCGTTTCGACGAGACCTTCCTCAGCAATTACGCGATCATCCACCTGCAGAGTCCGCTGGCCCGCCTGCCCGGCGTCGGGCAGGTGCAGATCCTCGGCGCCGGGCCGTACAGCATGCGCATCTGGCTCGATCCGGCAAGGCTCCAGTCCTACGGCCTCACCGTTCTCGACGTGCAGAAAGCGATCCAGAACCAGAACGTCCAGGTTGCCGGTGGGCAACTCGGCGCGGCGCCGGTGCCGTCCGATCAGCTCTTCCAGTTCACGGTGCTGACGCTCGGCCGACTCTCCGACGTCGCCCAGTTCGAGAACATCATCGTCAAGAGCAGGCCGCCAGCGACGCAGGGTGCGCAAGTCAAGGCACCGACGCCGGTCGGCGAGACGGCGGCGATCGTCCGGCTCCGGGACGTGGCGCGGGTCGAACTGAGCCAGCAGACCTTCGCCACCTTTTCCGGCTTGAGCGGAAGGAAAGCGGCGCAGATCAACGTCTTCACGCTGCCCGGGGCGAACGCTCTCAGGGTGGCGGACGAGGTGCGCCGCTCGATGGCGCAACTGCGCGAGCAATTTCCTCCGGGTCTCCAATACACGGCGCTGCTCGACAGCTCGGCGTTCATCGGCGATTCGATCCATGGCGTCTATCTGGCGCTGTTCGAGGCCGGGGTGCTGGTACTGATCGTGATCCTGCTGTTTCTGCAGGACGCGCGTGCGATGCTGGTGCCGGCGACGACGGTACCGGTGACCATCGTCGGCGCCTTTGCGGCGATGGCGGCGCTCGGCTTCACGGTCAACCTGATGACGCTGTTCGCGCTGATCCTGTCGATCGGCATCGTCGTGGACGACGCCATCGTGATCGTCGAGAACACCTCGCGCTACCTGGAGCAGGGTCTGTCGCCCAAGGAGGCGGCGGTGCGGGCGATGGGCGAGCTGAGCGGGCCGATCCTCGGCGTCACGCTGGTGCTGACGGCGGTGTTTCTGCCGGCGTCGTTCCTGCCGGGAATCACCGGCCAGATGTTTCGCCAGTTCGCACTGGTCATCGCCGCGACGGCGATCCTCAGCGCGCTCAATGCGCTGACGCTGAACCCCGCGCAATGCGCGCTCTATTTGCGGGCACCGGCAGGCGAGCGCCGGGCGAACCGCCTGTATCGCGGTTTCAACCGGGTGTACGCCGCCATCGAGCAGCGCTACGTCGGCGCCGTGCGGTGGACGACGACGCATCCGCGCGGCATGCTGGGGCTCTTTCTGGCGATCGTCGGCCTGGCAGCAGTGAGCTTCGTGCGGCAGCCGACGGCGTTTCTGCCGGTCGAGGATCAGGGGTACTGCATCGTCGTCGCCCGCCTGCCGCCGGGAGCGGCGCAGCCGCGCGTGCGCGAGCTGGCAGCGGAGATCGACGCCGTGCTGCGGACCACCGAGGGCGTCAAGGGCTGGGTGACCAGCGGCGGCTACTCGGCGCTCGACTCGGCGACGCTTGCCAACGTCGTCACCGAATACGTGATGTACGAGGACTGGGACAGGCGCCCCGCCGGCTTCTCGCAGGCGAAGCTGGTGGCCATGCTGCGCGAACGGTTCGCCGCCATCCCCAAGGCGGAATTTGCCGTCCTCATCCCGCCGCCGATCCCGGGGCTGGGGCAGGCGGGCGGTTTCGAGATGGTCATCGAGGATCGTTCCAGCCTGGGCCTGCGACCCCTGCAGGAGGTGGTGCGGCAGGTGGTCGTGCAGGCGCAGGCACAGGGCGAACTGCGCGGCGTGACGACGACGTTCAGCGCCGACAGTCCGCAGCTCTACCTGGAAATCGACCGGACCATGGTCGAGTCGCTGGGGGTGACGATCGACGATGTATTTCAGACCCTGCAGACCTATCTCGGCTCGACCTACGTGAACCAGTTCAACAAGTTCAATCAGGGCTTCCAGGTGCGCATGCAGGGCGAGGCGGAGCAGCGGCGGCGGCTGTCGGACATCGCCGGCCTCTACGTTGCCAACCGCAGCGGACAGATGCTGCCGCTCGGCACGCTGGTCAAGGTTCGTCGCATGCTCGGTTCGGAGCTGATCAGCCGTTACAACCTCTATCCCGCCGCGTCGCTGGTCGGCAGCGCCGTACCCGGCTTCAGCTCGGGCGAGGCGCTCGCCGCCATGCAGCGAGTGGCCGTCGCCCATCTGCCGCCGGGCGTCGGCTACGACTGGACGGGCCTGGCCTACCAGGAGAAGCTGATCGGCAATCAGGCGTATCTGATCTTCGCGCTGTCGCTGGCGCTGGTCTTCCTGGTGCTGGCGGGACAATACGAAAGCTGGAGCGATCCGGCGGCAGTGATCCTGACCGTGCCGATGGCGCTGGCGGGGGTGGTCGTCGCCCTGCTCGTGCGCGGCTTTCCGGTCGATCTTTACACGCAGATCGGTCTCGTCCTGATGATCGCACTGGCGGCGAAGAACGCCATCCTGATCGTCGAGTTTGCCAAGCAGCTTCGCGCCGAAGGCATGCCGGTGGTGGACGCGGCGGTCGAGGCGGCACGCCGCCGTTTCCGGCCGATCGTCATGACCTCGCTGGCGTTCATCCTCGGTGTCGTGCCCCTGCTCACCGCCACCGGCGCCGGCGCGGCCAGCCAGCAGGCACTCGGCACCGTCGTCTTCGGCGGCATGCTCGCCTCGACCTTGCTCGCCGTTCCCTTCGTTCCCGGCTTCTATGTCGTCCTCGAAACTCTTGCCGAGCGCCGCAAGGCGGGCAAGGGCGCGACGGGTGAAGACGCGCCGACGCGGATTGCCGACGCGGGCTAGGCGAGCGGTCGGCGAACGCACTCCCCGATCATGTCCCGATTCTTCATCGACCGGCCCATTCTGGCCAACGTCATCGCCATCGTCACGCTGCTGCTCGGGGCGGTCTGCCTGTACGGCCTGCCGGTCGCCCAGTATCCCCAGATCGTGCCGCCGACGATCCAGGTGTCAACCAACTACGCCGGCGCCAATGCGGAAACGGTGGCAAGCACGATCGGCATTCCGCTCGAGCAGGCGATCAACGGTCTGGAAAATTCGATCTACCTGCAATCGACCAGCGGCAGCGACGGCAGCTACACGCTGACCGTGACCTTCACCATCGGCACCGACCTCGACACCTCGCTCGCGCTGGTGCAGAACGCGGTAAACAGCGCCGTGCCGCAACTGCCGCAGGCGGTGCGGGCGCAGGGAGTGAACGTGCGCAAGGTGAGCACCAACATTCTGCTCATCGAAAGTCTCTACTCGGCGGACGATCGCTTCGACGAAACCTTCCTGAACAACTACGCGCTGATCCATCTGGTCAGCCCGCTCGCCCGGCTGCCGGGCGTCGGCCAGGTGCAAATCTTCGGTGGTGCGCCCTATAGCCTGCGCGTCTGGCTCGATCCGGGGAAGATGCGGGCCTTCGGACTGACCACCACGCAGGTGCAGAAAGCGATCGAAAGTCAGAACGCGCAGGTGGTGGCCGGGCAGATCGGCGGCGCGCCGACGGCGGCGGACCAGATCTTCCAGTTCACGGTCAACGCGCTCGGGCGGCTGTCGGACGTCGCGCAGTTCGCGGACATCATCCTCAGGAGCGAGCCGCCGTCGAATCGCAGCCCGTCAGGCTCGGCCGCCGCGCAGCCGATGCAGAGCGCTTCGCTGGTGCGCCTGAAGGACGTTGCCCGCGTCGAACTGGGGCAGCAGGCGTTCTCGGTCTTCTCCCGGCTGAATGGCAGGAAGGCGGCGCACGTGGCGGTCTTCGCGCTGCCCGGCGCCAACGCGCTGCAGGTGGCGAGCGAGGTGCGCGCACGCATGGCGGAAATGAGCAGGCTCTTTCCGCCCGGCCTCGAACACGATTCCCTCTACGACACGACCGTTTTCATCGATCAGTCGATCGGCGCCGTCTACGAGACGCTGTTCGAGGCCGGGGTGCTGGTACTGATCGTGATCCTGCTGTTTCTGCAGGACGCGCGTGCGATGCTGGTGCCGGCGACGACGGTACCGGTGACCATCGTCGGCGCCTTTGCGGCGATGGCGGCGCTCGGCTTCACGGTCAACCTGATGACGCTGTTCGCGCTGATCCTGTCGATCGGCATCGTCGTGGACGACGCCATCGTGATCGTCGAGAACACCTCGCGCTACCTGGAGCAGGGTCTGTCGCCCAAGGAGGCGGCGGTGCGGGCGATGGGCGAGCTGAGCGGGCCGATCCTCGGCGTCACGCTGGTGCTGACGGCGGTGTTTCTGCCGGCGTCGTTCCTGCCGGGAATCACCGGCCAGATGTTTCGCCAGTTCGCACTGGTCATCGCCGCGACGGCGATCCTCAGCGCGCTCAATGCGCTGACGCTGAAGCCGGCGCAGTGTGCGCTGTACCTCAGGCCGCGGCCGGCGGAGCAGCGCGTCAACCGCTTCTACCGCGGCTTCAACCGCGCCTACGCGGCGCTGGAAGGTCGTTACCTTGCGTTGGTGAGCTGGATCGCGCAACGGCCGCGTCGCATGGCCTGCGTCTTTGTTGCCGTCGTCGGCAGCGCTGCTGCCGTTTTCGCGGTCTATCCGACGGCATTGATGCCGCTCGAGGACCAGGGCTACTGCGTCGTCACCGCCCGCCTTCCTCCCGGCGCCGCGCAGCCGCGCGTGCGCGAGCTTGCCGAGCGAATCGATGCCGTTCTCGGGGGGGCCGCCGGAGTCAAGGGCTGGGTAACCATCGGCGGCTATTCGGCGCTCGATTCGGCCAAGCTCGCCAACGCGGTCACGACTTTCGTCGTCTTCGACGACTGGGCCAGGCGCCCGCCCGGGTTTTCGCAATTGCAGCTCATCGGCGACCTGCAGCAGAAGTTCCGCTCGCTGCCGCAGGCGACGTTCGGCGTTCTGCCGCCGTCGCCCATTCCGGGCCTGGGAATCGCCTTCGGCTTCCAGATGATGATCGAGGATCGCGGCGGCCTCGGTGCCCGCCCGTTGCAGGCGGCGACCAACGATCTGCTGGCACGGGCCAGCGAAGAGCCCGGTTTCCTCCGGCTCGGCTTCACCACCTTCGACGCGAACAGTCCGCAACTCTACCTCGATGTCGACCGGACCATGGCGAGAACGCTCGGAGTCACCATCGACGATCTGTTCCACACGGTGCAGACCTACCTCGGCTCGACCTACGTGAACCAGTTCAACCGCTTCGATCAGAGTTTCCAGGTGCGCATGCAGGCCGACGGGGAGTATCGCCGACGCCTGTCGGACATCCGCAGTCTTGCAGTGGCCAATCGCGATGGGCAGATGGTACCGCTCGGGGCGCTGCTCGATCTGCACCCGACGCTCGGATCCGAGCTGATCTATCGCTACAACCTGTATCCGGCAGCGGCGCTGATCGGCATCCCGCTGCCAAGATACAGCTCGGGCGAGGCGCTGGAGCGGATGCACGGCTTCGCCTCGAGCGCGCTGCCGGCGGGAATGGCCTACGAATGGACGGGACTCGCCTATCAGGAGCAACTGATGGGCAGGCAGTCGTACTTTCTGTTCGCGCTGGCCATCACCCTGGTCTTCCTGGTGCTCGCAGCGCAGTACGAAAGCTGGATCGACCCCGCGGCGGTGATCCTGACCGTGCCGATGGCACTCGTCGGAATCGTCCTCGCGCTGCTCGTGCGGCGCTTTCCGGTCGATATGTACACGCAGATCGGCCTTGTGCTGATGACCGCCCTTGCCGCCAAGAACGCCATTCTCATCGTCGAGTTCGCGCGCGCGCTGACGGTCGCGGGGATGACTCCGGCCGACGCGGCGATCGAGGCAACGCGGCGCAGATTTCGCCCGATCCTCATGACTTCGGTCGCTTTCCTGCTTGGCGTGGTGCCGCTGCTCACCGCGCGCGGCGCCGGCGCGGCGAGCCAGCAGGCGCTCGGCACTGTCGTTTTCGGCGGCATGCTCGCCTCGACCATTCTCGCGATTCCCTTCGTTTCGGTGTTCTACATCCTGCTCTGCCGCCTCGGCGAGCGCATCGGCTCCGGCTCCCGGCGGGCGGGAGGGGATTCGTGAGGCGTCCGCTGCGCTCTCTTCTCGTCACCTCTCTCGCCTGGCTGCTGCTTTCCTGTACGGCGGCGCTGGCGGCCACTCCGGCTCCGCCGCCGCGCGCCACATCCCTGCTCGTCGATCAGACGAATCTGCTGACGACCGACGAACACGAAGAGATCGACTCGCGGCTGCAGGCAATCGCGGCATCGGGAAAGGCTCAGGTCGGCGTGCTGATCGCCGCCGGCACCGGCGAGGAGACGCTGCCCCAGTACGCCCTGCGCGTCGCCGAGGCATGGCAGCTGGGACGCAGGGGCAGTGACGACGGCGTCCTGATTCTGGTGGTCCCGGCCAGGAACGCGCTGCGCATCGAAGTCGCTTACGGGCTCGAGGGGGTGATCCCGGATGCGCTTGCCGCGCGCTGGATCGACGAAGTGTTTCCCGATCTCGCCGAAAGGCGCGTCGCGCAAGCGCTCCGCGGGGTCCTCGAGCGGATCGAAGCGACGCTTCCCGAGCCAGCGCCGGCGACGAAGCCGAGAACGAATCCGCTCGACGCGCATCCCGAGTGGAAGTTGCCGTTCGTGCTCGTGGTGTTTTCGCCGCTGGCCATCTTCCCGCTGTTCCTGGGAGCCTGGGGCGCGCTGCTCAGTGCGCCGATTCTGGCGGCGATGTATGGAACTGCCGCCTGGGCGCTGTGGGGAACGCAAATCGCCGCCGCCCTTGCCGCTGCCATTTCCCTGCCGCTGCCTTTGCTGTGGCGTCTCAACGGTCGCGAAATCGCCATTTCGCAACCGGTTCTGCGCTGGGCGAGGGCGGTCGGCAACCTTTGCGCGGTCGTCCTCTTCTTCCTCATCCTCACACTTTTCGTAGGCATCGGCCTGGCAGCGGCTGAAGTCGAACAGCTGTGGCCGGCGCCCCTGTTTGCGCTGTTGCTGGCCATCGGGCTGGCAGCGTTTCTTTTCCCGGGGGCAACACGACCCTTGCTGCTGGCGCTGCGCAGCCTGCTTCACTTCGCATTCATGCTCGCGCTCAGCTATGCTGCCCTGTCGTCGATCGACGCCGATCCGGCGCGTCTTGCGGTCGGTGCGTCTGTAGTGTTCACCGTACTGATCGCCATCGGCCTCCTGCTGGACAGTTTCGAAAAGCGGCGACGGTCGGGGCTCGTCGGAGAACCCGCAGCGGTCAGGAACTGGTCATTGTGGTTCATGGCTGCCGCGCTGCTGCTGATGCTGCCGTTTGCCGTGCTGCTGCTGATCCAGGCGCTTCTTGGCGAGGATTTGCACACACGAATCGTGCAGGCAAGCGCGGGTGGCGGATCGATCGCCGCGATCGTCTGGTGGGCTGCCCGGCGGGGATTCTTCGCCCTGCTCGTCGGCCTTGGCGGTCGCTTCGGGGGCGGTGGCGCCGGTCGTGGCGACTGAGCCATTGCGGCCGCGTCGTGCCTGGCGGTCGGGGTCACTGCCAAGGTCGGATCGGATGCTCACTCGTCGACCGGTAGCAGTCGCGGAAATCAATCGGCGGCTACCAAGCTTCCCCTTGCGCTTGCTCCGGATCGTTCCCCGGGGTCAACCGAATACGCGGACTTGCAGGCGTTGCAGGAGTCCGAGTCCCTTCCACCAGAGCAGGCCATTTTCCCGAAACCGGCTGCCGGATTCGGTCAGCAGGAATCTGATCGCGCCGAGTTCGGTGGCGCCGCGTTCGGCGACGAATCCCATCCTCATCAGGTACTTGGCGATCGGCGGCAGCACCTGCTGACCATCGAGCAGCCAGCGCGCGCCGTAGCCATCGAGTTCCTCGGGCAGCATCAGCAGCGGCCGCTGCTCACTGATGCGTCGCAGCACCGCGAGCACCAATGCCCGGTCGGGAATCGAGGTGGTCGGAGAAGGTTCCATTGCTGCTTCCATTATGGACTGTTCCGCGCCCTCGCGCCTGACTCGTCTTGGCCGGTCTGGCCGCCTTGCGAGGCTGGCGCCACGGTCACAAACGCTCACAAATCGTCGCCGGCGAAACGTCATCGCCTGCGTGCGGCAGGCGTTATTTGGCTCATGAAAACGACCTCGACCTCTCTTTGCATCGCGCTCGCCGTCGTGCTCGCGGCTCCCCTGCCGGCACTGGCCGATCGCGGGGAATTTCACGGCGGTTACGCGTACCGCGACTACCCACCGCGTGCGCAGTATCACGCCGGACCGCATGGGCATTACCACGGCTACGGCTGGGTCGCACCGGCGGTCGTGCTGGGGGGCATCGCGGCGGCAGTCGCTGCGGCCACCTATTACCCGCCACGTCCGGTATACGTCGCGCCGCCGCAGCCGGTTTATGTGGCGCCGCCCAGCACCTACTGGAATTACTGCCGATCGGCAGGGCAGTACTATCCGAACATCGGTTATTGTCCCGAAGGCTGGCAGCTGGTTCCGGCACGCTAGCTCGCCGCAGGTGCATGGACTGCGGGCGACCGAGCCCGTAGAGTAGGGAACGGCGCAAATCGCGCGTCGCCGCCCCGTATGCCATGCGTTCCTCTTTCGTCCTCGGGCTGCTGCTTGCCTGTGTGCTGGCGGCCTCGGCTGCCGCCGGCGCGACCTATCCCTTCGCGGTAACGACCGAGCCAAGCGCAGCAGGTCATCGCGTGCTTGCCCGCAACTCGGGGCCGGCGCCGGTTTCGGTGCGACTGACGCTGGCCGCTGCGGACAATGTCGGCAGCGCGCAGGCGCTGCCAGTCTATGCGGTGGTTCGACCGTACAGTGAAATGTTCCTGCTGCAGGTTCATCCGCTCGATCCCGGGCGTGGCCATCGCTTCACGACACAATCGACCTATCGCCTTGGCAGCATACTTGCCGTTCCCGATCCGCGGGCGCTCTATCGCCTGCCCTTCGAAAACGGTCGCAGCTTCGTTGTCAGCCAGGCTGCCGGTGGACCGGTCACCACCCATCACGGTGAGGAAAGCCGCTACGCCGTCGACTTCCGGATGCCGGAGAACACGCCGATCGTCGCCGGGCGCGCCGGCCTGGTGATCGAAACGGAATCCTCGTATCGGCTCGGCGGCAGCGACCCCGCGCTGCTCGCCAAGGCGAATTACGTGAGCATTCTGCAGGCGGACGAAACGATCGCCACCTACGGCCATCTGGCGTTTGCCGGTGTTCGCGTCAGCCCGGGGCAGCAGGTGCAGGCGGGTGCCCTCATCGGCTATTCCGGAGCGACCGGCTATACCTCGGGAGCACACCTGCACTTCGTCGTGCACCAGTTGGTGCGCGCGAACGATGGCTTCGCCAGGGTCTCGCTACCGCTTCGTTTCTACGTCGGTACACCGCCGCGGATTTTCGCCGCCCGCTACCGGCAATTGCTCACTGCCGACTATGCGGCGGCCGACCGCATGCCGCAGGCGGTGGGCGAAGCGCCACCGGTTCGGCGCCGCTGATCGTTTGCACTGGCGAGCGCGCCGCCGGCTCAGGTGGTGGCCGGCGCTTCCCCGCCCAGGGCGGCAATGAGATCGTCGAGTAGCCGGGCCACCTCGCCGGTCATCAGCGTGAAGTCGATGTCGAAGCGCTCGTCGGCATTTTCTGTCTGGTTCTCGGATTGTTCCTGCAATAGGTCGAGGAAAGCCAGTCGCTTGATCTGCAACTGATCGTTGAGCAGAAAGGAAATGCGGTCGTTCCAGGTCATCGCCAGACGGGTGACGACCTTTCCGGCGGCGATGTGCTGGCGGATCTCGTCGCCTTCCAGCGAGTGGTTGACGTAGCGCACACTGGCCTTCTCGCTCGAACGCAGTTCCAGATCCTGGTCGAGGGTGAAGCCCGAAGGTGCCTCGCCGCCCGCGACCCAAGCGGTCATCGCTGCCGCGGGCGAACGATTCACCTTGAGCAGCCTGGCGGGCAGCGCGTCGAGCGACTTGCGCAAGTGTTCGAGAAACTCCTCGCCTTTGGCCGGTGACGCGGAGTCGATGACCAGCCAGCCGTTGACCGGGTCGATCCAGCTGAAGCTGGTGCGGCGGCGGATGAAGGCGCGCGGCAGCAGTTCGAGTGTCATCGCTTCCTGGATTTCGCGCAGCTCGCGGCGACCGACGCGGCGGCCTTCGGCCTCCTCGATTTCCTTGGCCCGGTCACTGGCGAAGCGTTTGACGATCGATGCAGGCAGGAGCTTTTCCTCAACGCCGAGGGCGAGCAACCACTGCCGGTTTACAGAATGAACGAGCGAATCATCGTCCCGTGGCGCCACCCAGCCGAGGCTGCGTGGATCGGTCGCAGCGCACCCCTGCAAGGGCAGCCTGGCGAGTTGCTCCGCTAGCCGGGTCGGATCGGCGGCCCACTGCGCGGGGAGGCGGTAGAGCTGAAGGTTCCTGAACCACATGGTCGTACCCGCAAGAAAACCGCGAATTATAGGCGGGAAAGGCGGCATGGCCCCCTTTGCGCGTCTCGCCTCGCCGGGTCGTCTTCCGGACTGCTTGCGGGCGCTTGCCATACGCCTGGCTGACGCTTGACGCGACGGCAGGTTGCAATCGACAATGCGAGGATTGCTCGCCGCCAGGAACCACAGCAAGTGCGCCACGATGGAGCTTGTGGAGCCCGTCTTTCGGTGCACGCCGGCCCAGGCCGCAGCCGGCGCGCGCAACATCAGAAGGGTTGTGGCAGGACGACGATGGTTCTTTTTGCTGCGGCAACGGTTTTCCGCCGTTGGCGCAGCCCAGGAGAGCGACGTTGTGGAACGTCGCGAATTTTTTTGGGGGTTATATGCAAATCAATGGCAGTGTGTTTGTGGTAACGGGTGCAGGCTCCGGGCTTGGGGCGGAAACGGCGAGCAGCCTGGTCGCGGCGGGTGGAAAGGTGGTGATCGTCGATGTCGACGCGACCGCCGGCGAAGCACAGGCGGCGCAACTGGGAGCCAATGCGCGCTTTGCCAAGACCGATGTGGCCGACGACGCGAGCGCGCGTGCCGCCATCGATCTGGCGGTCAGCGAATTCGGGGCGCTGCACGGCCTGGTGAACTGCGCCGGCGTCGCGCCACCCAAGAAGGTGCTGGGACGTGACGGCCCGCACGACCTGGCGACTTTTGCTCGCGTGGTCAACATCAACCTGGTCGGCACCTTCAACATGATTCGTCTGGCGGCCGAGGCGATGAGCCGCAACGAGCCGAACGAGGGCGGTGAGCGCGGCGTGATCGTCAATACCGCTTCGGTGGCGGGTTACGACGGACAGATCGGTCAGGCCGCCTACGCCTCGTCGAAAGCCGGCGTGATCGGCCTGACGCTGCCGGTGGCCCGCGAACTGGCGGCGCATGGAATCCGCGTCGTCACGATCGCTCCCGGCATCTTCGAGACCCCGATGCTGAAGGGGCTGCCGCAGGCCGCTCAGGACTCGCTCGGCAAGATGGTGCCGTTCCCCTCGCGTCTCGGCAAGCCGGCCGAATACGCCGCCCTGGTCAGACACATCTGCGAAAACGGCTATCTGAATGGCGAAGTGATTCGTCTGGACGGCTCGATCCGCATGGCGCCCAAGTAATTTCCGACAGTACGCAAGCATCTCAGTGACCGTTTCGGTCAAATCAGGTCGCAATACAGGAGAGTCGTATGAGTGAATCAGTAGTGATCGTCGGTGCCAAACGCACCCCGGTGGGTGCCTTTCAGGGCCAGTTTGCGGGTATGACGGCGCCGCAGCTCGCCAGCGTTGCCATCAAGGCCGCCGTCGAACAGGCGGGAGTCAAGGGCGAGGATATCGACGAGGCCCTGATGGGCTGCTGTCTGATGGCGGGCGTACGTCAGGCGCCGGCCCGGCAGGCGGTGCTGGGCGCGGGGCTGCCGAAGTCGGTACCCTGCACCACCTTGACCAAGATGTGCAGCTCGGCCCAGAAAACGGTCATGATCGCGCATGACGAGTTGCTGGCCGGTTCGGTGAATATCGCCGTCGCCGGCGGCATGGAGTCGATGACCAATGCCCCGCACGTGCTGACCAGCGCGCGTTCGGGTTACCGTCTGGGAAATGGCGTGCTGCACGACCACATGTTCCTCGATGGTCTGGAGGATGCCTACGAGCAGGGCAAGCCGATGGGCGCTTTCGCCGAGCTCTGCGTGGACAAGTACGGTTTCACTCGTGACGAGATGGATGCCTTTGCCACCGAGTCGGTGACGCTGGCGCAAAACGCGGTTGCCAGCGGCGTGTTCAGGGACGAAATCGCGCCGGTGACGGTCAGCACGCGCAAGGGTGACGTCGTGTGCGACTCCGACGAAACGCCGATGAAGTGCGACGTTTCCAAGATCTCCAAGCTGAAGCCGGCCTTCAAGAGGGACGGCGCGGTGACGCCGGCCAACTCTTCGTCGATTTCCGATGGCGCCGCGGCATTCGTGCTGATGCGCGAATCGGATGCGAGGACTGCGGGCATCACGCCGCTGGCCCGCATCGTCGGTCATGCCACCTTTGCCCACGAGCCCCCGTGGTTTACCACTGCGCCAGTGTTCGCTTTCGAAAAGCTCCTGAAGAAGGTCGGCTGGCAAACCACTGACGTCGATCTCTGGGAGATCAACGAAGCCTTCGCGGCCGTCACCATGGCGTCGATGCGCGACCTCAAGCTGCCGCGCGACAAGGTCAATGTCAATGGCGGTGCCTGCGCGCTGGGACATCCAATCGGTGCTACCGGTTCGCGGATTCTGGTGACGCTGCTCTACGCGCTCAAGGCGCGTGGCCTCAAGCGTGGCATTGCCGGTCTCTGTGCCGGCGGCGGGGAAGCCACCGCGATCGCCATCGAAATTCTCTGATCAAGTCGCCAACGAGCATTCCACCCCGGTCTCCGGGGTGGGTGGGGAGTGAATCGGATGTTGATTGACAAGAAGCACATCGGCATGAAAGTGCCGCCACATTCCGTTACCTTGACGGCGTGGCAACTCAAGTGGTTCGCCAAGGCCACGGGCGAAACGAACCCGATCTATTTCGACGAGGAAGCCGCCAGGAAGGCTGGCCTGCCGGGCGTGCTGGCACCGCCGACCTTCTTCTTCTGCATGGACATGGACAAGGAGCACCCCTTCGACTATCTCGAAACCATGGGTTGTGACCTGATGAAGATGCTGCACGGCGAACAGTCCTTCGTGTACCACAAACCGGTCTATTCGGGGGATACCCTCGACTTCGACGGGGAAATTACCGACATCTACGACAAGCGGAACGGTGCCTTGCAGTTCGTCGTCAAGGATGTCAAGGTGCGCCGGCAAGGCGAACTGGTGTGCGACGTGCACTCCGTGATGGTCATTCGGGCATAGGGGAAGGTCGATGACGAAACCGAACTATGATGCACTCAACGTCGGCGACATGCTCCCGTCGTTCACCACGGAACCGGTGTCGCGGCTGACCCTGGCGCTGTACGCGACGGGTTCCGGCGACCACCACCCCTTGCACCTCGACCAGGACTACGTGCGCGCCAACGGCATCGGCGACGTGTTCGCGCACGGCATGCTGGGCATGGCCTATCTCGGCCGTTTGCTGACGCAATGGGTGCCGCAGGAAGCGATTCGCAGTTTCGGCGTGCGTTTCACCGCGATCACGCAGATTGGCGAGCGCCTGGTGTGCACCGCCAAGGTGGTCGAAAAGCTGGAGCAGGACGGAGAGAAATGTGTTCGCCTCGAGTTGACCTGTGCCAACGAGCAGGGGGAGGCGAAGCACAAGGGGGATGCAGTGGTGGCCGTGGGGTGATGTCGCCCAGCCAGTGAAACTGCAGGATCGCGGCCGTCGTCAGACGGCCGCAGTTTGGTTGTAGAGTGCACTCAGTCTAGCGCTGGGCATCCGCCTGCCGTGGCGGTGGGCGTGTCCGAAACACTGAAAGGAGATCACACGAGTGGAAAACAAGAATCCGAACGAGCAAATGGGCGGTGTCGTCAACGCCTGGGCTGATATGCAGAAGCGCATGTGGGGCGACTGGTCCTCGCTGCTGCAGAATCTCCCGGGCGGCGGCGAAAATCCCGCCGAAGCCGTGAAGCGAGGCGTCGAAGCCGCCAACCAGGGTACGAACGAAGCAGCGCGCATGCTGATGGATCGCATCACCGGCAGCCAGAGCGCGATGAACCGGGTCATGGACTTCTTCTTCAAGTCGATGAAGGTCGTGGCGCCGAATCTTGAAGCACAGAAGGACTGGCGCCCAGATCTCAAGGGCTTTGCCGAACAATGGGCAAAGGAATCGACGGCCATGCTCGAGCGCAGTTTTGGCCTGGGGTCTCACCTCGGCAGCCTGAGTGGGACCTTGAGCAAGGATTTGCCCGACGCCATCGGTCCCTGGCTGTCGTTCCTGTATCAGGCGGCGTCGGCAGGTCATGTCGGCGAGGCAATGCTCGGCGGTACCGCCGGCCTGAATCGCTTGCTCTCGATGGAGAGCGACGCGAGTGCCCTGGCCGGCGTGGGACAGATCCCCCTCTTCGGTGCGTCGCGCGAAAAGAATGCCAAGCTGTTGCGGATGGTCGATGCAGTGGTCGATCTGCGCAAGAACAGCCTCGCGTTCCATACCGCGTTTGCCGAAGCACTCGCCCGCGCGGTCGAGGCAACGGTCGAGGAACTCGGCAAGGTCGCTGCCAAGGGCGACAAGATCACCGCGGTTCGTGAACTGATGGGCCTCTGGTTCCGTACGGCGGACAAGTCGTTGCTGGTGACGTTCAACACGCAGGAGTTTCTCGACAAGCAGAACGCCTTCACCAAGGCGCAACAGCAGTTCAAACTGGCGCAGCGCGCCGTTGTCGAGGACATTTTCCGCGGTCTAGACATGCCGACTCGCAGCGAGCTGGACGAGGCCTATCAAGTGATCCACGAGCTCAAGAAAGAGGTGCGAGCGCTCCGGAAGGAAATGCTTTCCGCCGCCCCGACGGCCGCGAAGATCGCTGCGCCGCGCAAGACTGCGGCCGCGCGTGCCAAGAGCGAATGAGCCGAGAAGCCGGAACCTTGTTGCTCTGGCTGATACGCCAATAGACCTTTAGGAGGGTGCCAACGATGTTTTCTTTCCCCATCCAGATTCTTCCCGCCGATCTTGCGGCGGAAACCGCAGCCCTCAATGCCAAGCTGGCCAAGGGCATCAGCAACCTCACCAACCTCACCGACGACGACATCGACATTGGCAGCACGCCAAAGGACACGATCTTCGAGCAGGACGGGATCGAGGTGTACCATTATCACCCGCTGGTCGAGCGGTCGAAGATCATGAAGACTCCCTTGCTGATCGTCCCGCCGCTGATCAACGGTTACGAGGTGGCCGACCTGCAGCCCGACCGCTCGCTGGTCAGAAACCTGCTGAACGAGGGCATCGACGTCTACCTCAACAACTGGGGCTACCCGCGTCTGGTCGACAAGTACCGGAACATGGACGACTACCTCAACGGGTACTTTGACGATACGGTCGACTTCATTCGCCATCATCACGGTGTCGACAAGATCGCCCTGCTGGGTATCTGTCAGGGCGGGGCCATGTCCACCACCTATGCGACGCTCAATCCGGACAAGATCAGCCACCTAGTGCTAACCGTGTCGCCGATCGACTTCGACGCGTATCGGGCGAATCACAAGCCGCATGAAGGACTGATGTTCACCATGGGGGCCGACGCCGATGTCGAGAAGATGGTCGCCGTGCATGGCAACGTGCCGGCCACCGTACTCAACGAGTCGTTCATGATGGCTTCGCCATTCATCCTGAACTACGGCAAGTACTCCGACGTGATCGACATTCTCGACGACCGCGAGGCCCTGCAGAACTTCCTGCGCATGGAGAAGTGGCTGTTCGGCGGTCCCGATGCAGTCGGCCAGATGTTCAAGGAGTTCGTCCGCGATTTCCTGAAGGACAACAAGCTGGTCAAGGGGACGCTCGAGGTCGGTGGGCGCAAGGTCGACCTGAAGAATCTCGTGCTGCCGATTCTCAACATCTACGCCGAAAAGGACCACATCGTGCCGCCGCCATGCACCGTGGCTCTCGGCAAGCATGTCGGCAGCAAGGACTACACCGAGTTTGCCATCGCCACCGGCCACATCGGCATCTACACCGGCGGTCTGGCGCAGAAAGTCCTGGCTCCGAAGGTCGGCAGCTGGATGCGCGAGCGCGGCGCCTGAGTTCCGCCGCAGCCCGCACCCGCTGGCGCGGGCAAGCCACGGGAACGCCCTCCGCGCTGGTGGAGGGCGTTTCCATTTGGTCAATTCCTTTCTCGGCGTTACCACTTGGCGACGCGGCCGGCGGAGTGGCCCGCGAACGCGCAGTAGTGGCCGGGCACCATCGATGACTCTGAGAATCGACCTGAAGAGCGCCATCATGGCGCTGTCGGACGCGCTTGACCTGGTCGGGGTCAACGATTTCCAGCATGGCAAACGGGTCGCGATGATCGCCCGCGAGACGGGGTTGATGCTGGGCTTGCCGGAGCGCAACCTGGATCGCCTGGTTTGCGCAAGTCTGCTCCACGATCTGGGGGTATCGTCCACGGTGGTGCATCGGCGCCTGCTGCGCGAAGCCGACTGGGACGAGCGGCACGCGCATTGCGAAACCGGGTACTGCCTGCTGCAGCCCTTTGCGCATCTGTCGCTGCTTGCGCCGGCCATCCGCTATCACCACACTCCGTGGGTGGACCTGCCGCCGCACTTGCGCGAGGACGGGGCCATAGACGCGAACCTGATCCAGTTGGGCGATCGCGTCGACGCCCTGCTCCTGGTGCGCGGGCTGGAAAACCCGCTGTTCCACCGCGACGGCATCGTCGAGTCGATCGTCCAGCTGGCCGGTGGCGAGCTATCCGCCGAAGTCGTACAGGCGTTCGTCGCTGCCGCCACCCGCGAAGCGTTCTGGATTGCCCTCGTCCCGCGGCATGTGCAAAGCTATCTTGCCGACCTGAGCCTGAATGACTGGCGGATCACCATCGACTTTCCCCAGTTTGGACACGTTGCGCGACTGATTTCGAGCATCGTCGATGCCAAGAGCCACTTCACCGCCGCGCATTCGCTCGGCGTGGCGCAGCTCGCACGTCATCTCGGGAAGATGGTTGGGCTGAGCGCCGATGCCTTGGCCGAGGTCGAGGTCGCCGGCCTGATGCACGATGTCGGCAAACTCTGCGTGCCCGACGAAATCGTGGAGAAAGCAGGCGGTCTGACGCCTCTCGAATTCTCGGTGATGGAACGGCACAGTTTTGAAACCTACCAGATCCTGCACCATATCCCTGGACTGGAGCGCGTTGCCCAGTGGGCAGCCTTTCATCACGAGGCGCTCAACGGCCGCGGCTACCCATTCCGGCACAGCGGCGATCGCCTGTCGCAGGAAGCTCGCATCGTCGCCGTGGCGGACGTCTTTCAGGCGCTGGCACAGGAGCGTCCGTATCGCGGCCGCCAGCGCATCGAAGAAATTCCCCGCTTTCTGCGCGACGCCGTGCGTCGGGGGGTACTCGATGGCGATGTTGTCGCGCTTGCCTGTGACGATCTGGAAGGCAGTTGGCGGGCCGCTACCGAAGCGATGGCGGTCTGACCGGAGACGGGTTGCGCGCCTGGGCGCCCAGCAGGCCTATGGTTTGACGATCAGTTCCGCGATCCAGCGTTTCAGGTCGTTCAGTTTCTCGTCGTAGTTCTCGCAGGCCATCAGGCTCTGCCCGAAGACGTAGGCGTAGAGGAGGAGGCTGCGGCTCTTGGCCTCGTCGTCGGCGACCCCGCGCGCGAGGAACAGCTTGCGGGTGCACTCCAGGCGACCGCTGTCGACCTGCTCGACGATGGCAGCGGCGTGCGCGTCGCGGCGCGCCCATTCGCGCACCGCCAGTTCGATCGAGATCCCTTTGCGGTTGCGCGTGGCGCCGTACACGTCGATCAGGTGCAGAAGCTGCTCGTCTTCCTTGCCGGGGGTTGCCAGCGTCTGCTTGTGGATGTCGCGCAGGCGGCCATCCCGCCAGGTTTCGAGGACGGCGTCGTAGAGATCCTGGCGGTCCTTGAAATGCCAGTAGAAACTCCCCTTGGTGACGCCGAAGTTTTTCGCCAGAACCTCGATCCGCATTCCCTGCACACCCTGTTCGGCAAGAATCTCGATTGCCGCTTCGATCCACCCGCTGCGGTCCAGGGCAGCACGCGGGCGGGTACTTCTGAGCTTGGTTGGCATCTGCTTCTTTCCTGAATCACGCGTCTAGGGCAATATTATCAGTTCACGTACCGCTGCCCCGGTCGACAAGTTGACAGGTACCGTTCCATACGGTACCGTACGCTATCCATACGATACCGTATGGTCCATTGTCCGGCCAGAGCTTGGCAGTGCCAAACGCGGCCGGCGTGGATCGCATTTACCATCGATCATCATGTAGTGATAAAAGGAGAGCAAATTGAAGATCCTCGTTCCAGTGAAACGGGTGGTGGATTACAACGTCAAGGTGCGGATCAAGGCGGACGCCAGCGACGTTGATCTGGCCAACGTCAAGATGTCGATGAATCCTTTCGACGAGATTGCCATCGAAGAGGCGGTACGTCTCAAGGAGACCGGTGTCGCCAGTGAAGTGGTCGCCGTTTCGGCGGGAGTGGCCAATTGCCA
Organism: Accumulibacter sp.; assembly: GCF_023806565.1. Taxonomy (GTDB): domain Bacteria; phylum Pseudomonadota; class Gammaproteobacteria; order Burkholderiales; family Rhodocyclaceae; genus Accumulibacter. The sequence continues at coordinate 21,944 of NZ_JAMTDV010000134.1, read as the reverse complement.
GGAAACCTTGCGCACGGCGATGGCGATCGGTGCCGACCGCGGCATCCTGATCCAGACCGACGTCGAATTGCAGCCGCTGGCGGTCGCGAAGCTGCTCAAGGCAGTATGCGACAAGGAACAACCACAGATCGTCATTTGCGGCAAGCAGGCGATCGACGACGACGCCAATCAGACCGGGCAGATGCTGGCCGGCCTGATGAACTGGCCCCAGGCGACCTTCGCCTCGAAGATCGTCATCGCGGCACCGCAGGCAACGGTCACGCGCGAAATCGACGGCGGTCTGGAGACGGTCGAAGTGGCGATGCCCGCGGTCCTTACCGCCGACCTGCGTCTCAACGAGCCACGTTACGCGACGCTGCCGAACATCATGAAGGCGAAGAGAAAGCCGCTCGAGACGACCAATCCGGATGCCTTGGGGGTCGATGTCGCACCGCGCCTGAAAACGCTGAAGGTAGCGGAGCCGGCGAAGCGCTCGGCGGGAATCAAGGTGGCGGATGCCGCCGATCTGGTGCTCAAACTCAAGACTGAAGCAAAGGTAATCTGACCATGGCCATTCTCGTTATTGCAGAACACGACAATACCTCGATCAAGGCGGCCACGCTCCATGCCGTCACCGCGGCCAGCAGGATTGGCGGTGACATTCACCTGCTGCTCGCCGGCAGCGCCTGTGCCGGTGCCGCCGAGGCAGCGGCTCGGATCAGCGGTGTCGGCAAGGTGCTGCTCGCCGACGCTCCGCACTATGCCGATCAATCCCCCGAGAACCTGGCCGCGCTGATCGTCGCGCACGGTGCCGCCTATGGTCATCTGGTCGCGGCCGCGACCACCGCTGGCAAGAACGTCATGCCACGCGTCGCCGCTCTGCTCGACGTGGCACAGATTTCCGAGATCGTCGGCGTCGTCTCCGGTGACACTTTCGTTCGCCCGATCTACGCGGGCAACGTCCTGGCGACCGTTCAGTCTTCGGACTCGATCAAGGTGATCACCGTACGCGCGACGGCTTTCGAAGCGGCGGCCGAGGAGGGCAGCGCACCCATCGAGAGTCTGGCTGCCGGTCCCGACCTCGGCCAGAGCAAACTGATCGGGCGTGCCCTGACCAAGTCGGAGCGTCCCGAGCTCACGGCTGCCAAGGTCATCGTCTCGGGCGGTCGCGGCCTGGGCAGCGGCGACAACTTCCACCAGATGCTCGAACCGCTCGCCGACAGGCTCGGTGCCGCCGTGGGTGCATCGCGCGCGGCGGTCGATGCCGGTTACGCTCCCAACGATTACCAGGTTGGTCAGACAGGCAAGATCGTTGCCCCGCAACTCTACATCGCGGTCGGCATTTCGGGCGCCATCCAGCATCTCGCCGGAATGAAGGACAGCAAGGTGATCGTGGCGATCAACAAGGATCCCGACGCGCCGATCTTCCAGGTTGCCGATTACGGGCTGGTCGGCGATCTCTTCGAGGTCCTGCCGGCCCTGCAGGCAGCACTCGCCTGAGCCGCGTCGCCGCGCAGCACGGGCCGCATGAACCTGCCGGACGGCCTGCTCGACGGGAACTGGGCCTTGCTCGCGTGGCTGCCGTACGCCGCCCTGCTCGCGCTGGCGGCACGGCGGGCGCGCTGGCGGGTGCTGCTCGACAGCGCACGTCTGAACGCCTTTCTGGCGATGCTCGTTGCCTTGGTCCTGCTCTGGCAGCTGCAGGCCGGCGTCAAGCCCGGCCTTTCGCTGCATCTGCTCGGGGCCACGGTTCTGACCCTGTGTGTGGGATGGGAACTGGCCTTTCTCGGCCTTTCTCTCGTGCTGATCGGGGTGACTCTGAACGGTGCCGCCGGCTGGCAGGTTTTTGCCGTCAATGGCCTGCTGATGGCCGGGGTCGGCGTGGCGGTCAGCCGGACGGCGCACCGCTTCGTCGATCGATTGCTGCCCGATCATCTGTTCGTTTACATTTTTTGCAAGGGCTTCTTCGCCTCGGCGCTGACGGTAATGGCCGTCGGTGCCGCTTGCTGCCTGTTGTTGTCCTTGGCCGACGTCTATGATGGCGAGTATTTGCGTGGCGAATATCTGCCGTATTTTGTCTTGCTCGGGTTTTCCGAGGCGTGGTTGTCCGGCATGTTTACCACCCTGTTCGCCGTCTATCGGCCAGACCTCTTGGCGGACGCCGAGGGCACTCCGTTTGCTGGAAGAAAATGACGGGTCCGCGAGCATCGATCGCGGTCGTCGAAAAAGTACCGATCTCACCTGACCCCCGTGGCGGCCCGCGAAGTCGCCAAGCCGTTACACCGCAGCCCTAAAAGGAGAAAGACTCATGAGTGAATACGTCGCCCCGGTTCGTGACATGCAATTCGTCATCCACGAACTCGCCGGACTCGAGCAGGTAGCGCAGTTGCCGGGCTGCGAAGAAGCGAGCAGCGACCTGGTCGACGCCGTGCTCGAGGAGGCCGCCAAGTTTGCCGAGGAAGTCCTGTCGCCGCTCAACTGGCCGGGCGATCAGGAGGGGGCGCAGTGGCGCGACAAGGCAGTGACCATGCCACCCGGTTTCAAGGACGCCTACAAGCTGTTCGCCGACAGCGGCTGGACGGCGCTTGCCTGTGAACCCGAGTGGGGTGGCCAGGGCCTGCCGAAGCTGGTCGCTGCCGCCGTCGCCGAAATGTGGAAATCGGCGAATCACGCCTTTTCGCTGTGTCCACTGCTCACCGCGGGTGCCATCGAGGCACTCGTTCTCACCGGCTCGGACGAGTTGAAGGCGACCTATCTCGAAAAAATGGTGAGCGGCGTGTGGACCGGGACGATGAATCTCACCGAGCCGAACGCCGGATCCGATCTGGCAGCGGTGCGCACCCGGGCCGAGCCACAGGCCGATGGCAGTTACAAGATTTTCGGGCAGAAGATCTTCATCACCTACGGCGACCACGACATGGCCGAGAACATCGTCCACCTCGTGCTGGCGCGCACGCCGACGGCGCCCGAAGGAGTGAAGGGCATTTCGCTGTTCGTCGTGCCAAAGTTCCTGATCAATGTCGACGGCAGCCTGGGCGCCCGTAACGACGCCTATTGCGTATCGATCGAACACAAGCTGGGCATTCACGCCAGCCCGACGGCGATCATGGCCTTCGGCGACCACAGCGGCGCGATCGGTCATCTGGTCGGCGAGGAGAATCGGGGCCTCGAATACATGTTCATCATGATGAATGCCGCGCGCTTCGGTGTCGGTCTGGAAGGGGTTGCCGCCTGCGAAAGGTCTTACCAGCGGGCGCGCGATTACGCGCGCGAGCGCATCCAGTGCACCGACATCGGCGTGCGCGGAGGGCCGAAGGTGCCGATCATCCGGCATCCCGATGTGCGGCGCATGCTGATGACCATGAAGTCACGGGCCGAAGCCGCGCGCGCCCTGGCCTACGTCGTGGCGGCGGCGCACGACGCCGCGGTGCATCACCCGGATGCGGGCGAGCGCAAGCGCAATCAGGCTTTCGTCGACCTGATGATCCCGGTGGTCAAGGGCTGGAGCACCGAATCCGGCGTCACCATGGCGTCGATGGGGGTGCAGGTGCATGGCGGCATGGGCTATGTCGAGGAGACCGGAGCGGCACAGCACCTGCGCGACGCGCAGATTTCGACGATCTACGAAGGCACCACCGGCATCCAGGCCAACGACCTGATCGGGCGCAAGATGGCGCGCGAGGGGGGCGCCACGCTGCAGGCGGTAATCGGCATGATGCGGGCGCTCGACGCCGACCTGGCCGGGCAGGATGGCGCAAATTTCGCAGCGATTCGCAGCCGGTTTGGCGTCGCGATCGATGCGCTGGCCAGCGCCGGCGAATGGATCGTCGCCAACTATGGTGCCGACGTGCGCGCCGCGTCGTCCGGCGCGGTCCCCTTCCTGACCCTGCTCGGCATCGTTGCCGGCGGCTGGCAGATGGTGCGCGCCGCATTGATCGCACAGGCGAAGATCGATGCCGGTAACAGCGATCCGTTCTACGCTGCCAAGGTCGTCACCGCCCGTTTCTATGCCGACCACGTGCTGTCGCAGGCCGCCGGTCTGGCGAGCAGCATCATCGACGGTGCCGAAGGCGTGCTGGCGCTGGCGGAAGAGATGTTCTGAGTGGTCGTCTCCCCGCGCACCCGGGCAGGCGAGCGCCACGGGTGCGCGGGATCCTCCTTTTCGTGGCCCGGATTCGGGGCCCCCGTGCCGAGCGCAGTCAGGAAGGCGAATGCAAAGTCACAGGAAACTCGTTCATACCACCACGATCCCGATTCGTTGGGGCGACATGGACGCCTACGGGCATGTCAACAACACCGTGTATTTCCGCTACATGGAGCAGGCGCGGGTCGAATTTCTCGAAAAGTGCGGCTACGACGTGATTCCGCGCGAATCCGGAGCGGTGATCATCAACGCCAGCTGCACCTTTCTCGTCCCGCTGAACTACCCGGGGACTGTCGAGGTCGCGATGTTTTGCGGACATCCGGGCCGCAGCAGCGTCCCGACACACTACGAAGTACGCTTGCAGGGGGCGCAGGAAATCTTCGCCACCGGCGATGCCAAGATCGTCTGGATGGACATGGCGACCGGCAAGTCGGTGCCCATTCCCGAAAAACTGCGGGCAGACCTCCTGCTCTGAGGTCTGGAGGAGGTCAATGGACGATCTGCCGATCTGGCATCCCAGCGCCGAACGGATTGCCGCCGCCAGGCTGAGTGCGTTCGTCGCGGAGCATGCCGGGAGAAGCGGGGCCAGCGATTACCCGAGCTTCTGGCGCTGGTCGATCAGCGAGCCCGAGGATTTCTGGAGGGCGATCTGGGACACGTGCGGCGTGCTTGGCGAACGCGGCCCGACGATACTCGAAGACGGCGACCGGATGCCTGGCGCCCGCTGGTTTCCGCAGGCCCGGCTGAACTATGCAGAGAACCTGTTGCGGCGCCGCGACGACGGCGACGCCGTCGTCTTCTGGGGCGAGGACAAGCGTCGGCAGCGCCTTTCGCATCGCGAACTGTACGCAGAGGTTGCACGCTGCGCGCAGGCACTGCAGGCAGCCGGCGTTGGCCGCGGAGATCGTGTGGCTGCCTATCTGCCGAACCTGCCCGAGGCGCTGATCGCGATGCTCGCGACGGCTTCGCTTGGGGCGATCTGGTCGTCGGCTTCGCCCGATTTCGGTGTCCAGGGGGTGCTCGACCGGTTCGGGCAGATCGAGCCCAAGGTCCTGTTCTGCGTTGACGCCTACTGGTACAACGGCAAGGCGGTCGACTGCATGGCCAGGAATGCCGAAGTTTCAGCACGCATGCCGAGCGTATCGCGAACGGTGGTCGTCTCGTATCTCGACGAGTCGCCGGCGCTTGCCACCCTGGCCAACGGCGTGCGCTATGCAGATTTCGTGGCGCCGTTTGCCGGCGGCGAGATCGATTTTGCGCCCTTGCCCTTCGCGCACCCGTTGTTCATCCTGTTTTCGTCGGGCACCACCGGTGTTCCGAAGTGCATCGTGCACGGGCACGGCGGTACCCTGCTGCAGCACCTGAAGGAACATCAACTGCACGGCGACATCCGCGCCGACGATCGCCTCTTCTATTTCACCACCTGCGGCTGGATGATGTGGAACTGGCTGGTGTCGGGTCTGGCTTCCGGGGCGACGCTGCTGCTCTACGACGGTTCGCCATTCGTTGCCGGCGCCGACGGCGGACCGGGGGCGATCCTCTTCGATTACGCCGACGCCGAGCGCATGACCCACTTCGGCACCTCGGCCAAGTTTCTCGATGCGCTGGCCAAGGCCGGGCTGCAGCCACGCGCGACGCATCGTCTGCAGTCCCTGCGCGCGATCTTCTCGACCGGCAGTCCGCTGGCCCCCGAGAGCTTCGATTACGTCTATCGAGAGATCAAGACGGATCTCCTGCTGGCTTCCATTTCCGGCGGCACCGACATCATTTCCTGCTTCGCGCTCGGCTGTCCGATCCTGCCGGTATATCGTGGCGAACTGCAGTGCCGGGGGCTCGGAATGGCGGTCGACGTATTCGACGACGACGGCAGGTCGCTGTTCCCGGGTTGCGGCGAGCGCGGCGAACTGGTGTGTACCGCACCTTTCCCGTCGATGCCGGTCGGTTTCTGGAACGATCCCGACGGCAGCAAGTACCATTCGGCGTACTTCGCTCGTTTCCCGAACGTCTGGTGCCATGGCGATTTCGTCGAGCTCACCGCACACGCAGGGATGATCATTCACGGCCGCTCGGATGCCGTGCTCAATCCGGGCGGCGTGCGCATCGGCACCGCCGAAATCTATCGCCAGGTCGAACAGTTGCCGGAAGTCGTCGAGTCACTGGTCATCGGACAGGAATGGCAGCATGACGTGCGTGTGGTGCTGTTCGTCAAGCTGCGTCCGGAACTGCAACTCGACGCGGCGCTGACGCAGCGCATCCAGCAGCAGATTCGCCGGAACACGACGCCGCGCCACATCCCCGCCAGGGTGCTGCAGGTCGCCGACATTCCACGCACCAAGAGCGGCAAGATCGTCGAGCTCGCGGTGCGCAACGTGGTCCACGGTCGGCCGGTCAGGAACGTCGAAGCGCTGGCCAATCCCGAAACTCTCGAGTTTTTCCGCGACCGGGTCGAACTGCAGAGCTAAGGCAAACACACTCCCTGTCCCAAGGCGCCGCCAGCCATCCGGCAGCGGTGTCGGAATTCTTTACAGTTGGCCTCGGGCTTCAATACCCGCTCGGCAGGCTTGCGGCCGGCGGGCCGAGTGTCCAGAGTCCGGAAACCAGGAACCGGCGACGCAGGTGGGTCGGAAAGCCGGGTTTCGTGCCATCGTGGAAGGGCATCTGGCCATCCGGATCTGTCGATCACTGTCGGAAATTTTTACAGATTGATCGTCTTCCTCTGATTTGTAAGGCGATGATTCTTTGAATAAATAGAATACCCATGAATTAACAGCGGTTTTATCGATGCACACTTCTTGGGCATGGTTGATGCTTCTGGCGTAGTGGGATGACCAAATTGGTGCGATGACAAATCTGGCCAACAGACGGTTGTTTCCCGCTTCGTCCACTTCGACCCTCCAGAGGAGCAAGTCATCATGAAACGCGTCAAGAGGCTCACGGCCCTTATCGCCGTGGCATTTTCAACCCTTTCCGCCGGCACTGCCATGGCGGCTACCGACGGTGAAATTCAAACGGCAATCGACAATGGTCTCGGCTATCTGTCCGGCACCCAGACAATGGGCGGGTACTGGAACTATGGCGGTTACGAGTAGGCCGCGACGGGTTCGGCAGCCTACGCGATGATGACGCAGCAAGGCCACTGGGGCGACCTCGCTGCGGGTAACGTAGCGGCGTACAAGGCGCAGGTGGACAACGCGATCGCATACCTGCTGAGCACGGCGACCACGACGACGGTAAGCACCAGGAATGATGGCGCGAACATCTGCCCGGGCGGCGGCAGCTGCACCGGCGTGTACTGGTACGGTGCAGGTGAGACGACGTATACAACTGGCCTGATCGCACCGGCGATTGCCGAGTACGCGACCCGGTTTGGCGGCGGTGCCGGTGCTGTTGCCACCACCACGGGTCCGCTGGCGGGAATGACCTGGGGTCAGATTGCCCAAGGCATCACCAATACCTTCTCCGCCGGACAAAGCAGCGCGATCAACGGCAACCGGGACGGGGGATGGCGCTATTTTCCCGGCACGGGCGACTCGGACAGTTCGACGACGCAGTGGGCGGTCATTTCGCTGATCTACAACCAGACCCTGGGTGCCACCACGCCGCAGACGGTCAAGGATCACTTGGCGGTATGGCTGGCCAACGCTCAGGCAGCCGATGGATCGGCGTGCTACCAGCCGGGTGTCGGGCCGTGCGACCAGGCCGACACCGGTGGCCTGCTGGTGGCCTTGAACTTCCTGGGCAAGGGCAGCAGCGATCCGGCCGTCCAAAAGGCGCTGAATTACCTCAACAATCACTGGCAGGAGGGGCAACTCGGCTGGAACGGCAACTTCGGCCAGCCCTATGCGATGTGGGCCGAGTACAAGGGCCTGGAACTGACCGTTGGTCTCGGCAACAACACGGCGATTACCAACTTGCTCCCGGGCAATTGCGGCAATGACCGGGGAGCAGACTGCAACTGGTGGCAGGACTATAACCAGTGGCTGGTGGCCAACCAGGCCGGTGACGGCAGTTTCCCCGGCTATTACTATTGGGGAAATCCATTGGCCACGTCGCTGGTGCTGCCGATCCTCAGCGGTACCGAGATTCCGCAGCAAACCCCGGAACCGGGTTCGCTGGCGCTGCTGCTGGCCGCGCTCGCAGGTTCCGCCGCTTTCGCCAGACGGCGTGCGTAGTCCACGCTTAAGCGAGGATTGACGCAGCATCCGCAAGGGGCAGCCGCCCCTTGCGTCCGTTTACGGCGAGCGGTTTCGCCGTGCCGTGTGCGCACGATCCTGCCGGCCATCGGCCTCGCCGCGCGCGATCGGGGGAACTTCTCCCCTGTTTTCACGATGGTCGCGGCGCTTCGCTTGCACTCCGGGGTTGCCTCGATGGCAGGCTTCCACGCGCTGGTGCGTGACCGCCGGCGTGGACTTTTCCTTGCTTCCTGCCGGCATTTGTTTACCATCACGAGCATGGGCCTTGCGCCCTCTGGCGCTTTGGCATTCCGTCCGAACGTCGATTTGGCGACCGTTCCCCGTATGGCCCGCCGGCGCTTCGTGCGCCGCAGGGTGGTCGATTCGTCACACCCAAGTGTGACCCCGCAATCTGTTGAGAGAAGGAAATCATGGCCGTCGCGCCCGAAACCGCCATCATGGCGCTCTATTGTGACTTCGAGAACGTCGCGCTCGGCGTTCGCGATGCAAAGTACGACAAGTTCGACATCAAGCCGGTGCTCGAACGGCTGTTGCTCAAGGGCAGCATCGTCGTCAAGAAGGCTTACTGTGACTGGGAGCGCTACAAGGGATTCAAGTCCACGATGCACGAGGCCAGCTTCGAACTGATCGAAATCCCACACGTGCGGCAGACGGGAAAGAATTCGGCGGATATCCGGCTGGTGGTCGACGCGCTGGACCTGTGCTACACCAAGTCGCATGTCGATACCTTCGTCATCATCAGCGGGGATTCCGATTTCTCGCCACTGGTTTCCAAGCTGCGCGAGAACGCCAAGTACGTGATCGGCGTCGGCGTCAAGCAATCGACTTCGGACCTGTTGATCGGCAATTGCGACGAATTCATCTTCTACGACGATCTGGTGCGCGAAATGCAGCGCTCGGCAAGGCGTGATTCGAAGGAGCCACAGCCGGCGGTCCGGCGTTCGCCCGAGGAGGATGCGCAGCGCCGACAGGAAATCGAGGAGCGGCGCAGCAAGGCGATCGAGCTTGCGGTGGCGACTTTCGACGCGCTGGTCGACGAACGTGGGGACAGCGGCAAGATCTGGGCGTCGATGCTCAAGGAGGCGATCAAGCGGCGCAAGCCGGATTTCAACGAGTCCTACTACGGCTTCCGTGCTTTCGGCAACCTGCTCGAGGAGGCGCGCGCGCGCGGACTGCTCGACATTGGTCGCGACGAGAAGTCGGGCACCTACGTGTTCCGTAGCAACGGCGATGGCGATCGCGCCGAAGTGTCCGCCGAGGTGGTGGCCGAGGTTGCAGCGGTCCCGGAGCCGGCTGGGTTGCTGGATGGTGTCGCTGGGGACGACGCCAGGGAGCCGGCAACTGGTCCACGTCCGAAACGCGAGGGGCGGCGCAAGACGGCCGAGAAAGGCGGCAAGCGGACCAGGGGAGCGCGCGCGGCCGAGGAGGATGCGGTAACGGTGACCGAGCCGATCGGGGAGGCAGGCGTCGGGCCAGCGTCGATCGAGGAAACCTCGCCACAGGCGGTGGCAGAGCCCCCGGAAGCGGTGGCAGCAGCAGCGGTGGACGAGCCGCGAGCAGTGGATGTCGTCGGCGCAGCGCCGGTGGCCGTCGATCGGGTTGCACCTGGCGAAGCACTTGCCACCGACGCTACCGACGATGCGGAAGCGGTCAAGCCGGTGAAGAAGCCGGCCAGTCGCAGTCGCCGTCCGCGCAAGTCCCCGCTACCACCACCCGAAAGCGCCTGATCGGCCAGGACCCTGCGGCCAGTTGCCAAGGACAGGTCCCCTTGCGAGAGTCATCCGGCGTCCAATTTCTTACCGGCGCGCGGTTCGCAGTGTGCGCGCGCGCCGTGATCCATTTGCGGCAGGATTTCCAGCCGCACGGGGGTAGGCAGCGTGCTGCGCGCACAAAAAAGCCGCGCTCCCCGGAGCGCGGCTCTCCTGTTGCCGGCAGCGACGCTCTCAGGCAGCGGCCTGAGTCGGGATGTGGCCACCGATGCGAACGATCCGGTTCTGGGTATCCACATAGATGAGTTGCGGCGAATACTTGGCCAGCTCGACTTCGGTGTACGAAGCGAAGCTGGCGATGATCAGGATGTCACCCGGCGCCGCGCGGCGAGCGGCCGAACCATTGACCGAGATGACGCCGGACCCCCGCTCGGCGCGCAACGCGTAGGTCGTGAAGCGCTCGCCGTTATTCACGTTCCAGATGTCGATCTGTTCGTATTCGCGGATGTTTGCCGCGTCGAGCAGGTCCTCGTCGATGGCACAAGACCCTTCGTAGTGAAGCTCGGCGTGCGTCGCGCTGACGCGGTGCAGCTTGGACTTCAGCATGGTTCTCTGCATGGATTTTCACCGGTCTAGAGTTGTTTGGGGAAGCGCATTGTAGCCGCTAATGGCTACCTGTCAATGCCCGCCTGACGCGTCGATTTCGACGTTGTCGATAAGCCGCGCCTTGCCCAGACGGCTGGCTGCGAGCACCACCAGAGGCTCGTCCTGACCGCTCTCAGGCGGTTGCAGATCCGATTGCCGGCGCACGGCGACGTAGTCGGTTTTCCAGCCGTGGCGGTCGAGTTCGCTGGCCGCCGCATTCTCGATTTCGACGAAGTTCCGTTCGCCAGCGCGGACCGCGGTGCGGATCTCGGTGAGCAGGCGGTGCAGGCGCGGCGCTTCGGCACGTTCCGCCGGCGACAGGTATGCGTTGCGCGACGACAGCGCCAGGCCGTCTTCGGCGCGCACGGTCTCGCCACCAACGATCTCGATCGGCAGGGCCATCTGGCGCGTCATGTTGCGCAGCACCATCAGCTGCTGGTAGTCCTTCTTGCCGAAGAGCGCCACCTGCGGCTGGACGATGTTGAACAGCTTGAGGACGACAGTGGCGACCCCGCGGAAATGGCCGGGCCGGAACGCACCGTCCAGTTGATGCTGGATCTCCGGAGGATCGACGTGATACTGCTGTGGTTCCGGATAGAGTTCGCATTCGCTGGGCGCGAACAGCAGGTCGACGCCGGCGGCGGCGAGTTTCTCGCAATCTGCCTGAAGGGTGCGCGGATAACGGTCGAAGTCGTCGTTCGGGCCGAACTGCAATCGATTGACGAAAATGCTCGCGACCACCCGCGTGGCGTGCTGGCGCGCCTGGGTCATCAAGGCAATGTGGCCGGCATGCAGGTTGCCCATGGTTGGCACGAAGGCGATGCGATCTCCTGCCGGCAGCGCGGTGCGCAGTTCGGGGATCGAAGAGTGAATCTGCATGAATGAACCCTTGTCAGTCGAGCGCCAGAATTTGTGCAGCGTGGTCGATGGTCGGACGTTGCGACGACTGGCGAAGCGTCCGCGCAGTGTCCGGAGAGGGGCGTGGCCGTTCAGTAACAGTGTTCGGGGGCGGGAAAGCTGCCATCCTTGACGGCCGCGACGTAGGCCGCGATGGCCGCGCCGATCGACGCCTGGCCGGCCATGAAATTCCTCACGAAGCGTGCCTTGCGGCCGGCGGAGATATCCAGCATGTCGTGCAGCACGAGCACCTGGCCCGAGCATTCGCGGCTGGCACCGATGCCGATCGTCGGGATGACGAGCTTGCCGGTGGTTTCTGCCGCCAGCGCTTCGGGAATCGCTTCGAGGACGATCAGGCTGGCGCCGGCTTCCTGCTGTGCCAGGGCGTCGGCAAACAGCCGGGCGGCACCCGAGTCGTCGCGGCCCTGCACGCGATAGCCGCCGAGCTGATGCACCGATTGCGGGGTCAGTCCGACGTGCGCGCAGACCGCGATGCCGCGCCGGCTCAGGAAACGGGTGGTCTCGGCCATCTCCACTCCGCCTTCCAGCTTGACCATCTGCGCGCCGGCCGCGAGCAACACGACGGCGTTGCGCAGCGCTTGCTGCGGGCTTTCCTGGAAGCTGCCGAAGGGCATGTCGGCTATCACCAGCGGCCGTTGGCTGCCGCGCGCGACGCTCGCGGTGTGGTAGGCGACGTCGCCCAACGTGACCGGCAGCGTCGAGTCGTGGCCCTGCAGGACCATTCCCAGCGAGTCGCCGATGAGCAGCGCGTCGACGCCGGCCGTGTCACAAAGCTGTGCGAAGCTCGCGTCGTAACAGGTGAGGACGGCAATCTTTTCGCCGTTGCTCCGCATTCGGGCGAGGTCGACGTGCGTCAGGCGGCGCGTGGCAACGTGAGTGGACATGGGCTTACTCTCCCCGGTCTAGGGGTTGGTTACGATACGAGATCAAGGTTCGAACAGGCGCAGCGATCAGCGGCCATGGGCCGCCAGGCCGCGAGTTCGCCGCCGCACCGCGTGCGGCTGCAAGGCTTTTCGCCAATGGCGAAGTTCATCCCGTTCCCCTTTCTGGTGCGCGGCGGCCCGGCCCGGCTGCGCCGGCAGCAAGCGGCTCCGTCGAACGGCGAATAGGATACACAGAGCGACTCGCCGATGGGCGGGTTTGCAGGTATTCCCGATACAAAAAACTGCACGAAACGGCATCGTAGAGAACGCGTATCCCCACTCCCGTGCTTGCTTGTGCATTGGTCGATGCCATGGTCCCGCTGCTCGCTATGATCCGAGCTTTTCGATCGCTTGCCCGCTCACCGCGGGCAGCCAGGCGGCCGCCACACCGCGTCCCGGGATGCGGCAGAGCGGGGCAATCTCGAGCAGCGGAGCGATGACGAAAGCACGCAGGTGCATGCGCGGGTGCGGCAGGCTGAGCCGCTCGCTGTCGAGCACGCGTTGGTCGTAGAGGAGCAGGTCGAGGTCGAGCGTGCGCGGCGCATGGCGAAACTCGCGATGGCGACCGAAGCGGCGCTCGACCGCGAACAGGGCGTCGAGCAGCGGTTCCGGGTCCAGCCGGGTCTCCAGTGCGGCGACGGCGTTGATGAAGTCGGGCTGGCCGCGGATGCCGACCGGTGCCGTACGATACAGCGACGACAGGCGGAGCAGCCGCGAATCGGGCAGCTCGGCGAGCGCGGCACCAGCCGCCCGAATCTGCGCCACCGGATCGGCGAGATTGGCACCCAGCGCGACATACGCCAGATGTGCGGATGCCGGAGCTTCAGACAGGCTCGCCACCTGCTCGTGCCTCTGCCGACACAGCCCGGCGGCCGTTGCCCGATCCGGTATTGCCCATCGCCCCACAGTCGTGACAAGGACGGCAGGGCCAATCTCCGCGAGTCATTCGGCGAGGCCGCGATCCTGGTCACTGCCGGTCGCCGGGCGACGCCGGCGGCGGCGCCTTTTTGCCTCGCCGGGCGCGGGCGGCAGCAGCATCGCGGCGCGATGCTCGTCGCTCGCGTGCAGAAAGCCGGTCCACCACTCGCCGACCGCCGCTTCGACTTCCCCTGACTCGACCCGCAACAGCAGGAAATCGTAGCCGGCGCGAAAGCGTGGCTGCTGCAGGACGCCGTACGGGCGCTTGCCGGTGCGCTGCTCGAAGCGCGGCTGCAGCGCCCAGATGTCCTTGATGTCGCCGGCGATCCGGCGGGTGATCGCGAGCTTCTCCGCCTGCGCTTCGAGCACTTCGTCCATCGCCACGAACAGTGCCGGGATCGCCGGCTCGCCGCGCGCCTTGAGCGGTTCCCATTTGGCGAGCACCTCGTGCCAGAGCAGTGTGGCGAAAAGGAAGCCGGGAGAAATCGGTTTGCCTTCGCGCACCCTGCGGTCCGTGCTCTCCAGCGCCAGCAGGACGAAGCGTTCGCCGAGCGCCTGATCGAGGATCACGTCGAGCAGCGGCAACAGCCCGTGGTGCAGTCCCTCCTCGCGGAGCTGGGTGACGCAGCGCACGGCGTGGCCGGAGGTCAACAGCTTGAGCATTTCGTCGAGCAGGCGTGAAGGCGGCACGTTTTCGATCAGGCCTCCCATTTCCCGGATCGGCCGCCTGGCCTCCGGGTCGATCGCCAGGCCAAGCTTCGCGGCGAGGCGGACGGCGCGCAGCATGCGCACCGGATCCTCGCGGTAGCGCGTCTTCGGATCGCCGATCATGCGCAGGGTCTTCTGGCGCAGATCGGCGACGCCGTGATGGTAATCGACGATGGTTTCGGAAGTCGGATCGTAGTACAGCGCGTTGATCGTGAAATCCCGGCGCGCTGCGTCCTCCGACTGGCTGCCGAAGACGTTGTCGCGCAGCACGCGGCCCTGCTCGTCGGTTTGCGCCCGGTTGCCGCTGCCTTCGTCGTGGTGGCCGCGGAAGGTCGTCACCTCGATCGTTTCGGCCCCCATGTTGACATGCACGATCTGGAAGCGGCGGCCGATGATGCGCGAGCGCCGGAAGCAGTGGCGCACCTGTTCCGGCGTCGCGCTGGTGGCCACGTCGAAATCCTTCGGCGTCAGCCCGGCGAGCAGGTCGCGCACCGCGCCGCCGACGATGTATGCCTGGTAGCCATGCTCCTGCAGCGCCTCGACCGTACGTCTGCAGGCGCGGCTGATCTGCTCGCGCTGCAGACCATGCTCTGCGGCGGCGATGATGGCAGGCTCTCGCTGCGGGTCGCGGACCTTGCGTCCGAGTACGCGGGAAATCAATTTGCGGATCATCAGGGGTGGCTCATCTTCGGCTCATCTTCGGCTTGCCGGGGCGGCGGCGGGATGATAGCCGA
>NZ_JAMTDV010000134.1:4144-6973 GCF_023806565.1 Accumulibacter sp. | reverse complement strand
GGCTCATCTTCGGCTCATCTTCGGCTTGCCGGGGCGGCGGCGGGATGATAGCCGATATTCCGCGGGCACAAGCGCTCGAACGCGGATCCATTCATGCGCGCAGGCTCACGATCGGCCAGCCCGCTGCTTCGGCGTGCGCGCGCAGCGTCGGGTCCGGGTCGACGACCACCGGATTGCTGACTTTCGAGAGCAGGGGGAGGTCGTTCAAGGAATCGCTGTAGAACCAGCTGCGCTCGAAACTGCTCCACCACAGTCCGAGAGCTTCGAGCCAGGACTCGACGCGTACGATCTTGCCTTCGCGGAAAGACGGCAGGCCGCGCGGCAGACCGGTGAACTGGCCGTTTTCCTGGGCCGGGATCGTTGCGATCAGATGTTCGATCCCGAATTCGCGAACGATCGGCCCGGTCACGAAACTGTTGGTCGCGGTGACGATGGCGCACAGGGCGCCGCCGTCGAGATGCTTGCGTACCAACGCCCGCGCCTTGCCGCCGATCAGCGGAACGATGTTCCGCGCCAGGAACTCACGTTGCCAGGTATCGAGCAGGGCGCGGGGATAGCGCGACAAGGGTTGCAACTGGAAATCGAGGAAGACGTCGATGTCGAGCGTGCCCGCCTTGTATTGCTCGTAGAACTCGAGATTCTTCGCTTCGTACAGGGCGCGGTCCAGGATGCCCTTGCCGATCAGGAACTGCGCCCATTCAAAGTCGCTGTCACCGGCGATCAGCGTGTTGTCGAGGTCGAAGAGAGCAAGATCCATTGGCGGTACTTTCGGGCAACTCACAGGTCGAGGGAGGTTTGCAGCACCTCGCGCAGCAGCGGCAGCGTGATCGGGCGCTGCTGTTCGAGCGAGTAACGGTCGATCGCCGCCAGCAGGGCGGCGAGACTGCGCATGTCGCGCGGCGCCCGCGAAAAAAGGTAGTGGAGCGCTTCGCGCGGCAGGACCAGTCCGCGTGCCTGGGCCTGCTCGCCGAGCGCTGCGAGCTTGTCGGCGTCGCTCAACGCTTGCAGGCGGTAGAGCAGCCCGCTTCCCAGGCGGGTACGCAGGTCTTCCCGCAGGGTCAACTGCAGCGGCGGCAGGTTGGCGGCGACGAGCAGGCGGCCGCCGCTGCCGCAGAGGCGATTGATCAGGTGGAAGAGGACGATCTGGCCGCTGTCGCTGAGCGTTTCGACGTGGTCGACGGCATGGAAATCGCTCGCCGCCGCGTCGCTGACCATCGCGGCAAGATCGGGGTCGCTTTGCGCATCGTGGTAGCTCGCCTGACAGGCGCGCAGGAGATGAGTCTTGCCGGCACCCGCTTCCCCCCAGAGATAGAACAGCGGCTCGCGGCTGCTCGGCGCCAGCCAGGTGGCGAGGCCGGTCAGCGCCTCCGCGTTGCCACCGGCGACGAAGTTGTCGAAGCTGGGCGGGGTTTCCGGCAGCAGGTCAAGGATCAACTGGCGCATCGGGCGGGAGGAGAAGTGCGGCGCAAGCGCTGATCGGGGCGCGGCCGGGCCATTTCGGATAAGATTGGACTTTTTCGGCGATCGGAGTGGTGCATTCTACCACTGCCCGGCATTTGCCTGCCTTGCTCCGGACCTCACTGATGACGATTCAACCCTCTCTCTCCTACCGCGATGCCGGTGTCGACATCGATGCCGGCGATGAACTCGTCGAGCGGATCAAGCCGCTCGCCGCCAGGACCCGGCGCGACGGCGTGCTGGCCGGCATCGGCGGATTCGGCGCGCTGTTCGCGGTACCGCAGAAATACCGCGAACCCGTGCTGGTCGCCGGTACCGATGGCGTCGGTACCAAGCTCAAGCTTGCTTTCGAATGGCAGAAGCACGACACGATCGGTATCGATCTGGTGGCGATGAGCGTCAACGACATTCTCGTGCAGGGTGCCGAGCCGCTGTTCTTCCTCGACTACTTTGCCTGCGGCAAGCTCGACGTCGACACTGCCGCCGAAGTGGTCCAGGGAATCGCCCGGGGCTGCGAACTCGCCGGCTGCGCGCTGATCGGCGGCGAGACTGCCGAAATGCCCGGCATGTATCCGGCTGGGGAATACGATCTGGCCGGCTTTGCCGTCGGCGTCGTCGAGAAATCGGCGATCATCGACGGCTCGACGATCGTTCCCGGCGACGTGCTGATCGGCCTGCCGTCGTCGGGTGCCCACTCCAACGGCTATTCGCTGGTGCGCAAGATCATCGCCCGCGCGCAGCCGGACCTGACGCAGCCCTTCGACGGCGACACCACGCTGGCCGAAGCGATCCTTGCGCCGACCCGCATCTACGTCAAACCGCTGCTGGCGCTGATGCAGGCGCTGCCGGTCAAGGGAATGGCGCACATCACTGGTGGTGGCCTCACCGGCAACGTGCCGCGCATCCTGCCGCCGCCGGTCAAGGCCGAGATCAACCTGGCCGCGTGGCCGCGTCCCAAGCTCTTCGACTGGCTGCAGCGCGCAGGCGGCGTCGCCGAGAGCGAGATGCACCGGGTCTTCAATTGCGGCATCGGCATGGTCGTCGTTGTCGCGCGCGAGAACGCGCAGCAGGCGCTGCAGATCCTGCGCGATGCGGGCGAGGAGGCGGTCGCGATCGGGGTGATCAAGGCGAGGGGAGAGGGGGAAGCGGGGACGGTGGTGGTTGCGGCTTCTTAGACAACTTTGAGCCTGCCGCCCTTTCTCGTTGTTAGTGCTGTTGGCAGCAACTAGATTCGTCCCATATCGTAATAAATGAGTTTCGCGTGGAAGGTGAGCGTGGTGGGGCAGCAAAGCGTGGATGGTCAGTTCTCGGATAGTTACATCGAGTGCTGCAATGCGAGAATTGACCCCGAAGCCCGCTGACCCCGAAGCC
>NZ_JAMTDV010000134.1:0-4044 GCF_023806565.1 Accumulibacter sp. | reverse complement strand
TGACCCCGAAGCCCGCTGACCCCGAAGCCGCGCGTGACCTTCCGTGGGCGAAAGCGTGACGTCTTGTCCGAGAGCCGGATGGGCGAAAAGCGCCTGTCCGGTTCGATGAGCGGGCTGTGGAAACGGGGTCATGGATCGGCTACTTCGGCACCGTCAGACGAAAGAGACGGTCACAGACAAGCCGCACCTAACGCCACCGCGCCACATCTCGACTCTACTAGTATCGAAGCGCGGCGATTTTTCCGTGCATGCTGCGCATGAGGCTATACTCATTGCCATGCATCAACACGACCCACTCAATGTCAGCAAGGCCCTGGTCACCGGTTTTGATTATGACGTTTTCGTCAGTTACGCCCACGATGACAATCTGGTTCCCGCGGGGGCAAGCGGTCGGGGCTGGGTCACCAGGCTGGCGCAGAATCTCAATTCGGTCCAGAGCGCGCTGCGCAAGCGCGTCTTCATCGACAACCAACTGAAGCCGGGCGACGCCTTCGACGATGCCTTGAAGGAAAAGGTGGCCCGCAGTGCCGTCCTGCTGCTGCTTCTGTCGCGCAATTATCTGGCATCGGAATGGTGCGGCACCGAGCTCGAACACTTCATCCAGGCTCGCTCGGATGATCCGCAAAAGCCGCGCCACGTCTTCGTCGTCGAACTTCTGCCGTTTGAGCGAATCGATCGGGTTCCTGCTGTCGTGGAGAGAATCCGTTCGCAACTGCTGCATTGCAAGCTCTGGTACTGGTCAGGCGGTGCTGCCAATGGCGTTCATCGCCTCGCGGGTTCGCCAAGTCCCGGGACCGATGAAGACCACGGAACCCATTACTGGCGCGAAGTGGAAGCCCTGGTGCAGGCGATTGACCACCGCCTGCTGGAAATAAAGATGAAATCGGGCGAGCCGCCGGCAAGACCGGCGGGAATGCCTGAAACGCCGCCTACCGCGGCGTCCGTGCCCGCGCCGATAGCCGGTGCCGTCTTGCTTGCCGACGTGACCGACGATCTGGAGAGCAAGCGCAGCGAAGTCGTCGCCGCCCTTAGAAGAGAATGCATCCCGGTCGTGCCAGAGGGCGACTTCTACGGACTTACCGCCGAGGAACTCGCTTCCGGTCTGGGTGCCGCGCTCGCGCAATCGGTGCTGTTCGTGCAGTTGCTGTCTGCTACGCCAGGCCGCAAACCGCCCGGAGGAGAACTGCCTCTGCCGCAGTTGCAATTGCAGATGGCCCGCCACTCCGGAATAGCGATCATGCAATGGCACGACCCTGCGCTCGACGTCGCCAGCATTCTCGATGCCGACCACGCTGAGCTGTTCCGATCGCCCGAGTTGCATGTCGTCAACCTCGAGCGCTTCAAGGAAGAGCTGGTTCTCCGCCATGGCAAACTGATCCGCCCGTCGCCGCCGACACGGCCGACACGGCCGACCACGCGCCGAATCTTTCTCGACGACCCATCGCCTGATGCCGACCTCCGCGAGGGAATTCGAGAAATCCTGAGTCGCCACGGCTGCGAGGTACGCAGCCCGGTCAATGGCCAGGCCAACGACCCGGCAGCACTGGCCGAATTGCTGCGCATCTGCGGCGGCGGCATTACCATTTATCGCGAAGCACGGGACCGCTTGACGATCAGCTTTCGCTTGATGCGTTGTCTGAACCTGATCGCCGAGAGGCAGTTGAACGTGGCGCGCTGGGGCGTGTGGCTCGGCGCCCAACCGGCGCGCAACGACCTTTATGCCGAGTTGGGCATCGACTCAAAGGATCTTTTCGCCATTCCTGGTTTCGCAGGGATCGACGAGCCAGCGCTGGTCAGTTTCATCCAGGGCGTCCCTCCCTCATGAAACGCATCACCCTCGCGCTGCCCGCCCCTTACGTAGGCCTGCGCGCCTTCGAAGCGGACGATGCACTGCTCTTCTTTGGGCGCGAGGCGCATGTCGGCGACCTGCTGCACAAACTGGCGAGCAGCCGCTTCACCACAGTAATCGGTGCCTCGGGTTCGGGCAAGTCGTCGCTGGTGCGGGCCGGACTCATCCCCGCCCTGCACCGTGGTGATCTGACGGATTTCGGCCACCGCTGGAACGTGTACACGCTCAAGCCCGGCGACTCGCCGATGGCCAACCTGGCCACGGCATTGACCCGCGATGCCCGCTGGCGTGGCAGCCTGGATGCAGGCACTGCACCGCAGTACCTCGCCGCCAGCCTGCGTAGCGGTCCGGCGGCCTTCACCGATTTGTTCCGGTCGCTGCAACCGGAGTTTGCCAGCGAGGCGGTGATCCTGGTGGTCGATCAGTTCGAGGAGATTTTTCGCTTCCGCCAGCGTGACATCGACGAAGCCGAGGCCTTCGTCAAATTGCTGCTGCGCGCTGCGGCCGAACCCGGGCTGCCGGTGCAGGTGCTGCTGACCATGCGCGCCGACTTCCTGGGCAACGCGGCCGCTTTCCATGGCCTGCCAGAGGCGATCAACAGCGGCCTCTACCTAACCCCGCGGCTCAACCGCGAGCAACTCGAGACGGTCATCGTTGCCCCTCTGGCGCTGGTCGGTGGCAGCATCGACCCGGTTCTGACTACGCTGCTGGTGAACAATCTGACCAGGGACGATGAACTGCCGGTCCTGCAGCACAAGTTGCTGCGCATGTGGCACCAGGCCAGGGACCATGGCCGCTCGGACCTGGTTTTCGACGATTTCAAGGCGGTCTCGGCGCGTACCCTGGCGGCAGGCGGTCTTGAAGCCGACAACGCGCCCGAAGGCAATGCGCTGGACACCCATGCCGAGGAAATCCATCGTCGCTTGTCGGCGCCAGCGCAGGCGATCGCACGTGCCCTCTTCATCGCGCTCAGTGAGCGCCGCGACGGTCGTGACGTCCGCCGCCCGCAGACCTGGTCCGAACTCAGGAATCTGGTGGGGGCGGCCGCAGAGCCGCAGATGCGGGAAGTTCTCGAAGCTTACCGGGCAGAAGGCGTGGGTTTTCTCACCCCGATCGCGCCAGCCCCCTTGCTTCCGGATACGCCGATCGACATCGGCCATGAAAGTCTGATCCGCCAGTGGCATCGTTTGCAAGCGTGGTTGGCCGACGAAGAGACCGACGCAGCCGAATTGCAGGAATTCGAGCAGCGCCGGCGCCGGTGGGAGGAAAAGACCGGCGGCCCACTCGACGAAACCGACTGCGTGCGGGCATCGCGCTGGCGAGAACGCCTGAGCGGTCAGCCAGACCCGGATCGCTGGGCAAGGCGCTATCTGGCAGCGCCGCTCGCCGCGGTGCAGGCGTATCTGGCCGAGAGCGAAAGGCTTCTCCAGGAACAGACGCGGGCGAAGCTCGCCGCCGAGGAAGAGCGAATCCGGCTTGCCCGCGAGGCAGAGGAGGCGCGGGTCCGTCGTTTGGAGGCGGAAGCCGAGTTGCAGCGCAAGACGGCTGCTGCGGAAAGAACCGCCAAAGAACAGGCCGAATCGGGCGCCCGCGCCCTGCGCAAGTTCTCCTACGTGCTGGCGGCACTGTTGCTGGTAGTCGCTCTCGCAGCCGGCGGCTTCCTCTGGGCGTGGCGAGAGGCGGAGTCACAACGGGTCAATCTCGAAGCCCAGTTCCTCTGGCACCCCTTGAGACTTCTCGATAGGAAGATGTCCAGCGCACAGTTCACCGACCTGCTCGTTCTGGCGGCTGCCGACGAAGGGCATAGGAAGGCCTTTCTGGAAGCAATACGCAAGAATCGCGAGCTGGCGGGCAGCTTCGTCCGTGCCTCGGCTGACCTGGTTGCTGCCGCAGCAGGCCTCGACCCGCAGATTCGTGCGTGGATAATCCGAACCTTCACCCCGAAACTCGACAAGCCCGATCCGGTTCTCGACAGAGCGCGCATCTTGGCACTGCTGGCCGTTGAAGCGGACATCGACCTGAATCAACTTCTGTCCGTCGTCGCCACGACCACGGACAGCCATGAGCTCTCCGTTTTGGGCGAGGGCCTCGCCGCGGTGGCGGGCAAGGTAAATGCGCCGCAGGCCGCGGCGGTGGCCGACAAGTTCGTGCAGGCGATCCTGAAAACCGACGACCCCGACCGACTCTCTGCCCTG
>NZ_JAMTDV010000133.1 GCF_023806565.1 Accumulibacter sp. | reverse complement strand
TTCGCAATCAGAAGGTCGGCGGTTCGATCCCGCCTGTCTCCACCAAAAAATACTTAGCCCAACTCACAAGGTTGGGCTTTTTCATGCCCGCAAAGCGACAGCGGTTTCCGCCGACTATTGGCTCGGCGACAGCTTCTTTTGCAACAGACAGGAAGCCACGGCATTTTCCTCCTCGGCAGAAAGTGGCCGATCAGCGCGGACAAAGTGCAGGCGGAAAGCCTTCAGCGATGCTTCGGGCGTGCGCGGGTCATAGCCGAGGGCGGCAAGTGCCGCCGCCAGATCAAAGCCGATCGGGGCTGGCGGCGGCGTGGTGTCGCACCACAGACCGAAGCCCTGGGCAGCCAGCCGTTGCCAGGGAAAGAATCGACTCGGATCGTCCTTGCGCGCCGGGGCAACGTCGGCGTGACCGATGAAATTTGCCGGTGGCACGTGGTGGCGCTGTCGAATGTCGGCCAACAGCTCGAGCAGGGAATCTATCTGGGCGTCGGCGAAAGGCTCGCGGCCGTTGTTGTCAAGCTCGATGCCGAGCGACACCGAATTGATGTCGGTGAAACCGGCCCACCACGACTTGCCGGCATGCCAAGCGCGATCGCTCTCATCGACCAGTTGGACGATCCTGCCGTCGCGACCGATCAGATAATGCGCACTGACTTTGCGTTCGGGAGAGCTTAGCGTCCGCAGTGCTTGTTCGAGGGTATCGTCCCCCGTGTGGTGGATGATCACCAGGTTCGGCCTGCGCTGGTCGAAATTGGGTGACGGTTGCCAGCTCGCCTTCGTCGCCCCTTTCGGCGGCAAGGGCGCACAGCCACAAAGAAGCGCTGCCGCGAACATGGCAACGATGAGCGAACGCGCACCCCTGCCCAGGCATGGCGCAACGGCAGCAAGCGGGAGTGCGAGACACGGCCTCACCACGGGATTCTGACGAAATTCGTCCCGCGCACGCCTCGCGCCAGCGTCCGACCGGCCGCTTTCCCGGCCGCCGGAGCAGGCCAGCAAGACCAGCGCGATCCACAGCAGAGTCAATGTCGGACCCTCAACACCAACCGGCATGGCCAATCATCTCCAGTCAGGATTCCCACCGCCCTGCGCCAACCGGCGCTGCCCCATCGGTCACTGGCGGTTGGCGGATTCGCTGTCCGGCGAGAACTACTGCAACAGGCAATTGGCCGCGACGTCGATGACTGCACAGCGCTTGCCGCATTCCTTCGCACGATACAGAGCCCGATCCGCGCCTTCAAGCAAGGTTGCCGCCGTGCAGCCCGATTGCGGGAAGACGGCGACACCGACGCTCGCAGACACCGGCGACGCCACGTCCGGATACGGTTCCGCGAGAGCCGCCACCAGTCGTTGTGCGGTCTGCATGGCGTCCTGCTCATCGGCATCGACGAGCAGGACGGCGAATTCGTCGCCACCGCGCCTCGCCGCGACGTCCGCCGTCCGGATCGTCCTCGTAATCCGCTTCGCCGCGATCTTCAGCACCCTGTCCCCGGCCGCGTGCCCCTGCCGATCATTGACGGCCTTGAAACCATCGAGATCGAGGGCAAGAAGCGCCAGTGACCCCTGGCTGCGCACGACGGCCGCCAACTGGTGGGCCACCAGTTCATCGAACAGCACGCGGTTGCGCAAACCGGTCAGGGCATCATGGTAGGCGAGGTGATGCACCTGCGCCATCACTGCCGACGCCTGCACGATGGCCACACCGATCGCATCCGCTTCGTGCAGTTGCACACTCGGCAGCTCGACCGGCTTGCCATTGCCAAGCGCCAACGCAGCGTCATTCAGGCCACGAATGGAAACAGTCACTCGACGTGCCAGGCGAGCGACCAGCCACAAGCCGAGTCCGACAGCGACCGTGGTGCCGGCCAGTACCCAGGCGACCAGGCGATAGAGTTCGGCGTCGAGCGCCGCCTTCGGCGCCGCAACCGCCACCCGCCAGTCGGACACTGCGGACCTGCTGAAGGACGAAACTACCGGCGTACCTTCCTTGGTTACGGTTTCCAGCGTTCCCTCGCGGTGCGCGGCAAACCCTTCCAGCAGGCCGTCCACTGCCTTCTCGCCGACAAAACGCTCGGCGTCCAGAGAGCGCGCGACGATCGTCCCGGAACTGTCGAAAACCGCCGCCAGCCATTCCTTTGGCAAATGCTGGCGGCCCAGAATCGCTCCGATGCGGCCGAGTGCCAAGCCGGCGTCGAGACCATAGACCACTCGACCATCGCGATGCACGGGTACGCCCATGGCGATCAGCGGCCTTCCGGTAACCGGACCGATGAACAGATCGGTAAGAACTGCCTCGCCCGAATGGAAAACGCGAGTCAGTTCGGCGGGGGAACCTGCGCTCGGCAGGGCGGTGCCGAACGGTAGCAGGGTATTGAGCAACTGACGTCCGTTTCGGTCCATCAGGACATAGTTGTAGACGATCTGCGACTTGATCGCATCGCGCGCGCGCTGATGAAAGGCGCGCAGATCGCCAGCCGCCAGGTCGGGTGAAGTCGCCAGGACGCGCAATCCCGACTCCACCGCCGACAGTTCGCGGTCCAGGTCCGACGCGATCTTGCGTGCCAGCAGGACCGTGTTCTGGTAGGTCTGCTCGCGCTGCAGACGATAATTCGCGTAAGCCAAGCTCCCGGAGACGACGGCCGCCGGCAGGACGCACACGGCGATGAGCAAAAGAAGACTTGCGCGCAGCGAGTAGCGGCGTTGAGGAGATGCCCTGGCGGCTGGCCGTAAACCGACTCCCATAGAAACAGTATGGCACCGCGCCGCATGGTCTTCTAGGTGTTCCACTCCAATCGTGCCGATCCGACCGACTTGGCATGCCCGCCCAGCCAGGGGGGCGCGCCGAACCGCGGCTGACCAGAACGGAGGGAATCCCGGGCGCCAGCGCGGCGGCCGAGTACGCTTCGTACCTTGCGCTCGACTTGCCGATCGCTTGGCGCCCTGCCCTGGTGGCCTGGAGCAAACGTCGGCGACCGCCCTTTCAGGCGGTCGAGTCCGCCAGTTTCGAAGCGGGCGGACGGGTTGGCGGCCGCAGGCGGAACCGCCACATGCCGAACAGAATCAGCGCCAGTGTGGTCACGAAAACCACAACCTGTATTCCCAAGGGCTGCGCCTCGTAGCCGATCAGCAAGTGCAGCAACTGACCGGTGAGCGAAGACTGGTCGAGGAACGCGGAGGTATCCCACAGCGGATCGGCCAACGCCGGCAGTACGTCGGCTGCCACGAGAAAGCGGGCCATGTTGCTCGCCATTGCGGCGGCCAGCGCAAGCACCAGCACGCTGGTCACCGAGAAAAACCAGCGCACGGGAATCCGCACGAAACCCGCGTAGAGTCCCCAGCCAGCAGCGACCCCAGCGGCAAGACCAAGTATGCCGCCACCAATCACGCTGGCGACGCTTTCGTTCCCGCCGATGAACAGACTGTAGAGAAACAGCGCCGTTTCCGAGCCCTCGCGCAGCACTGCCAACGAGATGACGATCGCCAGTGCAGACATTTCGCGCTCGCCCGAACGCACGTCACTGCCCAGTTGCCGAGCCTGTCGCGTCATTTCCATTCCGTGACGCGCCATCCAGATGTTGTGCCAGGCCAGCATCAGCACGGCAATGCCGAGCACACCGGCGCTGAACAGCTCCTGTCCCATGCCACCGCCCAGTTCCGCGATGTGTTCCGTCATCATCGCGACCAGCAACGAGCCGACGACGCCACCGGCAATACCGGCAGCAATCCAGCGCGCCCGATGCGGCAGGCCGACGGTGGCGACGGCGACGATGCTGACGATCAGCGACGCTTCCAGTGATTCGCGAAAGACGATGATGGCCGAACCAAGCATCTTGCAGACTCCAGGCAGCCGGGTACTTACTCGGCGATGATCACGCCCTTGGCGGTAGCCTCGTGGAACTCGCCGTAGAACGGATAGCTGCCGGGCTTGAGCGGGCCGATGACGATGGTCGCCGAAGCGCCGCCCTGGATGATTTTTTCGCGCTTGAGCGGTTTGCTCTCGAACTCCTCGGCAGTCTTGTCGTCGTTCTTCACCACCAGCTTGATCTTCTGCCCGGCCGGCACGCGTACTTCGGCAGGATCGAAGCGGTGGTCCTTGATGGTGATGGCGAATTCCGCCTCGCCCGCCAGCGCAGCGACGGGTAGCGCCAGCAGGGCGGCGGTCAGAAGAACTTTCCTGGTCAAGAACATCTTGGCGAACTCCGGGTCTGAAGCAGCGTGGATACTCCGCATATGATAACAATTCGCATTTGCAAGTCAAGTGACCCGCGCTGGCCGAGCCACCGGACAGGCAGATCAGCGCCCGGCGTCGCCCCCCTTGCCCACGGCGGCAGCGGACGGCTTACGCTTCGATGCGGGTGCCGAGAACCTGCAGGAATTTCGCCAGCCAGACCGGATGCGCCGGCCAGGCGGGAGCGGTGACCAGATTGCCGTCCACCTGCGCCTGGTCGACCGGGATCTCGGCATAGCTGCCCCCGGCCGCGCGCACTTCCGGCGCACACGCCGGATAGGCGCTGCACAGGCGGCCCGAAAGAACGCCCGCCGCCGCCAGCAGTTGCGCGCCATGGCAGATCGCGGCGATCGGTTTGTCGGCAGCGGCAAAGTGCCGCACGACGGCAAGCACCGCCGGATCGAGCCGGAGATACTCCGGCGCGCGACCACCCGGAATGACCAGCGCATCGTATTCTTCCACCCGCAGCTCGGCGAAATCGGCATTCAGGGTGAAATTGTGGCCTGGCTTTTCGCTGTAGGTCTGGTCGCCTTCGAAATCGTGCACTGCCGTGCGCACTTGCTGCCCGGCCTTCTTCCCCGGGCAGGCGGCATGGACGGTATGGCCGACCATCTGCAGCGCCTGGAATGGCACCATGGTCTCGTAGTCTTCGGTGAAATCGCCGGTAAGCATCAGGATCTTCTTTGCAGCCATTTGAGTCTCCTCAGGAAGTGGATGGTGGCGAAACGATGGGCGGGGGGCTTCACGGGCTCTGCAGGCGCAGCGCGGTGGGCCGCATCGGCACGCGCAAGCATATAGGATGGCGGAGACTCGGTCGACAGCGTCCGGCAGGGGAACACGGACGGCCCCGAACTGTCATTGGGGTACCTGCGCTCGCGCACCCGTTTCTTGGGAGATTCCGCATGCCCCGCTCGCCATTCAATACGCTGTCGCGCTTTACCCCTCCCGGGCAACCGGAGGCCTGGTTCTATTCCTTGCCGGCGCTGGTCGCCAGCGAAATCGGCCATGTCGACCGCTTGCCGGTTTCGTTGCGCATCGTTCTCGAGGCGCTGCTGCGTCACTGCGACGGCCGGCGCGTCAGCGAGCGGCACATCCTTGAGCTCGCCGAGTGGCGGCCGCGCGCAAGTCGCAGTGCGGAAATTCCGTTCGTCGTCGCGCGTGTCGTTCTGCAGGATTTCACCGGCGTGCCGCTGCTCTGCGATCTGGGAGCAATGCGACACATTGCGCGAGCGCGCGGATTCGATCCGCGACGCATCGAGCCGCTGGTACCGGTCGACCTGGTCGTCGATCACTCGCTGCAGGTGGATCACTACGGAACCCCGCAGGCCCTGCAACAGAACATGGCGCGCGAATTCGAACGCAACCGCGAACGCTATCAGTTCATGAAATGGGGAATGCAGGCTTTCGAGAACTTTCGCGTCATACCGCCGGGGGTGGGCATCGTCCATCAGGTCAACCTCGAACATCTGTTCCAAGGTGTGCGCTGGCAGGAAAGCTCGCGCGGACGGGTTTATTTTCCCGACTCGCTGGTCGGTACCGATTCCCATACCACGATGATCAACGCCGTCGGTGTCGTCGGCTGGGGAGTCGGTGGCATCGAGGCGGAGGCGGCGATGCTCGGCCAGCCGGTCTATTTCCTGACCCCCGACGTGGTTGGTGTCGAACTGCGCGGCCGTCTGCGCGAGGGCATCACCGCCACCGACCTCGTGTTGACGGTGACCGAACTGTTGCGCCGCGAGAAGGTGGTCGGCGCCTTCGTCGAGTTCTTTGGCGAGGGCGCGAGCAGCCTGTCAGTGACCGATCGCGCGACACTGGCCAACATGGCGCCCGAGTACGGGGCGACGATGGGCTTCTTCCCGGTCGACGAGAGGACGGTCGCCTATATGCGCGGCACCGGTCGCAGCGACGCGGACTGCACGCTCTTCGAGGCGTATTTCCGCGCGCAGGGCCTTTTCGGAATTCCACGTGCCGGCGACGTCGATTACTCTCGCGTCGTCCAGCTCGATCTGGCGAGCATCGTTCCCTCGCTGGCCGGGCCCAAACGGCCGCAGGACCGCATTCCGCTGCCCGAGATGGCGAATCGCTTTCATCGCCTGCTGAGTGCGCCGGAAGCGGCCGACGGTTTCGCCCGGCCACCGGCGACCATCGGACAACGCTACCCGACGGCACGCGCAGGAGTCGACCTCGGCCATGGCGATGTGCTGATCGCGGCGATCACTTCCTGTACCAACACCAGCAACCCGGCGGTGATGATCGCTGCCGGTCTTCTCGCCCGCAAGGCCGTCGCCAAGGGTCTGCGCGTGCAACCGCACATCAAGACCTCGCTGGCGCCGGGTTCGCGCGTGGTCACCGATTATCTGGAAAGGGGCGGCCTGCTGAAGCCGCTCGCGGAGCTCGGCTTTGCCCTCGTTGGCTACGGCTGCACGACGTGCATCGGCAACTCGGGCGACCTCGACCCGGCGTTCAACCAGGCGATCAGCGAACACCAACTGGTCGCGGCGGCAGTGCTCTCCGGCAACCGCAACTTCGAGGCGCGCATCCACCCCAATCTGCGCGCCAATTATCTGGCCTCGCCACCGCTGGTCGTCGCCTTTGCCATTGCCGGCCGAGTCGACATCGACCTCGACAGCGAACCGCTCGGCCTCGGCAGCGACGGCCAACCGGTCTACCTCCGCGACGTCTGGCCGATCTCCGAAGAAATCGACGCCGTGCTGCCCTTCGCTCTCGACCCGCAAACCTTCCGCCAACGTTACACCGACGTCGGCGCCGACCAGGACCTGTGGAAGGCCATCGCGGCGCCGGTTGGCGAGGTCTACGACTGGCCACCTTCGACCTATATTGCCCGTCCACCGTTTCTCGAACTGCCCGAGCAGTCGGTGCGTGACATTCACTCCGCGCACGCCCTGCTCATTCTCGGCGACTCCGTCACGACCGACCATATCTCGCCCGCCGGCGCCTTCGGCGAGGCCACGCCGGCGGGGCAATGGCTCCGCGAACAGGGCGTCGGGCGCGCCGACTTCAACTCCTACGGCGCCCGCCGCGGCCAACACGAAGTGATGATGCGCGGCACCTTTGCCAACGTCCGTATCCGCAATCTGATGCTGCCGATCGATGCCGACGGACGCCGGCCGCAGGGCGGCTACACCCTCCTAGATGGCGAACAGACGACGGTGTTTGCGGCAGCAATGCGCCATATCGAGCGCCGCACGCCGACGCTCGTTTTCGCCGGCGAGGAATACGGCACCGGCTCGTCGCGCGACTGGGCGGCCAAGGGAACCCGCCTGCTCGGTGTGCGGGCAGTGATCGCGCGCAGCTACGAGCGGATCCACCGGGCCAATCTGGTCGGCATGGGCGTGCTGCCGCTGCAGTTCATCGGCAGTGATTCGGTCGCTTCGCTCGCTTTGCGCGGTGACGAAAGCTTCGACATTCTCGGCCTGGACGACGCCCTGCGGCCGATGCAGAAACTCCGCCTGGTGATCCGCCGCGCCAGCGGCGAGCGCCTCGAACGCCCGCTGCTCTGCCGCATCGATACCCCGATCGAGGTCAGTTACTATCGCGCCGGCGGCATCCTGCCCTACGTTCTCGGCGAGTTGCTCGACAACCCGCCTCGCTGAGCCGCGGCGCCGAGTCGTCGGCGGCTGTACGGCGACCACCGGCGCCGGAGGGCTGCGCAAGGAGCCGCGGGGGAAGCGAGTGATCAACGCGGCGGTTCGACCGGGCGGCAGAACCCCTCAGGAGCCCGAAGCACTTTCTGCGTTCCTCGATCGGCCGCCGCAGACCTTGGATCTCCAGCCGCCTGGATTCCGGCGTTCCCCTCGGAGCGGGCCGTTACAGAAAGAGGATGCGCGCCATCCGATTCGATCACGTAGAGTTTGCGGATGGCACACTTTGACGCAAGCCTCGCAGACTTCCAGCGCCTTGCTCGCCACATCCTTGGCCGGCCGGTCATCCGGTGACTCGACAACGAGACTGGCCGCGCCGACTCCTGCGAAAGTATCGTTGAACTCGGCTGGAAGACCGCCGTTGCCCCGGTGGAGGACCATATTTCTTGTTCGCGACCATCGGCTTGAGGCACCGCGAAGAGCGGTGGCGTGGCGAAGCGTTTGCTCGCTGCCGCCG
>NZ_JAMTDV010000132.1 GCF_023806565.1 Accumulibacter sp. | reverse complement strand
CATCAGCAGCTGCAGCAGGCGGTGACGACGGTTCCCTCGGACGTCATGACGCAGGGTCGGCGGGTGCGTGAGAGCGCGCCCGCGTACCCAGAGCGCATGCCGCCGGGTAGACAAGCAGTGCCGCCGCAGGCGCCGATGGCTCCGGCCTACGGTGACGGGACGCGGCGTCCTGACGGCCGCCTGGAAGCGGGCCCGGCCTATCGTGAAGGCGCACCGACGTTGCCCGGCAACCCGTCGCGGCAGGTACCGGCGACTTTGCCGATGGCGCCGGCAGCGCCGGCACGACCGGCTGCAGCGCCAGCGCCGGCAGCGCCAGCGGTGATGGCACCAGCGCCACCGGTGTCAGCGCTGGTGCCAAGGCCGGCAACGGCCAGCGGGCAGGCACCGGCAGGTCCGGCCGGGGATGCAGCCAGGTCCGTTCCCTCCTCGCGAGCGGAACGGCCGGAGCAGCACGTGCTGCCAGCGCCGGCGCCGCTGCCGCCGGCTGCGGCCCCTTCATTCCAGCGATCGCCGGTGGAGGTCGCTCGCCCCGCGACGGTGCCGGGAAGCGAAAGGCCGGAGCAAAGACCACAGGTCACCGCACTACCGCCGCCATCGGTACCGCGTCTCCTCCCCGTGCCGCCCGCCAGCACGGCCGTGCCTGCGGCCGCGCCGGCACCGTCACGACCGCCCGGCATCGACGAGCAGCGCCGCCAGGAGCGCGCGGTCGTTCGTGAAGAACCGACAAGGCAGCAGTGGCGGCCGGAGACACGGGCGCCTGTGGTGGTCCCGCAGCCGATGTCGGCCGCCCCCGGGCGGACCGATGCACCGGGACGACCGGAACGGTCGGCAGGTCCGGAACATCCTCAGGAGTCCGGGCGGCGGCGCGAGCAGCGGGCCGACCCCCACGACGGTGGCCGACCACCTGATCGACCATGAGGCGGCAAGGCCGAAATACTTGCCATAAAAAAGCGCGAGACAAAGATGCTGGCGAGCGCCTTATGGCGTCGCTGGCGATCGGCCGAACGGTTGGCGCGTTCGGCGGGGAAGCGACGGTGGCTGTATACTCGAGCCCCTTCCATTCGAGCCGTGCTCCATGTCCAAGCCAAGAAACGTTCGTTTCGTTTCGCTCGGATGCCGGAAGAATTCTCGAAATATACCGCTTTGTCCGCGACAAACCCAGCATCAACAGAACTTTGGTTTGTTGTATGGCGGATCGTCAGCGCGGTGTAAGCACAATCTCTTTCGTCTCTCCACCGTTAACAGTTACCCGCTGCATGATGGCGCCACCTTCGGTGCGGTAGTTGTTTACCTGCCAAGCGATGATCGTCGAGATTAGAAATTCCCCATTCGCGACCTTGTCAAACTTGAAAAATCCTTGCGCGTCGCAAATGGTTTGCAATGTGAGGTTCTTGTACTCCGGTGGATCAGGAGAGAAAACCATCCGGTTGTTTCCAGATGCTGATCGGTATCCAGAATCCCAAGATCCGTAAATTCGCCCTGACCTTTCGTTGGCGTAATGGGTGGCGGGCGTAAGCCTCACCTCTTGCCCTGCGCAGGTGACTACCCCGCCTCCTCGTTGGCGAATCAAGGCGCTGCCGCGAATGGTGTTCGGGCCTTTGGCCAGCAACCTACTGGCCATTGCGGCGTCGAACGGAGCGGTGATCTGGAAGGTGGTTGGCTCGACTGCGCATCCAGTAAGCGCGAAGGCTGCAAGGAGTTGATAGGCTTTGTGCATGGCATGTCCTCGTAAGACGTATTGTCATCCCACGCTACCCCGCCCGTCGCTGGGCGTGGGACATGCGCCGGTCGGTAGAAGACCCAGCCGCCTGTCTGGGATTGCTGAATCGCAGATAGCTGTATACTTTCGGCCAGTCCATCGGAATAGTCTGGCATTATGATTGCAAAAAGCATAGGAGTGGTATCACTCGGCTGCCCGAAGGCGCTCGTCGACTCGGAACAGATCCTGACCAGGTTGCGCGCCGAGGGCTACCTGATTTCCCCGTCCTACGAAGGCGCCGATCTGGTGGTCGTCAATACCTGCGGTTTCATCGATGCGGCGGTCGAGGAATCGCTCGATGCGATCGGCGAGGCGCTGGCGGCGAACGGCAAAGTGATCGTCACCGGCTGCCTGGGGGCGCGCGAGGAAGTGATCCGCCGGGCGCATCCGCAGGTGCTGGCGGTCACCGGTCCGCATGCTGCCGACGAGGTGTTGCAGCAGGTGCATGCGCACCTGCCGCAGCCGCACGATCCGTTTACCAGCCTGGTGCCGCCGCAGGGGGTCAAACTGACGCCGCAGCATTTTGCCTACCTGAAGATATCCGAGGGCTGCAATCACGGTTGCACGTTCTGCATCATCCCGTCGCTGCGCGGTCCGCTGGTCAGCAGGCCGATCGGCGATGTCCTGCGCGAGGCAAGGGCGCTGGCCGACGCGGGGGTGCGCGAACTGCTGGTCATCTCGCAGGACACCAGCGCTTACGGCGTCGATGTGCGGTACCGGACGGGTTTTGCCGGTGGTCGTCCGATCCGGACCAGGCTGCGCGAACTCTGCGAGGCTCTGGGCGAACTGGGAATCTGGGTGCGCCTGCACTACGTCTATCCGTATCCCAGCGTCGACGCGCTGCTGCCACTGATGGCCGAGGGGCGGCTGCTGCCGTACCTCGACGTTCCCTTCCAGCATGCCAGTCCGCGCATTCTCAAAGCCATGAGGCGGCCGGCGAGTGCCGAGAACAATCTCGATCGCTTGCGGGCGTGGCGAACTGTCTGCCCGGATCTCACCGTGCGCAGCACTTTCATTACCGGCTTTCCCGGCGAGACGGAAGCCGAATTCGAGGAATTGCTGGCGTTCCTTGCCGAGGCGCGGCTCGACCGCGTCGGCTGCTTCGCCTATTCGCCGGTCGCGGGTGCGGCAGCCAATGCGCTGCCGGGGGCTTTGCCGGAGGAAGTGCGCGAGCAGCGTCGGCAGCGGCTGATGGAGTTGCAGGAAGACATTTCGGCCGAGTTGCTGGCGGCGAAGATCGGGCGGGAGATCGAGGTGCTGGTCGATGAGGTCGACGACGAGGGAACGATCGCCCGCTCTGCAGCCGACGCGCCGGAAATCGATGGCCTGGTGTTCATCAATGATCATTTTGCCGCCAGCCCGGGCGATTTGCTGCGCGTCCGCGTGCTCGATGCCGACGAGCACGATCTGTATGCCGAGATCGTCGCCGACGCTGCCTGAGCCGGGTCGGGCAACTTGCGGTTCAGTGAAAATCCCGGCTTGCGGTCGATAGCCGGCCAAGCAGGGCGGTGAGGTCGACCAGCCGCTTGGCGATCAGGTGGACGACCTGGCCTTCGCGCTGCACCTGACCGAGGACGCCGAGCAGGCGCGCGCCCAGCAGTTCGCGGCGCTGCTTGTCGACCAGCCGGGGGTGTACGACGATGTTGGCCAGACCGGTTTCGTCTTCGAGGGTGACGAACACGATGCCGGTGGCGGTTCCCGGTCGCTGCCGGCAGGTGACGATGCCGGCAGCGCGCAGCAGTTGGTGGTCGGCGGAATTCTGCAGGCGGCTGGCGGAAACGAAGCGTTGCGCGCTCAGCCGGGGACGCAGCAGGGCCAATGGATGGCGGCCGAGGGTGAGTCCGGTGCTGGCGTAGTCGGCGACCAGGTCTTCTGCTTCGGACGGTGCGTCGAACTGGACAAGGGATTCCGGGGCCGGCGTGCTGCTCAGCAAATCGAGCTGCAGGGCGGTACCGGCGGCAGCCCAGGCCGTCTGTCGGCGATGACCGGCCAGATTGGCCAGTGCGCCAGCCGCCGCGAGCAGGTCGAGATCCCGGCGCGCCAGACTGGCGCGTGTCGCGAGATCGGCGATGCTGCGGAACGCCTGTTGTCGACGCGCCGTGACAAGCGTTTCGGCAGCGGCTTGCGCCAGACCGATGATGCTTGCCAGACCAAGGCGGACGGCTGGGCTGCCCGTGGCCGTTGCCGGCTTTTCCAGCGTTGCCTCCCAGGCGCTTGCCTCGACCGTTACCGGAAGTACGACGACGCCGTGGCGGCGGGCGTCCTGGACCAGTTGCGCAGGCGCGTAGAAACCCATCGGCTGGCTGTTGAGCAGCGCGCAGAGAAAGGCCGCCGGATGGTGGCGCTTGAGCCAGGCCGAGACGTAGACCAGGAGGGCGAACGAGGCGGCGTGTGACTCGGGGAAGCCATATTCGCCGAAACCGCGAATCTGGGCGCAGACGCGTCGCGCAAAGGCTTCGTCGTGGCCGCGCTGGCGCATGCCGGCAATCAGCTTTTCCTCGAAGGGTTGCAGCCCGCCCTTGCGTCGCCAGGCAGCCATTGCCCGACGCAGTTGATCGGCCTCGCCGGGGGTAAAGCCGGCAGCGACGACGGCCAGTTGCATCACCTGCTCCTGGAAGATCGGCACCCCGCAGGTGCGGCCGAGAACGGCGGCGATCTCCCGCGGCATCGGGTCGATCGCTTCCTTGCCGTGCCGGCGGCGCAGGTAGGGATGCACCATGTCGCCCTGGATCGGTCCCGGCCTGACGAGCGCCACTTCGATCACCAGATCGTAGAACCTGCGCGGCTTGAGGCGTGGCAGCATGGCCATCTGCGCGCGCGATTCGATCTGGAAGACGCCGACGGTATCGGCAGCGCAGATCATTTCGTAGACGGCCGGGTCTTCGGGCGGGACGTCCTGGATTTGGCAGCCGATCAGGTCGAGCGCACGGTGGATCGCCGAAAGCATGCCAAGCGCCAGCACGTCGACCTTCAGCAGGCCGAGGGAGTCGAGATCGTCCTTGTCCCACTGGATTACCGTGCGTTCGGGCATCGCGGCGTTCTCCACCGGAACCAGGCGGGCCAGCGGACTGCGCGAAATCACGAAACCACCGACGTGTTGCGAGAGATGGCGAGGAAATCCGTGCAGCGCTTCGGCCAGCGTCAGCCACTTGCTCACCCGTGGCGCCGCCGGGTCGAGGCCGACGGCGCGCAGGCGTTCGGGCAGTTGCTCGCGCCGGTCCCACCAGGCCAGCGAGGTCGTCAGTGCGTCGATCTGCGCGTTGCCGAAAGCGAGAGCGCGGCCGACGTCGCGCAGCGCGCTGCGTGTGCGGTACGTGATCACCGTGGCGGTCAGAGCCGCGCGTTCTCGTCCGTACCTGGCGTAAAGATACTGGATCACTTCCTCGCGTCGTTCGTGCTCGAAATCGACGTCGATGTCGGGTGGCTCGCCACGTTCGCGGGAGAGGAAACGCTCGAAGAGGAGATGGGAGCGGGCTGGATCGACCTCGCTGATTCCCAGGCAATAGCACACCGCCGAATTCGCTGCCGAGCCCCGCCCCTGGCAGAGGATGTTGCGGCTGCGGGCAAAGTTGACGAGGTCGTACACGGTCAGGAAGTACGGCTCGTAGGAGAGTTCGCCGATCAGCAGGAGTTCGTGTTCGACGCGTTCGCGCACGCTGGCGGGAACACCGCCCGGGTAACGCCAGCGCAGACCCTTTTCCACTTCGGCACGCAGGAAGGACGACGGCGTCTGGCCGTCAGGGACCACCTCCTCGGGGTACTCGTAGCGCAGTTCGTCGAGCGAGAATTCGCAGCGCGCGGCGATCTCCAGCGTTGCGGCCAGCAGTTCGGGCGGGTAGATTCTGGCCAGGCGAAGGCGGCTGCGCAGATGGCGCTCGCCGTTGGCAAAAAGTGCGTGACCAGCGGCAAACAGCGTCGTGTTCAGGCGGATCGCGGTCAGCGTGTCCTGCAGCGGGCGCCGCGCGCGCAGATGCATGTGCACGTCGCCGGCGGCGACTGTCGGCAGGCCGCTCGCCCTGGCCAGTTCCCGCAGCATCGCCAGGCGGGAGGCATCGTCGGTCCCGGCGTGCAGTTCGACGGCGAGCCAGCAACGGTCCGGAAAGCGCGCCGCCAGCCAGCGGCCTTCCGCGGCGCTGCTGTTGGGCCCGGGTATCCAGAGCGCCAGGCAGTCGGGCAGTGCGCCGCTGCCGCAGGAATGGCTTCCGGCCTGCTGCAGGTCACTGCGAAGGAGGCGGTAGCCCCCCTTGGCGGAGCGCCGCCGTGCCAGGGTGATCAGTGCCGAGAGGTTGCCATAGCCGGCACGGTTCTGCGCCAGCAGGACCAGCCGGAAGCTACCGTCTGGTGCGTCGACGAGGCGGAACTCGGCGCCAAGCAGCAGCTTCAGGTGATGGCTCCTGGCTGCGTGGTGCGCCCGCACCACGCCCGCCAGTGAGGCTTCGTCGGTGATCGCCAGCGCGCTGTAGCCCAGCGCTTGCGCGCGTTCGACCAGTTCCTCGGGATGCGACGCTCCGCGCAGGAACGAGAAGTTGGTGCAGCAGTGCAGTTCGGCGTAGGCGGGGAGCGCGTCGGCCATGGCAGTTATACTGATTAAAAATACAGTATAACTGCTTACTGCTGCTTCAGATCCAGTTGTGCCAGGTCGATCCGCTTGCGGGCGCCGCGGAAGCGCTGCCAGGCCTTCCGCGCCAGATGTCGGGCGAGCAGTTCCGGTGGCATCCGCAACCAGTGCGAGCGAACGTAGATCAGCCAGCGGGCGATGCTTGCCCGGCGCAAGGGATGGTCCGGGTGTTCCGGCAACAGCGCCAGTTCGATCAGCATTTGCATGAGCTTCCGCAACGGCCGGGCGGGCGCTGCGTCGGCCAGATCGCGCAGCACCTGCGCGGGAACCGGTGTGCCGAGCAAGCGTTGTGCGTGGTGCAGACCGTGGAACAGTGGTCGCTCGAAACCCAGTTCGCGTGCCCGCGCTCCCAGGTCTTCCCAGAAACCGGACCGCTGCCCGAAATGGCCGAGCAGATCATGGACATCAACCAGATCACGCAGGCGCAGTCCCTCGTCCGGATCGCCCTCGAGGAACAGATGCACCAGCGCGTGCAGCACCATGTCGGTCGGCGCGAGCACACGCAGGCGCGGGTCGGCGAGCGGTACCGCCGCTGCAAACAATGGTCCGGGGTCGGACTTGATGCGGCTGGTGCGTGGCAGCAGGCGATGATGGAGGTCGATCTCGGTCCCTCGTTCGCCGTGGCGGAGAGGCGGAATTTCGTGCATCCAGACGCGATAGTAATGATCTGCGTAAGGGTCGATCTCCATTCTGAACCAGCCGCGGTCGACCAGCCTCTTTTCGACCTCGGCGAGCCTTTCCTCGGGAATCAGCAGATCGGCATCGGCAAAGATCCGGCCGTCCGCCGGCGGCAGACCCGCCAGCAGATAGCCGGTTCCTTTCAGCAGGATCAGCGCTACGTCGATCCCCTCGAGTGCCCAGAGGATGCGATCGATCTCCCAGGACACCAGCGTCCTGCGATGCGCGATGACGTTGCGTGCGGCCCGCAAATGGGCAGCTGCCCGTGGCGGGATGCCGGCGAGCAGGCACCGGCGCGACAGTTCGCTCTCCAGCCGCCCGAGCAGTCTGGCCTGCCGGGCGACGCGCAGCAGCAGCTCCCAGTCCGCCGGCGGCAAGGTCGGCAGCCTTTCCGGTGTTGTCAGGGCGTCGAGCAGCAGGCTCTGCGCCCGCCGATTCTGGGCGACCGCGCTAGCCACTGGCGAAACCGGACAGTTCGCCGAGCGCGGCGACTGCCTCGTCGAGATCGGAGTAGCTGAGCGAATAGCAATCACAGCCGGCGATCATCGCGCCGACCAGCCGGAAAGCGCCTTCATCGAGGACTTCGTAGTTGAAGGCATTGGTTGCGACCATCAGGAACGCCCGGCTTTTCGCTATCGGGTTCAAGAGCAGCGGTGAATTGGCGATCCAGCGCGGGAACACGAAGCAACGGGGCCGGGCAGTCTCCTGCGCACGCCGGATACTGTCGACCGGCGGTCGGACGTGTGCCACCGTACCCTTGCGCGTCCCGTGGAAGGAGGGGCCAATGTACGCTTCCGGCCGGAAGCGCCTGATCACTTCGATCGATTCGTTCTTCAGCGGGATCAGGCGCGGCATCGGCAGCAAGCGGCCATCCTCGGGTCGCACCAGGCCAAATTCGTCGGACAGCAGGCGCCAGCCCGAGTGTACCAGCGCCGTGCAAAGAGTCGATTTGCCGTCGCCGGGAGATGCCGGGAAGAGCATCGCGTGCCCGTTGCGCTCGACCACCGCTGAGTGGAGCATCAGCAGATGATGCGAGCGGGTGGCCACGCACCAGTTGACTCCCCACTCGAAGGCGGGAAAGGCATGCGCCAAGGTATAGGGGGCGAACGGCGAATGTCCGTCGAGTGCAAAACACGCCTGCTTGCGTATCCAGCGGCGCAGGCTGTGCGGCGGGCTGGCGATGCGGACGTGGAAGTCGGTGATCGATGTCTCGTCCGGCACCGGGTACGGTTCGTACAACGGGTACGCGAGCGAGGCGAACGAATCGAGGTTGGAGCGGATCAGCAGGTTGAAGGGGCCGAACTGGACTCTCAGCCCCTCTCCTGCCAGTTTTTCTCCGAATTCCCGGCGGCTCAGATCACCGATGATCATCAAGCGGCAACGGCTTCTTCCCGGCACACGAGCAGGCCCAATTCTTCCAGTCGCCAGACGGCGAAAGCAAAATCATTGGCGCCCAGGTCGCCATTGCCGATGCCAAGGGCCAATTCAACCGCTTCCTTCACCCGCCTGGCCGTCTGTGGGCCCTGTTCCAGAGAGCGGAGAATCCATGCGGTGGTTTCGTTGAAGACGTGGGTTTCGGCGGACGACGGCTGATACACAACGAAGACATCGTCCCAGTGTTGCCAGATCAGTGAGCGACCGGTGGAGATCAGAATCACCAGAAGCGCCGCAGTTGCCTGTTGCCCGTGATCAGCAATTTTCCGACGCTCATCCCGTGCGGGTTCGACCGGACTCTCGACTCGGTGCGTTTCTGTCCGCTAGCCGCCAGTCAGGGAAGAGGCACTGGTTGCGCTGAGGATTGCAATCGGCTGGTTGTTGAACTGGCTTCCGGTACCGCAGCGGAAGAACGGGTTGGTGGTGGTTCCCAACTGCTTGACCGGGGTGTGATCGGTGACCACGTTGAAGGCGTCCGTCGGATGCACTCTCAAGGCAATATCGGCATCGGTGCACTGGGCGACGTGCGTCACGCACTGATCCTGACCGTCCATCAGACCCGTGATGTTGAGTCCTCCCGCATCGACAATATGCCCGTTGTTGTCCACTCTCGCCAGAAGTTTTGCTCCCGTGCAGGAAGCCGCTGCCAGTGCACCGCTGCGCAAGGTCAGCACCAGCGGCGCCACGGCTGCCGCCCCACGCACCCAGCGCCTGCGGCCGATATCCAGCTCGCTGATGGAAGTCGTGTCTGCGATCATGGCGCTCTTGTCGACCGGCGACTGCTGTGTCGATTCTGTCGCTTCGCCAATTGCGTCCATAGTGTTCATCGTGCTTCTCCCACAGATTTCCGAACTCGGGTGGAACGTTCCAATGTCGCGGCCATCGCGTTGTTCACCAGTCGTCTTGTTGCCATTTGCTGGAGCAATGAAATCATTTTAGCTGCTGCAGCAACGGTCTGCATGTGGCTTACATCACGCTTTGATCCGCGAATCGGAGCAAGTTCCGTGTTTGCTCCCACCCATCGCTCGCCGGGCTAGGTCTGTTGTAAACCGAAGCAACTTCCATGCCCAAAACGGACGATGGTCGGAAACAGTGGTTAAATCATCGGACTATAAACGCCTTCCCGTCTCCAGTGGATGTCTCGCTCGCGTCAGTGTAAAAAAAACCGACACCCCACGCTGGATTGTTGCCGCTCTCGGTCCCGCTGCGGCGGCAGACCGGCCTACTTCCGTGCCCTTGGCGGCCGTACTCCGGAAGGCGGCAGTCAGAGTTTCAGACGGTCGAGCAGCTCGGTTTCCAGCTTGATGCGACTGGCAGTTTCGCCGAGGTCTCCACCACTGATCAGGAAGGTGTCTTCCACGCGCTCTCCGAGCGTCGAAATCTTTGCCGTGTGCAGATTAGCACCATGCGCAGCCAATGTCATGGCGATCGTGTAGAGCAGACCGGGGCGATCGGCAGCATTGACGGAGAGAACGTAGTGCGAGCCTTTTTCATCGCGTTCGATGGTGATCTGCGGCTGGATCGGGAAGTGCCTCACCTGTCGCGAGACACGCCCGCTGCCGGGCGCTTCCGGCGCAGTCTGGCGGCTCAGGCGCTCGGTGAGTTCGTGTTCTACATAGCTGATCATCGTGCGGTCACTGCCTCGATCGCTCAGGTCGAGCAGCATGAAGCTGTCGAGTGCATAGCCGTGGCGAGTGGTATGGATCTTGGCATCGACGATGGTATACCCGGCGCGGGCGAAAAAACCGACCACGCGTGCGAACAGGTCACGCTGGTCGCGCGTGTAAATCAGCACCTCCAGCCCTTCTCCCTGTGGATTCACTCTTGCCTTGACGACCGGCTGTTCGGTGCCGGTGCGGTAGTGCAGGGAGCGCGTGTGCCAAGCGATTTCCTCGGCCGAGTGGCGCAGGAAATACACCGTATCGAGCTGTTTCCACAGGCGCTCGTGGACGGTGTTGGTGAGCCCGAAGTAGCGCAGCAGGCGCAAGGCCTCCTGCTGGCGTTCCTCGATCAATCCCTGCCTGACCGGAGCCTTGCCGCCGGCGAGCAGAGTGCGGCAGGTGCTCCGGAAGAGCTGTTCGAGCAACTGTCCCTTCCAGGCATTCCACACCTTCGGGCTGGTGCCGCGAATATCGGCGACGGTGAACAGATAGAGTGCCACCAGATGTCGCTCGTCCGCCACCATCCTGGTAAAGGCGGCGACGACGTCGGGGTCGGCGATGTCCTGTTTCTGGGCGACCGTAGACATCAGCAGGTGCTGGCGAACCAGCCAGACGATCAGTTCGGTATCGTCGGCGGCAATGTCGTGCTCGGTGCAGAACTCGGCGGCATCCACCGCGCCAAGTTCCGAGTGGTCACCGCCACGGCCCTTGCCGATGTCGTGAAAGAGGGCAGCCACGTAGAGTACCCAGCAGCGTGGGAAATCCTTGATCAGCTCGCTGCACAGGGGATACTCGTGCGTGAACTCGTCGGCGAGAAAACGACGCAGGTTGCGCAGAACCTGCAGGGTGTGCTGGTCTACGGTATAGACGTGGAACAGGTCGTGTTGCATCTGACCGACGATCTTGCCGAACTTGGGCAGATAACGGCCGAGGATTCCGAACTGGTTCATTCGCCGCAGCTCGTGCAGCACGCCGCGAGGTTGCTGGAGAATCTCCAGAAAACAGGAACGATTGGCGTGGTCACGGCGAAACGTCTCGTCAATCAGCGTCCGCGCATGCCACAGTGCACGCAGGGTACGTGCCGTCATGCCCTGCAACGCCGCGTCTTTCTGCAGCAGCAGGAAGCCTTCCAGCATCGCGCCAGGATGCTTGTGGAAGACGTCCTCGTCGATCACGTCGAGCAGGTCATGTCGGTTCTGAAAACGGGGATTGATCTTCTGCGGCAACTGGTCCGGCGGCGGCGATATGGCGGCGCCCAGGTTGAGCAGCAGGATCGTGTTGATCTGCGTGATTTCCTTCGCCGTCCGGTAATAGCGCTGCATCAGCAGCTCGCTGGCACGGCGGGTCGCCGTCGGCGCGAAGCCCAATTGTTCGGCCAGCGCCGTCTGATAATCGAAAAGAAGGCGATCCTCGCGTCGACCGACGTGCAGGTGCAAACGCGTTCGCAGTCGCTGCAGAAAAGTGACGCTGCGCTGCAGCTGCTGTTCTTCTTCCGGGGTGATGAAGCCGTAGCGTGCGAGGTCTTCCCAGGAATCGCCGTAGCCGGCGGCACGGGCAATCCACAGGACCGTTTGCAGGTCGCGCAGGCCACCCGGGGCTTCCTTGCAATTGGGTTCCAGGGTATATGGCGAGTCCTGGTAGCGGCGGTGGCGTTGTTCCTGCTCCATCCGCTTGGCTTCGAAGAAAGCCCGCGGATCGAGGCTGGCCCGGAGCTCGCCGCAGGCCAGGTCGAACAGCTCGCGGCTTCCGGCCAGCAAGCGCGTTTCGAGCAAGGCGGTTTGTACCGTCAGATCGTCGCGGGCCACCTGCACGCAATCATGGATGGTGCGTACGCTTGGGGCCACCTCCAGACCGATGTCGAAGAAGGTCGCAACGGCCCGCTCGAGTTGGGCAGTCAGGGTTTCGTCGGGGGGGGTCGGCAAGAGCAGGAGAAAATCGACGTCTGAGGCAGGATAGAGCTCGCCGCGACCATAGCCGCCAACCGCGACCAAGGCCAGGGAATCCGGCAACCCC
Organism: Accumulibacter sp.; assembly: GCF_023806565.1. Lineage (GTDB taxonomy): Bacteria > Pseudomonadota > Gammaproteobacteria > Burkholderiales > Rhodocyclaceae > Accumulibacter. Next base: position 49,403 of record NZ_JAMTDV010000132.1, on the reverse strand, counting down.
AGTGCTTGCCACAGGTCAGCCAGGACGGTGTCGATCAGACGGCAGCGTTCGCGCAGCAGGCGTGCGGCGTCGCCCTCGCGGAGATAGCATTCACGGATCGTCGCCTGCCCCGCCTGCAGGCGAGACCGGCAGGCGGCAACCAGCGCCGCACGTTCGAAGACGGCAGCCTGCACGCCGACTACCGGATCCATTCTGGCGGCGGGTCTGTCGCCTTGGACACGGTGAGAACTTCGTAGCCGGTGTCGGTGACCAGAATCGTGTGTTCCCACTGTGCCGACAGGCTGTGATCCTTGGTGACGATGGTCCAGCCATCGGCCATGGTCCGGATCGCCGCCTTGCCGGCGTTGATCATCGGCTCGATGGTAAACACCATGCCCGCTTCGAGCCGGATGCCGGTGTGCGGCCGACCATAGTGCAGGACCTGTGGCTCCTCGTGAAAACGCGCGCCGATGCCGTGGCCACAGAATTCGCGCACCACCGAGTAGCCCGATCTTTCGGCATGCTGCTGGATCGCGTGGCCAATGTCACCGAGCGTCGCGCCGGCGCGGACCTGTACGATGCCCAGCCACAGGCACTCGAAGGTGACTTCGCACAAGCGTCGCGCCTGCAGCGACGTTTCGCCTACCTGGAACATGCGGCTGCTGTCGCCGTGATAGCCGTCCGAGATCACGGTCACGTCGAGGTTGACGATGTCCCCATTCTTCAGCAGCCGGTCGCCGGGGACGCCATGGCAGACCTGATGGTTCACCGACGCGCAAATCGACTTTGGATATGGCCGGTAGCCTGGCGGAGCGTAGTTGAGTGGTGCTGGAATGCAGCCCTGAACATTCACGATGTAGTCGTGGCAGAGTTGATCCAGTTCCCCGGTGGTGATTCCCGATTTGACGTGAGGCGTGATGAAGTCGAGCACCTCGGCCGTAAGGCGACCAGCGACGCGCATTTTTTCGATTTCCTGCGGGGTCTTGCGCGTTATTCCCATGCGTCGAGGCCAGTGCCGAGGTGAAGAGGAGCGAAGGATAAAGGAAGCGGCAAGCTTAGGCAATTTGCCGATCGTCGCGGTCGATTCCGTAAGTGCAGGCACGATTGCTGAGGAAGATCTGCGCTGGAACGGCGTGCGACTGTTGTCCGAATTGAAATTCCTGCCACCTTGATGGTAGTATCGCCAGCTTTTGCTGACCTGCGTCAGCGAAATTGCGGCCTTGTGTCGCTACGGATGCGCCGCGGAGGCGAATCCGATCACGCACATTCGCTTGTCAAGGGTGCCTGCCATGACGGCGGTAGCGGGGCGAATGGTGGTCCAACCCTGATACGGAAAGTAGGAAATGTCTACAACGATGCGACAGATGCTGGAGGCCGGCGTTCATTTCGGCCATCAGACGCGATTCTGGAACCCCAAGATGGCGCCGTATATCTTCGGCGCCCGCAGCAAGATCCACATTGTCAACCTGGAAAAGACGCTTGCCAAGTATAACGAGGCGATGAACTTCGTTCGCCGCCTGTCGGCCAACAAGGGAACGATCCTGTTTGTCGGCACCAAACGGCAGGCGCGCGAGATCATGGCAGAAGAAGCATTGCGCTGTGGCTCACCGTTTGTCGACCAGCGTTGGCTCGGCGGCATGCTGACCAACTTCAAGACCATCAAGCAGTCGATCAAGCGTCTGAAGGAAAGGGAGACGATGAGCGAAGACGGCTCGCTCGATCGCCTCGGCAAGAAGGAAGCGCTGATGGTCACGCGCGAAATCGACAAGATGCACAAGTCGATCGGTGGCATCAAGGAAATGGGTTCCTTGCCGGACGCACTGTTCGTGATCGACGTCGGTTATCACAAGATCGCCATCACCGAAGCGAACAAGCTGGGGATTCCGATCGTTGCCGTCGTTGATACCAACCACTCGCCCGATGGCATCGATTACGTCATTCCTGGTAACGACGACTCTTCCCGCGCCATTCGCCTGTATGCCCGCGGGGTGGCCGATGCCATCCTCGAGGGTCGCAGCCAGTTTGTCGAGGAAATCCTCGACGCGGTCTCGGGCGAAGAGTTCATCGAAGAAGACGACTGAGCAGCGGATCTTCTGTGCGGTCGCCGGCAATCTGTCCGCGACCGCCTGTCTGGAACGTAGTGGGGAACGGCCGACATTTCTGGCCGGGCCGGCAAGTGGAGAGCGAGATGGCGGAAATTACCGCAAGTATGGTGAAAGAGTTGCGCGACCGGACCGACGCGCCAATGATGGAATGCAAGCGGGCGCTGACCGAGGCCGCTGGTGACATGAACAAGGCGGAAGAGATCCTGCGCGTCAAACTTGGCTCGAAGGCGAGCAAGGCGGCCAGCCGGATTACCGCTGAAGGCGTCGTGGCCATCCACCGGTCGGGCGACGACAAGCTCGGGGCGATGGTCGAAATCAACTGCGAAACCGATTTCGTCGGCAAGAACAGCGACTTTCTGAAGCTGGCCAGCGATTGCGCGGCACTCGTCGTCGCTAACAACCCGGCGGACGTGACTGCCCTCTCGGCGCTGCCGCTTGGCGACGGGACGGTCGAGTCGAACCGGACCTCGCTGGTCGGCAAGATCGGCGAAAACATGTCGATCCGTCGCTTCGTGCGAGTCGAGGCCAAGGGTCGGCTGGCTTCCTACGTGCATGGGGGGGCCAAGATCGGCGTCGTCGTCGATTATCTCGGCGGTGACGAGCAACTGGGCAAGGATCTCGCGATGCATATCGCGGCCGCCAAACCGAAGGCGCTCGATGCGTCCGGTGTCGCCGCCGACCTGATCGAGAGCGAGCGTCGAATTGCCACCGAGAAGGCGCGCGAGGCCGGCAAGCCGGAAGCGATGATCGAAAAGATCGTCGACGGCTCGATACAGAAGTTCCTCGGTGAAGTGACGCTGCTCGGCCAGGTATTCGTCAAGGCCGAAGATGGCAAGCAGACCATTGCCCAGTTGCTCAAGTCCAGGGGCGCGTCGGTGGCCGGTTTCGACCTGTACGTGGTCGGCGAGGGTCTTGCCAAACGGAGCAACGATTTCGCTGCCGAGGTCGCCGCACAGGCTGCCGCCGCAGCCCAGAAGTGAGTTCCGACGCCCGATTGGGAACCAGCAGAGGAGCCTGATGTCGATGTCCGGGAACACGCCAAGCTACAAACGCATTCTGCTCAAGCTCTCCGGCGAAGCGCTGATGGGCGGTGACGCCTATGGCATCAACCGGCAAACGATCTCGGCAATCGTCGCCGAGATCAAGGCGATTGTCGATCTGGGCGTGCAGGTTGGCGTGGTGATCGGTGGTGGCAACATCTTCCGCGGCGTGGCGCCCGCTGCGAGAGGCATGGATCGCGCGCAGGCGGACTACATGGGGATGCTGGCGACGGTGATGAATGGATTGGCGCTGCACGATGCCATGCGTTCTGCCGGAATGGTTTCGCGGGTGCAGTCGGCGCTGAACATCGAACAGGTGGTCGAGCCCTACATTCGCGCCAAGGCAATCCGTTATCTGGAGCAGGGCCGGACGGTCATCTTCTCGGGCGGGACCGGCAACCCGTTTTTCACCACCGACACCGCTGCTGCCTTGCGCGGTGCCGAAATCGGTGCGGAAATCGTGCTCAAGGCAACCAAGGTCGATGGCATCTACTCCGCCGATCCCAACAAGGATCCGCGTGCCACCCGCTACGATCGGATCAGCTTCGATGAGGCGATCGCGCAGAACCTGGCGGTGATGGATGCCACTGCCTTTGCCCTGTGCCGCGACCAGAAGCTGCCGATCAACGTCTTCTCGATTTTCAAGCAGGGCGCGCTGAGGCGGGTTACGATGGGCGAAAGCGAAGGCACGCTGGTCTATTGCTGAGGGAGAGATGGAGCTATGTCGATAGCAGACGTGAAGAAAACCGCTGAACACAAGATGCAGAGGTCGCTGGAGGCGCTGCGGGCCGACCTGGCCAAGGTGCGGACCGGACGTGCGCACACCGGCTTGCTGGACCACGTGCAGGTCGAGTATTACGGTTCGCTGGTGCCGGTCAACACGGTTGCCAACGTGACTCTGATCGATGCGCGCACACTCGGGGTGCAGCCGTGGGAGAAGGGGATGGCGGCAAAGGTCGAAAAGGCGATCAGGGACTCCGACCTGGGACTCAATCCCGCTGCCCAGGGCGAACTGATCCGCGTGCCGATGCCGCCGCTGACCGAGGAGAGGCGCCGCGACCTGATCAAGGTGGTCAAGGGCGAAGCCGAGGGCACGCGAGTGGCGGTACGCAACCTGCGACGCGATGCGATCGCGACGCTCAAGGAAATGCTCAAGAACAAGGAGTGCTCGGAAGATGACGAGCATCGTGCGCAGGATGACATCCAGAAGCTCACCGACCGCTACGTGGCGGAAATCGACAAGCAGCTCAGCCACAAGGAAACGGAGTTGATGGCCATCTAGCGACCGCCGAACGAGTTAGCGGGATGTCGCGCTTCGCCAGTTCAACCCGGGATGTGCCAGCCACGCTGGCAGTCCCGCGCCATGTCGCGATCATCATGGACGGCAATGGACGCTGGGCAAAGAAGCGCATGCTGCCGCGCTTTGCCGGGCATCATCGGGGCGTGGAGGCGGTGCGTGCCACGGTCAAGGCCTGTCTCGACCATGGCATCGAGTATCTGACCTTGTTCGCTTTCAGTTCCGAAAACTGGCGTCGCCCGCCCGAGGAAATTTCGCTACTCATGCAGCTCTTCGTGCGCGTCCTGAAGGAGGAGGTCAGCAAGCTCGATCGCAACGGCGTCCGCTTGCGGGTGATTGGCGACCTCCGCCGCTTCGAACCGGAATTGCAGACGCTGATCCAGGCTTCCGAACAACGGACGGCGGGCAACAGCCGACTGGTCCTGACGATCGCGGCGAACTACGGTGGCCGCTGGGACATTCTGCAGGCCGTCAACCGCATGTTGGCGAGCGAACCGGAGAAGTCCGGTGGCTGGCAGGAGTCCGACCTGGCACCGTATCTGGCGATGAGCTATGCGCCGGAACCTGATCTGTTCATTCGCACCGGCGGCGAGCAGCGCATCAGCAACTTCCTGCTTTGGCAGCTTGCCTATTCCGAGCTGTATTTCACCGAACTCCTGTGGCCAGAGTTCAATTCCCGTGCTCTGGACGCGGCGCTGCTTTCGTACCGGCAGCGCGAGCGGCGTTTTGGTCGCACCAGCGAACAGTTGAGCGGCACGACACCCCCTGCGGCAGCACCGACCGGCACGCGCTTCGATGCTTAGGACGCGGGTGATCACGGCGATCGTCCTGTTCGCCGCCTTCCTTCTCGCGCTCTTCTATCTGCCACCGCTGGGCTGGCTGGTCTTTGTCAGCCTGGTCGCCGCGCTGGCCGCCTGGGAGTGGGGCGGGCTGATGCGGCTCGCTGGGGCTGGGCGCATTCTGCTAGGCATCGCGCTCCTCGTGCTGTGTACCGGATTGGCTCTGCATGAGCCGGCGGCGCTTGGCCTTGGGTCAGACTTTGCCGACGCGGCATGGCGCCTGGGGGCCTTCTGCTACCTGCCGGCGGCAGCATTCTGGCTGATTCTGGTGCCGATCTGGCTGCTGCGACGCTGGTCTCTGTCCAATCGAATCCTGGCCGTTGCCACCGGCATCGTGCTCCTGCTGCCCCTGTGGCTGGCCTTGGTGCAACTGCGCCAAGCGGGTCCGCTGACGGTGCTGGCGATCATGGCCGTCGTCTGGCTGGCGGACATCGCTGCCTATTTCACCGGGCGAAGCCTCGGCAAGCACAAGCTGGCGCCCAGTATCAGTCCGGGCAAGACCTGGGAGGGGGCGATCGGTGCGACAGTCGCCGTAGTCATCTACGGCTGCCTGCTGGCAACCCGGCTGCCGTCCGTGGTGGCAGGGAGTTTCCCGTTGCTGGCGGCGACCCTCGTTGCGCTGACGGCAATCAGTATCCTCGGTGACCTGTTCGAGTCGTTGCTCAAGCGGCAGGCAGGGGTGAAGGATAGCAGCAGCGTGCTGCCGGGTCACGGAGGGCTGCTGGACCGCATCGACAGTCTCACGTCCACCCTGCCGCTGGTTGCCCTGGTTTGGCTGGTGACGCAGCGTTGATGGCTGGCGGGAAGGCGGTGCAGCAACTCACGATTCTCGGATCGACCGGGTCGATCGGGGCAAATACGCTGGATGTCGTGCGTCGCCATCGACAAGGCTATCGCGTCGTGGCGCTGTGCGCGCATCGCCAGGTGGATCAGTTGTTCGCGCAATGCATCGAGTTCCAGCCACGTTACGCGGTGCTTGGCGACGCCGCTCTGGCCGCCGACCTGGGCAGACGGCTGTCTGCCGCCGGCTGCGCGACCGAAGTCGAGCACGGACCCGACGCGCTGGTCCGCATGGCGCGGCTCCCCGAAGTCGATACGGTGATGGCGGCCATCGTCGGTGCCGCCGGGCTGCCGGCAACCCTGGCTGCGGCCGAGGCCGGGAAGAAGATCCTCCTCGCCAACAAGGAAGCGCTGGTCATGGCGGGAGCCTTCTTCCTGCGCACCGTGCGCGAAAATGGTGCCGTTCTGTTGCCGATCGATAGCGAACACAACGCAATCTTTCAGTCGCTGCCCGTCGACTATGCGGGTGATCCGGTCGCCAGTGGCGTGCGTGCCCTGTTGCTCACGGCGTCCGGCGGGCCGTTTCGTGGAATGGGTGCAGCCGAACTCGCCTCGGTCAGCCCGGAGCAGGCCTGTGCGCATCCGAACTGGGTCATGGGACGCAAGATTTCGGTCGATTCGGCGACCATGATGAACAAGGGCCTCGAGGTTATCGAAGCTCATTGGTTGTTCAACGTCCCGGCCGACAGGATTCAGGTGATCATCCATCCGCAAAGCGTCATCCACTCCCTCGTTCAATACGTCGACGGTTCGGTGATCGCCGAACTGGGCAATCCGGATATGCGCACGCCAATTGCGCATGCGCTCGCCTATCCACAGCGCATTGCGGCGGGCGTCGAAGCGCTCGACCTCTGCCAGGTTGCCTCGCTGCAATTCGAGCAACCGGATCTCGCGTGCTATCCGTGTCTGACGCTCGCGTATCGGGCGCTCGGCGAAGGCGGGAGGGCGCCGACGACGTTGAATGCCGCCAATGAGGTGGCAGTGCAGGCCTTCCTCGAGCGGCGGATCGCGTTCACGGAGATTCCGCGGGTGATCGGCGAAGTGATGGATCGAATGCCGGCAGGAGACGAATTGAACTCTCTCGCGGAAGTCCTTGCGGCGGACCAGGAAGCGCGATTGATGGCGGAAGATGCGGTGGCTCACCGCTTTTCCCGATGAGCGGTTTTCTCTACTACCTCGCGGCCTTTGCCCTGATTCTGGGAATCCTGGTCGTCGTCCACGAGTTCGGCCACTATCTCGCGGCGCGCCTGGTCGGCGTCAAGGTGTTGCGCTTTTCGGTCGGTTTCGGGCGGCCACTGTGGGCGCGGCGCTTTGGCCGGGATGGCACCGAATGGGCGATCGGCGCCTTTCCGCTCGGCGGCTATGTGAAGATGCTCGACGAGCGGGAAGGGGACGTTGCGCCTGCGGAGTTGCCACGCAGCTTCAACCGGCAGCCGGTGCAGTGGCGGATGGTGATCGTTGCCGCCGGGCCAGTGGCCAACTTTCTGCTCGCCATCGTCCTCTACTGGGGCCTCTACTGGCACGGAACGGAGGAATTCCGGCCAGTCCTCGGCGCTCCGGCGATTGCCAGCCCGGCCGCCGCGGCAGGCTTCGAAGAGGGCGAACTGGTGCGACAAGTCGCCGGCGAGGAGGTGCAGACCTGGCAGGAGATGCGTTGGCTCCTGCTGCAACGGGCCGCCGAGCAGGATCAGGTGGAACTCGAAGTGATCAATCCGCAAAGCGAGATTGCGCTGCGCCATCTGGATGTGTCGGCGGTGAGACGCTCCGGGTGGGAGGGGGATGCGCTCGACCGGCTGGGTCTCACACTCTATCGCCCGCACCTGCCGCCGGTGCTCGGTCTGATCAATCCGAACAGCCCGGCCGAAGAAGCCGGGTTGCGCGTGGGTGACGAAATCCTGCGCATTGACGATCAGGAAATCGATAGCTGGGCCGACGTGGTGCGCACGGTGCGTCAGTCGCCCGGCAAGGAACTGCAGCTGGAAGTTCTGCGCGATGGAGCTTTGCTTGCCGTGACCGTGACGCCGCTCAGCGTCGACGAACGCGGGCAGGAGGTGGGTCGCATCGGTGCGGCGGTCCGCGACAGCGGCGACTTGCGCGCCACGTTGATGATCACCGTCAGCTACGGGGTCTGGCAGGCGCTGACCAAGGCCGTCGCCGAAACCTGGGACAAGTCGGAATTCACTCTGTTGATGATTGGCCGGATGATCACTGGCGAAGTGTCGTGGCGAAACATCAGCGGGCCGGTTACCATTGCCGATTACGCGGGCCAGTCGGCGCGACTCGGAATCGACTATTACCTCAAGTTTCTGGCGCTGGTGAGCATCAGCCTGGGGGTCCTCAACCTGCTGCCCATCCCGATTCTGGATGGGGGGCATTTGTTGTATTATCTTGTCGAAATCATCAAGCGTGGGCCGGTTTCCGAGAGAACCATGGAAATCGGCCAGCAGATCGGCCTGACCCTGCTGCTCATGCTTATGGCGTTCGCCTTCTACAACGACATCAATCGATTGTTCTCCGGCTGAGCTTATGAAGAAAAACCTGTTCGCAGGTCTGGTGGCCACCCTTTTTGTCTCGGGGGCAGCGGCGGTAGAGCCGTTTACGATCAAGGACATTCGGCTCGAAGGCATTCAACGCGTCGAAGCCGGTACGGTTTTCAGTTACCTGCCGCTCAAGGTGGGCGAGACGATGACCGACGAGAAGGCAGCGCAAGCGATCAAGGCCCTGTTTGCCACCGGGTTTTTCAAGGATGTGCGGATTGAAATCGATGGCCAGGTGCTTATCGTCGTGCTCGAGGAACGCCCGGCGATCGCGCAGATCGATTTTGTCGGCCTGCACGAGTTCGAGAAGGACCAGTTGATCAAGGGCCTGAAGGAAGTCGGCGTGGCGGTCTCGCGCACTTTCGACCGAGCCACTCTCGAAAAGGCAGAGCAGGAGTTGAAGCGGCAGTATCTGTCGCGTGGCAGGTATGCGGCGACGATCACCACGACGATCACGCCGCTCGATCGCAACCGCGTAGCGATCAATTTCAACATCGACGAAGGCGATGCGGCAAGAATCAAGCAGATCAACATCGTCGGTGCGCAGGCGCTGCGCGAAAAGGATCTGCTCGCCGCGCTGCAGCAGACGACTCCCACCTGGATGAGCTGGTATACGAAGAGTGACCAGTATTCGAAACAAAAGCTCTCTGCCGACCTGGAAACCCTGCGTTCCTATTATCTCGACCGGGGTTTCCTGGAATTCAGCATTGAGTCGACGCAGGTATCGATCACTCCCGACAAAAAGGAAATCTACATCACGATCAGCATCAATGAAGGTGATCGCTACGTGGTTTCGTCGGTGAAACTGGCGGGTGACCTCACCACCCTGCCGGAGGAAGATCTCAAGCAGGCAGTCAAGGTCAAGCCGGGAGACGTATTCTCACGCGAGAAATTGAACGAGAGTACCAAGGCCATCAGCGACAAACTCGGTGCACAAGGCTACGCCTTTGCCAATGTCAATGCTGCTCCCGAGATCGACAAGGAGAAGCGACAGGTGGCTTTCACCATCTTCGTCGATCCGGGAAAGCGGACTTACGTACGCCGGATCAATGTCACGGGCAACACCAAGACGCGTGACGAGGTGATTCGTCAGGAAATGCGCCAGATGGAAGGCGCATGGTACGACGCCGACCGGGTTGCGGCGTCGCGCGAGCGGATCGACAAGACCAATTATTTCAGCGAAGTGACCGTCGAAACGCCGCCGGTGCCGGGGACGATCGATCTGGTCGACGTCAATGTGAATGTCGCCGAAAAATCGACCGGCAACATATCGGTGGGTGCCGGCTATTCGAGTGCGGAAAAGGTGATCCTTTCGGCTTCGATCTCGCAGTCCAACATTTTCGGCAGCGGCAAGTTTCTGGCCCTGCAGGTGAACACCGGCAAGCTGAACCGGACGCTCGGCATCAACTACACGAATCCGTATTTCACCGTGGACGGCATCAGCCAGGGTTTCGACCTGTATGACCGCCGGCTCAATCCGACCTCGCTCGGCTACGCTTTCCAGTCCGAGTCGATCGGCGGCGGTGTCCGATTCGGTTACCCGATCGGCGAGAAGCAGACGATCAACGTCGGCCTGGCGATCGATCAGACGACGGTCAACATCAACCCGATCACGATCGCCACGCCGATTCAGTACATCCAGTTCGTGGCGCAGCACGGGGACAGCAACATAACCGTCCCGGCGACCCTTTCCTGGACGAGCGACACCAGGAACAGCGCGATCTACACGACGAGCGGCGGCATGCAGCGCGCCGGGATCGAGGTGGCCATTCCTGGTGCGGATCTGTCGTACTACCGATTGACCTACAAGAACGAAAGGTATTTCCCGCTTACCAAGGACATCGTGCTGATGGTCATGGGCGAGCTGGGCTACGCCAACGGCCTGAACGGTCAGTCCCTGCCGTTCTACAAGAACTTCTACGCGGGCGGTATCGGTTCGGTGCGGGGCTACCAGACGGCCAGCCTGGGTCCCGTGGATCCGCAGTATCCGGATACCTATCTGGGTGGCACGAGCAAGGCGGTGATCAACGCCGAGTTGCTGTTCCCGTTTCCCGGACTCGACAAGTCGTTCCGCTTTGGCCCATTCTTCGACGCCGGCAACGTCTTCACCAGCAACTACACCTACGCCAAGGAAGGCTTGGCCATGTCCGCCGGTCTGACCGGCACCTGGGTTTCGCCGCTTGGCCCGTTGAAATTCAGCTTTGGTCAGCCGATCAATCAGGTAAGTACTGCTAAACTGCAGAAGTTCCAGTTCCAGATGGGGACAAACTTTTAAATGGGAGAATTAGCTTGAAGAAGACGATTGCCAGGCTGCTGGTTGCGTTGATGGCCTCGCTGCCGGTGACTTACGCGTCGGCGGATCAGTTGAAGGTGGGTTACGTCAATACGCAGCGCCTTTTTCGTGACGCGCCAGCGGCCGTGAAGGCGGCGAAGAAGATCGAGCAGGAATTCTCCAAACGCGACCAGGATTTGCAGCGTCTGGCCAAACAGGTGCAGGGCCTGCAGGAGTCCCTCGAGAAAGGCGGGCTGACTATGGCCGAATCGGAGCGTCGCGCCAAGGAGAAGGATCTCGCCGAGTTGTCGCGCGAGTTCCAGCGCAAGCAGCGCGAATTCCGCGAGGACCTCAACCTGCGCCAGAACGAGGAAAATGCTGCGATCATCGAAAAGGCCAACAAGGCAATCAAGCAGCTCGCCGAGAACGAGAAATACGATCTCATCGTCCAGGATGTCGTCTGGGTCAGCCCGCGACTCGACATCACCGACAAGGTCATCAAGGCCCTGTCCGATCCGCAGAGCGTGAAATAAGCGGCGCCTGCGGCCGGATTGCGGGAGTTCTTGTGTCGGGAGGTCTGCGACTGGACGAGATCGTCGCCCGTCTGGGTGGCGAACTGCACGGGGATGGATCGCTGCTGGTCTCGCAGGTCGGCAGTCTGCTCTCGGCAGGGGAGGGGCAGATCGCCTTTCTCGTCAGCCCGAAGTACCGCGAGCAACTGCAGAGGACGCGGGCGACGGCGGTAATCGTCCCGCCCCAGTTCGCCGAAGACACGGCGCTGTCACGCATCGTCCATCCGAATCCCTATGCCTACTATGCGCGGGTGGTGGCGCTGCTCAACCCGGCAGTGCACGGTCCGCGTGGCGTTCATCCCAGTGCGGTGGTCAACTCGCCGCTGCCGGCATCGGCCAGGGTCGGCGCCAACGCCGTCGTCGGCGAAGGCGTGACGATTGGCGAGAATGTCATCCTCTATCCCGGATGCGTGGTCGGTGACCATGTTTCGATTGGCGACGATTCCCTCCTGTACGCCAACGTGGTCGTCTACCCGAACTGTATCGTCGGCAAGCGCGCGATCATTCACGCCGGCGCGATCATCGGCGCGGACGGCTTCGGGTTTGCCAGGGACGGCGCGCACTGGATCAAGATCCCGCAGATCGGTCGCGTGCGGATCGGCGACGACGTCGAGATCGGTGCCAACACGTCGATCGACCGGGGAGCGCTCGACGATACGGTGATCGGCGACGGCGTCAAGCTCGACAACCAGATTCAGGTCGCGCACAACGTCCAGGTCGGCGAGAACACGGCAATGGCCGGCTGTGTGGGAATCGCCGGCAGTGCCCGCATCGGTCGCCGCTGCACGATCGGCGGCGCGGGAATGATCAGCGGTCATCTGGAGATCGTCGACGACGTACATGTTTCGGCCGGGAGCCTGGTCGCCAAGAGCATCAGCCGGGCCGGAGCCTACACCGGCTTCTTTCCAATCGCGACCCACCAGGAGTGGTTGCATAACGCGGCACAGATCCGGCGCCTGGCGAAACTTGCCGAGCGTGTTGCCGAACTCGAGAAAAGTCTCGAAACGATGGGGAAAAAATCTTGAACGCAATGGACATTCACGAGATCATCGGGCAGTTGCCGCATCGCTATCCCTTTCTGCTGGTCGATCGCGTGCTCGACTGCCAGCCGGGAAAATCGATCCACGCCTACAAGAACGTGACGATCAACGAGCCGTTCTTCGTCGGCCACTTTCCGCATTACCCGGTGATGCCCGGCGTGCTGATCCTCGAATCGCTGGCGCAGGCAGCCGGCATCCTGTCTTTCAAGACCCTGGGCGAGAAGCCCGACATGACTTCGTTGTTCTACTTTGTCGGGATCGACAAGGCACGTTTCAAGAAGACCGTGGCGGCCGGCGACCAGTTGCACCTGCATGTCGAAATCCAGCGCCAGTTTCGCAACATCTGGAAATTCCAGGCCGAGGCGAGGGTCGATGGCGAGGTCGTCGCCGATGCCGAACTGATGTGCGCCAAGAGCAATCTGGTGAAAGCGCCGGGATGAGCCAGGCGATGATCCATCCCAGCGCCATCATCGAGGCCGGCGCCCAACTGGGCGCCAATGTTTCGGTTGGCGCCTTTTCGATCATCGGCGAGCAAGTCGAGATCGGCGACAACACGGTGATCGGCCCGCATGTCGTGATCTCGGGGCGGACGCGCATCGGTTGCGACAACCATATCTATCAGTTCTCTTCGCTGGGCGGCCCGCCGCAGGACAAGAAGCACGGGGGCGAGCCGACGCGGCTGGAGATCGGCGACCGCAACACCATTCGCGAGTTCTGCACCTTCAACCTGGGCACCGCGCTGGACGCAGGGGTGACGCGCATGGGCGACGACAACTGGATCATGGCCTACGTGCACATTGCGCACGATTGCCAGGTCGGCAATCGCACGGTGTTCGCCAACAATGCGCAACTCGCTGGTCACGTACACATCGGCGACTGGGCGATTCTCGGCGGCTATACCGGCATCCACCAGTTCTGCCGCGTTGGCGCGCATACCATGACCGCCGCCGGAACCGTGGCCGTACAGGACATTCCGCCGTACGTGATGGCCGCCGGCAACACCGCCAGTCCCTTCGGCATCAATGTCGAGGGTCTGAAACGTCGTGGCTTTTCTCCGGAAGCGATGCTCGCGCTGAAACGCGCTTACCGCACGCTGTACAAATCCGGCCTGATGCTCGAAGAGGCGCGGGCCAAGCTCATCGAAGACGCCGTCGCGCATCCCGAAGTACAGCCGCTGGTCGACTTTCTCGCGGTCTCCAGGCGCGGCATCATCAGATGACTGCCGCCGCGTTGCGGATCGCCATGGTGGCCGGCGAGGCATCGGGCGATCTGCTGGCCAGTCAATTGATGGAGGCGCTGCGCCGGCGTTTGCCAGACGCCGTTTTTTTCGGTATCGGCGGTCCGCGCATGCTCGGCCTTGGCTTCGACGCCTGGCACCCGCTGGAGAAGCTCGCCGTCCGCGGTTACGTCGAGGTGCTCCGGCACTATCGCGAAATCGTCGGCATTCGACGCGATCTGCGGCGCCGGTTGCTGGCCGATCCGCCCGACGTCTTCATCGGCGTCGACGCGCCCGACTTCAACCTCGGCCTCGAAAAGGCACTCAAGCGGCGTGGCATCGCGACCATTCATTACGTCAGTCCGTCGATCTGGGCATGGCGCGGCGGGCGTATCCACAAGATCGGCGCAGCCGTTTCGCGGGTGCTGGCACTCTTCCCTTTCGAGCCGGCACTCTATGAGAAGCACGGCATTCCGGTGAGTTACGTCGGTCATCCCCTGGCCGATCTGCTGCCCGTGGAGGATGGCCGCAAGGAAGCGCGCGAACTGCTCGGCCTTTCGCTGCAGGACGAGGTTTTCGCGTTGTTGCCGGGAAGCCGGCAATCCGAACTGCAGTACATGGCCGATACCTTCGTCGAAACCGCCCGCCTCATTCACCAGCAGGTTCCCGCTGCGGTATTTCTCGTCCCGCTCGCCACGCGCGAAACACGCGAACTCTTCGCCGGCGCGCTGCAGCGCTGTCAGGCACAGCAACTGCCGATTCGCCTGCTTTTCGGGCACGCCCATCAGGCGATGATGGCCGCCGACCTGGTGCTCGTGGCAAGCGGTACCGCCACACTGGAGGCGGCGCTGCTGAAGCGCCCGATGGTCATCGTGTACAAGATGGCGCCGCTGTCGTGGACGCTGATGCAGTGGATCGGCGGCTATCTGCCCTACTGCGGCCTGCCGAACGTGCTCGCCGGCCGCTTCGTCGTTCCCGAGTTCATCCAGGACGACGCGACTCCCGAGAACATCGCGCAGGCGCTGCTCAACCTGTATGCCGACCGGAGCGTGCGCGCCGCACTGCAGGCAGGATTTCGCGCGCTGCACCTGCAGTTGCGGCAGAACGCGGCCGAGAAAGCCGCCGTCGCGGTCATCGGCAGTCTGCCGCGGGCGCTTGCCGCGCATGCTACCGCCTGAAGGCATGCTCTGCGGCGTCGATGAAGCCGGCCGCGGACCGCTCGCCGGACCGGTCGTCGCCGCTGCCGTGATTCTCGACCCGGCGCGTCCGATCGCCGGTCTCGACGACTCGAAAAAGCTCTCCGCCAGGCGCCGCGAGGCGCTTGCCGCCGAGATCCGCGGCACGGCGCTGGCCTGGGCCGTGGCGCAGGCCAGCGTCGAGGAAATCGACCGGATCAACATCCTGCAGGCCAGCCTGCTGGCGATGCAGCGCGCGGTCAGCGGACTCGTCGAGCGGCATGGTCTGCCGCCCGAGCGGGTGTTGATCGACGGCAATCGTTCTCCGACGCTGCCGTACCCGGTCGAAGCCGTGATCGGTGGCGACGGCAGGATCGCCGCCATTGCCGCCGCCTCGATTCTCGCCAAGACCGTGCGCGATGCCGGAATGATCGAGCTGCACGCGATCTATCCGCAATACGCTTTCGATCGGCACATGGGTTACCCGACGGCGCAGCATCTGGCGGCATTGCGCGCATTCGGCGCGACTCCGGAGCATCGCCGCAGCTTCGCTCCGGTCGCCCGCCTTGGTCGCGCATGAGGCGCATCGCCTCGCGCGACAATCCGCACTACAAGGCGCTGAAAAGGCTCTCCGAGAGCGGCCGCGAACGACGCCGGAGTGGTCGCGTCCTGCTCGATGGCATGCACCTGCTCGAGACCTATCGGCAGCGCTGCGGAGAACCGGACGAGGTCCTGGTCGGCGAGGGCGGCGCCACGCGGCCGGAAATCGCCCGTTACCTGGAGGGCGCGGCCGCCGCGACGAACATCACCGTCCTTGCCGATCCGCTGTTCGCCGGTCTGGCGATGGTCGATGCGCCGAGCGGCATCATGGCCGTCGTTCGTCTTCCGCAACCGGCGCGGATGCTCGATCACGATGCCGATGCGGTGCTCCTGGACGGCCTGCAGGACCCCGGCAACGTCGGCTCGATCCTGCGCAGCGCCGCCGCCGCCGGCTTTCGCCAGGTTCTGCTCTCGGCCGACTGCGCGCAGGTCTGGTCGCCGAAGGTGCTGCGCGCGGCAATGGGCGCGCATTTCCAGATCGACCTGCACGAAAGCGCCGATCTGGCGGATTTTCTTGCCGCGTATCGCGGGCAGGCGGTGGCGACCTCGCTCGCCGCCTCGCGCAGTCTCTACGAAGCCGAACTCCGGGCAGCCGTCGCCTGGGTCTTCGGCAGCGAGGGCAGCGGCGTGCGGCCGTCGTTGCTCGCGGCGACTCGCCAGCACCTGCGCATCCCGATGCCCGGAGGCAGCGAGTCGTTGAACGTCGCCGCCGCAGCAGCGATCTGTCTGTTTGAAACGGTGCGGCGTCGGACAGGTACACCCGGCAACGCAACGATCCACGAACACCATCACGCGAGCGGCGCGACCGCCGCGAAAGACTGAAGGTCACGAGGCGCCATGCCCACATTGAACTGGATTGGCAAGGAAGCCGTCGTCAGGCACCACCGGGAAGTGCCGTTCCGCCTGCTGGAGCCGGTGCCCGAGCTGTCCTGCGGCGCGGCGGAGTCCGGCAACCTGATCGTGCAGGGCGACAACCTGCACGCACTCAAGGCGTTGCTGCCGCGCTACGCCGGTCAGGTGAAGTGCATCTACATCGACCCGCCGTACAACACGGGCAACGAGGGCTGGGTCTACAACGACAACGTCAACAGTCCGGAGATTTGCAAATGGCTGGGCGAAGTCGTGGGCAGGGAAGGCGAAACGCTGGATCGGCACGACCGCTGGCTGTGCATGATGTATCCGCGACTGGTGCTGCTGAGGCAGTTTCTGTGCGAGGACGGGGCGATCTTCGTGTCGATCGACGATAACGAGGTGGCGACACTTCGACTGTTGATGGACGAGATCTTCGGGGCGAAGAACTTTGTGGCGACTGTGCTTTGGCAGAAGGTCTATTCGCCCAAGAACTCGGCACGTCATCTCTCAGAGGATCACGACTACATCGTCGTCTACGCGGCCAAAGCCGATAGCTGGAAGCCGAACCTGCTGCCTCGCACGGAAGAACAGAACGCCGCGTACAAGAATCCGGACAAGGACTCGCGCGGAATCTGGAAGACGAGTGATTTGTCTGCCCGTAACTACTACTCGGAAGGAACATACTCCGTCACATCTCCCACAGGACGGGTCATCGACGCCCCGCCAAAAGGAAGATATTGGACTGTTTCAAAGGCAAAATTCGAGGAACTGGATCGCGACAGCCGGATCTGGTGGGGCAAGGACGGCGGCGCGATCCCACAGATCAAGCGTTTCCTGCACGAAGTCAAAGACGGCCGCGTCCCTCAGACCATGTGGTTCTACGGCGAAGTCGGACATACGCAAGAGGGCAAGAAAGAACTGCTCGAACTGGTCGACTTCGATACTTCGGCCGATGTTTTCATTACGCCGAAGCCCACTCGACTGATCCAGCGCATCTTGCAGATCGCCACGGACAGAGACTCGATCGTCCTCGACAGCTTCGCGGGCTCCGGCACCACGGGGCACGCGGTGCTCAAACAGAATACCGAGGATGGTGGAACCCGTCGCTTCATTCAGGTAGAGATGGACTCGGGGATTGCCAGAACCGTCACTGCCGGGCGAATGCAACGCGTCATCGCTGGCTACTGCAACGACAAAGTCGCTGCCATTGAAGGCTTGGGCGGCGGCTTCCAGTTCTGCCGCTTGTCGGCTGAACCGCTGTTCGACGCCGAAGGCCAGATCCGGCGCGACGTGACGTTCGCCCAACTGGCCGAGTTCGTCTGGTTCGCCGAGACCGGCACCGGCTACGCGGGTCAGAGCGATTCCCCGCTGCTCGGCGTGCACGACGGCCGCGCAATCTACCTGCTCTACAATGGCATCCTCAAGGACCGCTCGGTCGCCGGCGGCAACGTGCTCACCGGCCCGGTGTTCGACCTGCTGCCGAAGTTCGCCGGCCCGAAAGTGATCTACGCCGCCGCCAACCGCATGGGCGGCCGCGCGGCACGCTTGGGGCTCACCTTCAAGCAGACGCCTTATGCGCTGGACGTGTGAGATGAACCGTGAACCGCCACTGCTGCGCGTACAGGAAGCGAACTTGCTTTGCGCCTGCAGCACACGGACGCGCAGGCAGCAATGCCGTCAACCAGCTGGAGCAAGCAAGGAGTCTCGAAATGAATCTGCCTGACACCATACATGCCCATGCGCGGGGGCTGCCTGCCGACCTGCAGCGGGAAGCGCTCGATTTTATCGCCTGGCTCGAGATGCGCTATCACATACAGCCAGCCGACAGCAACGCGCTGACCACCGAGGCATTCATCGAGCGCTTTGCCGGCAGCATTGGCGACGATTTCCCGGACGAAATCGACGATTCTGGACTGGCCGGTGACCTGCCACGCGGGACGCTGTGATGAGCGGCTTCTTGCTCGATACCAACGCCTGGATCGCCCTGTTGAAAAACAACCCGGCGGTCGTGGGAGGCGTGCGTCGCGTGGGTATCGCGGCACTGTACCTGTGCGCGCCGGTATGGGCGGAGTTGTGGTTCGGCGCCTGCAATAGCCAACGTGTGGTCGAAAACCAGGCACGCATCCGTGAGTTGGCGTCCCATGTGACGAGCCTGCCCTTCGATGACCGCGCGGCGGAGCATTGTGGCGAGATTCGCGCGCTGTTGGCGCGCCAAGGCTGCCCCATCGGTCCCTATGATCTGCAGATTGCGGCTATTGCCCGGTCCTCGGGATTGCGTTTGGTGACACACAATGTCTCGGAGTTTTCGCGCGTCCCGGGCCTGTCCATCGAAAACTGGCAGGGGCAGGCATGACGGGGTTTTCGCCCAAGACCTACCAGCAGCAGGTGCTCGAAAGCATCGAGGCCTATTTCAGGGCCTGCCACGAGCTGCCTTCGCCGTCGATCGCCTTCACCGCAACCACCGAGCGCCTGTGGGGGCGTGGCAACGCGTACCACCCGCTGTCGGGCTTCCCGGCCGACATGCCGTACTTCTGCCTGCGCGTTCCCACCGGCGGCGGCAAGACCTGGCTGGCCGCCAGGAGCGTCGCGCTCGCCAACACGCACCTGCTGCGCTGCGAGCACAGCGTGATCCTCTGGCTGGTGCCGAGCAAGCCGATCCGCGAGCAGACCTTGCGCACCCTGCGCGACCGCCGGCATCCGTACCACAACGCGCTGCGCGCGGCCGGGCCGATCACGGTGATGGATCTGGACGAGGCCAGGAGCGTGACCCGTGCCACACTCGACACCTCGACCACGATCATCGTCGCCACGCGGCAGGCGTTTCAGGTCGAGGACGAGGAATCCCGCAAGGTGTACCAGAGCAGTGGCGCGCTGATGCATCATTTCGAGCACCTGTCGCCGATCCAGCGCGAGGCGCTGCTGAGCGAAGGCCTTGGCAGCGAACGCACGACGCCGTGCTCGCTGGCCAACGTGTTGCGTCTGCGCCGGCCCTTCGTGGTCGTCGATGAGGCGCACAACAGCCGCACCGAACTGGCCTTCGACATGCTGGCGCGCTTCCGTCCGAGTGGCGTCCTGGAGTTGACCGCGACGCCCGACCTCGAGCGCACGCCGAGCAACGTGCTGCACAGCGTCTCCGCCGCCGAGTTGAAGGCGGAGGAAATGATCAAGCTGCCGGTGGTGCTGGAAACCGAGCCGAACTGGCAGCAATGCCTGGCCGATGCCCTTGGGCGCCGCGACGCCCTGCACAGACTCGCCGATGAGGAATGCCGTGCAGGCAGCCCTTACCTGCGCCCGATCGTGTTGATTCAGTCCGAGCCGCGCCGCCCCGGAGTGGAGACGCTGGATTTCGAGCGCGTGCGCAACGAACTGATCACCAACCATGGCATCCCGGCCAGTGAGATCGTCGTCGCCACCGGCGAGGAAAAGGGGCTGGAGCAGGTCGACGCCGACTACAAGCAGGGCATCGCCGATCCGGCCTGCCCAGTGAAGTTCGTCATCACCCAGAAGGCGCTGGCCGAGGGTTGGGACTGCCCCTTTGCCTACATCCTCGTGAGCATGGCGTCGCTGTCATCGGCCACGGCGGTGGAGCAATTGCTCGGGCGCGTGCTGCGGCAACCCTATGCCAGGCATCGGCAGGCCAGGGCCTTGAACCAGTCCTATGCCTTCGTGGTGTCGCGCAACTTTGCCGATACGGCGGGCGCGCTGCGTGATCGCCTGGTTGCGGGCGCCGGTTTCGAACGGCGCGAGGTGGCGGAGTTCGTCACCGCCGCCAGGTCGGAGCAGGCGCGGCTGGATCTGGAGGGTCACGCCGGGCGCGTCGTCGTGCGGCCGGTGGCGATCACCTTGAGCGAGAAGCCCGACCTCAGGAGCGTGCCGAAGCCGGTGCGCGACAAGCTGAGCTGGGACGGCAAACGCAATACGCTGACCATCACCGCGCCGCTGACCGAGGAGGAAGCCGAGCGGCTCCGGACTACCGTCAGCAGCGACTCGGCGGCGGCGGCCATCGTCGAGGCCGCCGAGATCAGCCGCAGCACGGCCATCGAGTTCTTCCAGACGCCGGCCGAACTGGGCGAACGCTTTCGCGTGCCGCAACTTGCCTTGCGCGTGCAGGGGGAGTTGCAACTGTTCGACGACCCGGAATTGTTGGACTACGCGTGGGACCTGTCGCGCTACGACGCGGCACCGACCGGCGACGAGCTGATGGTGCTGGGTACGGGCCTGAAAGTGTCCGAGGGCGGCGAGATCGATGTCGATGGCGAGAACGGCAAGGTCATCGCGCGCTTCCTGCCCGAGCTGCAGCGCGATCTGGGGCTGATCTACCAGCCCGAGCGCTGGGATGCGGTGCGGCTGGCCACATGGCTGTGTCGCAACCTGCCGGAACCCTCGCTGACCCACGCCAGCAAGCAAGCCTTCGTCGCCAGGTGGCTGAGCGAACTGATGCGCCGGCAGGACTGCACGCTCGCCCGCGCCAATCTGCAGAAGTTCCTGCTGCGCAATCTGCTGGAAGCGCGCATTCGCGCTCTGCGCCGGCAGGCGGTCGGCAAGGCGTACCAGCAGGCGTTCGGCGACGATGCCGCATCGCGTGTTGCGGTGACGGATCAGCACCCGTTCGAATTCCATGCGCAGGCCTACGCGCCCAGCCGTGACTACGACGGACGTTTCGGGCACTTCGACTTTTGCCGGCACTTCTACGGGCGCATCGGCGATTTCGACAGCAAGGAGGAGTTCGAGTGCGCCTGCTGGCTGGACATTCAGGCGCAGCGCGGGCGCGTCCGGTTCTGGGTACGCAACCTGGTTCGCCGCGAAGGCTGTTCGTTCTTCCTGCAGAAAGCGGACGGTCGGTTCTACCCGGACTTCCTCTGCCAACTGCCCGGCAGCGCGGACCAGCCCGGCCCGATCCTGGCCGTCGAATACAAGGGCGCGGATCGCTGGGCTGGCGCAGACGATGACCGGATGATCGGCGGCCTGTGGGCGAACCTGTCCGCGGGGCGCTGCCGTTTCGTGATGGTCAGCGACCGGCGGTGGGAGTGGATCGAGGAGAAATTGCCCCCACTATCGGGTGGAAAGTACTGACTCTGCGAGTTCACCGCATTGGACCACTCCACCCTCGCCACCCTGCGCGACCGCCACCCCGCCTGGCGGCTCCTGGCGTCTCCGCACGCGCCGCTGGTGGCGAGCTTTCTGCACCGCGTTTTCGTGCTGCCGAACGTACGCGTGATGAGCGAGGCCGATCTCGCGGAGGCACTCGAGGACGAGCTGTTCGCGCTGCGCGAACAGGTTGGGATGGACGCGTATCCCAAGCGCGCCGTCGAATACCTGAACGACTGGGCGGCGCCCGACAGAGGCTGGCTGCGCAAGTTCTACAAGCCGGGTACGGACGAGGCGCAGTTCGACCTGACCGCGGCCACCGAGAAGGCCATCGCCTGGCTGCAGTCGCTGACTGAGCGGCCGTTCGTGGGCACCGAGTCGCGCCTGCTCACGCTGTTTGCGCTGCTGGAACAGATCAGCGCCGGCACCGAGGCCGACCCGATCAAGCGCGTGGACGACCTCTGCAGGAAGCGCGACGAGCTCGATGCCGAGATCGCCCGTATCCTGGCGGGCGACGTGCCGCTGCTCGACGACACGGCGGTCAAGGATCGCTTCCAGCAGTTCCAGCAACTGGCACGCGAGCTGCTGGCCGACTTTCGCGAAGTGGAGCACAACTTCCGCCAGCTCGACCGCAAGGTGCGCGAGAAGATCGCGCTGTGGGAAGGCGCCAAGGGCGCGCTGCTCGACGAGATCATGGGCGAGCGCGACGCCATCGGCGACTCCGACCAGGGCCGCAGCTTCCGCGCCTTCTGGGACTTCCTCATGTCCAGTCGCCGGCAGGAAGAGTTGTCGGAGCGGCTGGACCAGGTGCTGGCGCTGCCCGCCGTCGCTCAGCTTTCGCCCGAGCCGCGCACCCGCCGCGTCCACCACGACTGGCTGGAGGCGGGCGAGCACACCCAGCGCACCGTGGCGCAGCTATCCCAGCAGTTGCGCCGCTTCCTGGACGACCGCGCCTTTCTCGAGAACCGGCGCATCCTGGACCTGCTGCACGCTATCGAGAGCAAGGCACTGCTGCTGCGCGAGGCGGCGCCCAGCGGCGCCTTAATGCACATCGACGCGATGGGCGCGGATGTGGAACTGCCTCTGGAGCGACCCCTGTTCACTCCGAGCGTGAAACCGCTGCTCACCGAACTGGCCCTGGCGGTTGGCGACGACGACATCGATACCGCGCGTCTGTTCGACCAGATCGTCGTGGACAAGGGCCGTCTGCGTTCGCTGGTCCAGCGTGCACTGCGTCGCCAGCCGCAGATCACGCTGCGTGAACTGCTCGATGCCGAGCCTCTGCGCCAGGGTCTGGCCGAACTGGTCGCCTATCTGGAGCTGGCCCATGGCGGGGAGGGCAGCGACGCGCGGGATTGCGTGTGCGCGGTCGTCGACGAAGCCGTGGAGGAACCGATCCGCTGGCCGGCACGCAACGCCGCGGGTGAAGCCGTGACGCGCGAGGCGCGCCTGCCCCGCGTCATCTTCACGCGCTGAAGTCCTGGTCGGCCAGGGAGAGAGGAACATGGACGAGACTCGGCACGAAAACGAGCGCGGCGAATTTCGGCGAAGCGAGAACGATCCGGAAACGGCCCCGCCCGGCGCGCTGCCCGAGCTGTCGCAACTGATGGTGCATCTGCTCAAGGGCGTGCTCTATCGCGAGGACGATGAGCGGCTTTGGGCGAGCCTCTTGCGCCTGCAGGCGCGCGTGCGCGAACAGGCGGCGGTGTTGCTGCTCGACCTGGTGCTCGATGAGGCCGAGCGCCACGCCTTCCTGAAAAGCCGGCCGGACCCCGATGAGTGCGAGGGTGCGCCGCGCCTGCCCCGGCTCATCGCGCGTCGGCCGCTGTCCTATCCGGTGAGCTTGATGCTGGCGTTGCTGCGCAAGCGCATGGCCGAGTTCGACGCTGGCGGCGGCGACACCCGGCTGGTGCTCTCGCGCGACGAGATCGCCGAGCTGATGCGGGTATTCCTGCCCGATGGCACGAACGAGGCGCGGCTGATCGACCAGGTGGACGCGACGATCGGCAAGGTGGTCGATCTGGGCTTCCTGCGCCGGCTCAGGCCCACCGTCACCAGCGCACAGGAGCGGGGCCACTACGAGGTTCGGCGCATCCTGAAATCCTTCGTCGACGCGCAGTGGCTGGCAGAGTTCGACGCGCGGCTGGAGGTCTACCGCACGGCGCTTTCGGGCACGAGCGCGGAACGCGGGGCGGCACGGGAGGCGGCCGATGCCTGAGGCGCAGACGCTCGCCCTGGATTTTGTCGCCGACGACAGCCGTGTGGGCTTCCGGCTGCAGCGCCTGGAGGTGCTGAACTGGGGTACCTTCGACAGGCGCGTCTGGTGCTACCGGCTCGACGGCCGCAATGGCCTGCTCACGGGCGACATCGGCTCAGGCAAGTCCACCCTGGTCGACGCGATCACCACCCTGCTGGTGCCGGCGCATCGTGTAGCCTACAACAAGGCGGCCGGGGCGGATGCCCGCGAGCGATCCTTGCGTTCCTACGTGCTCGGCCATTACAAGAGCGAGCGCAACGAGATCACGGGCAGCGCGCGTCCGGTGCCGCTGCGCGATGCGTCGAGCTACTCGGTCATTCTCGGCGTCTTCCGCAACGAGGGCTATGACCAGGCCGTGACGCTGGCCCAGGTGTTCTGGTTGAAGGACCCGCAGGGACAGCCGGCACGCCTGTTCGTGGCGGCCGAGCGGCCACTCTCGATCGCCGAGGATTTCCGCGGCTTTGGCAGTGACATCACCGCCCTGCGCAGGAAGCTGCGCAGCTCGGGCGGCGAGCTGTTCGACAGCTTCCCGCCCTATGGGGCCTGGTTTCGTCGGCGTTTCGGCATCGAACACGAGCAGGCCCTGGAGTTGTTCCACCAGACGGTATCGATGAAGTCCGTGGGCAACCTCACCGACTTCGTGCGCAACCACATGCTGGAGCCATTCGATGTCGCCAGTCGCATCGAGGCCCTGATCCGTCATTTCGACGACCTCGACCGTGCGCATCAGGCCGTGCTCAAGGCCAAGCGGCAGGTGGACCTGCTGACGCCACTGGTCGAGGACGGTCAACGCCATCAGGAGCTGGTGGCCGAAATCCAGCGCTGGCGCGAAGGGCGCGACGTGTTGCGGCCGTACTTCGCGCGCTTCAAGGGCGAGCTGCTGGACCGCCGCCTTGCCTTGCTGGCGGAGGATGCCGCCCGACTCGACGCGCAGATCGAACGCCTGGACGCGCAGCACGAGGCCGAGCGCATCGAAGTCACCCGTCTGGAGCGCGCCTTGCGTGACAACGGCGGCAACCGTCTGGAGGAGCTGACCGCCGAAATGCACGCCATGGAGCAGGAAAAGGCGCAACGCCAGAAGAAGTCGGACCGCTACCTGCAGTTGCTCGGCCGCATCGACGAGGCGGCGCCGGCCGATGAGGCAGACTTTCTCGCCCAGCAGCAGAGCGTCGGCAAGCGGGCCGAAGGCTTGCGTGAGCGCATCGCCGATCTGGACAACCGCGAGCGCGAGGAGGACTTCGCTTTCCGCAAGGGGCGTGAACAGCACGCGGCCTTGTCGGAGGAGATCGACAGCCTGCAACGACGCCGGAGCAATATCGACGCCGCGCAGGTGCGCATCCGCGACGGGCTGCGAACGGCGCTGGGCATTGGCGAGGACGAGCTGCCCTTCGCGGGTGAGCTCATCCAGGTCCGCGACGACGAGCGCGAGTGGGAAGGTGCCGCCGAGCGGCTGCTGCGCGGCTTTGGCCTCGCGTTGCTGGTACCCGACGAGCACTACAAGGTCGTCGCCGACTGGGTGGACCGCCAGCATCTGGGGGCACGACTGGTGTACTTCCACGTGCGGCCGCGAAAGGCGGTGCAGGGTGCCGGTCTGCATCCGCAATCGCTCGTGCGAAAGCTGGTCGTCAAGCCGGATTCGCCGCACTACGAGTGGCTGGAGCAGGAGCTTCGCCAGCGCTTCGACGTCGCCTGCTGTGACACCGGCGAGCAGTTCCGCCGCGAGGCTCGCGCCGTGACACGCGCCGGCCAGATCAAGGACCCGAGCGGGCGCCACGAGAAGGACGACCGCAGCCGCATCGACGACCGCAGCCGCTACGTGCTCGGCTGGAGCAATGCCGACAAGCTGCGGGCCTTGCGCGATCAGCGACAGCGGCTGGAGGAAAAGCTTGCCACGCTGGGGCAGCGCATCGGCGAGATCCAGCAGGCGCGCCGGGAGCTGCGGGGCCGCCTGGAGACACTCGCGCGGCTGGAGGAGTTCACGCGCTTTGCGGAGATCGACTGGATGAGCCTGGTCCGCCAGATCGCCGCCATCGGCGAGGAACGCGCGCGGCTGGAAGCGGCATCGGACATCCTGCAAGTGCTGGGCCGCCAGCTGCAGGCGGTGCAGGAGCGGCTGCGCGCGAGCGAAGGCCGGCGCGCCGAGGCGCTGGGCAGGCGTGGCGAGCTACGAGCCAAACGGGCGGCAGCCCAGGAACTTCGGAACCAGGCGAGCGCGGTGTGTGACGCCACGCCGCTCGACGATGCCCAGATCGAGCGCCTGGAAGCCTGGCGCGCGGCAGCCTTGGGCGAGCATCACCTATCGGTCGAATCCTGTGACAACCGCGAACAGGAAGTGCGCAAGTGGCTGCAGGAGCGCATCTACGCCGAGGACAAGTGCCGCGCTCGCCTCACCGAGCGCATCGTCAATGCCATGCGCGGCTTCAAGGAGGAGTTCAAGGCCGAGACCGTCGAGATGGATGTCAGCCTTGCGGCGCTGCCGGAGTACGAGCGGATGCTCGGCGCTGTGAAAAGCGATGACCTGCCGCGTTTCGAGGCGCGTTTCAAGGAGTTGCTGAACGTCAACACGATCAACGAGATCGCCAACTTCAACGCCCAGCTCGCGCGTGAGCGGGCGACGATCAGGGAGCGCGGCGACCTCATCAACCAATCGCTGCAGGCCATCGACTACAACCCGGGCCGATACATCAGGCTGGTGGCCCAGCCCAGCCCGGATGCCGAGATCCGCGACTTTCAGCAGGATCTGCGGGCGTGTACCGAGGGCGCGACGGGGTCGGCCGATGAGCAGTATTCGGAAGCCAAGTTCCTGCTGGTCAAGGCCATCATCGACCGCTTCCGGGGCAGGGAAGGGCTGTCGGATGCCGACCGCCGGTGGACCGCCAAGGTTACCGACGTGCGCAACTGGTTCCTTTTTTCGGCCAGCGAACGCTGGCGCGCCGACGGTGCCGAGCACGAGCATTACTCGGATTCCGGCGGCAAGTCCGGCGGCCAGAAGGAAAAGCTGGCGTACACCGTGTTGGCCGCGAGCCTGGCCTACCAGTTCGGGCTGGAGTGGGGCGCCGTGCGTTCGCGGTCGTTCCGCTTCGTCGTCATCGACGAGGCCTTCGGGCGTGGGTCGGACGAGTCGGCGCACTACGGGCTGCGCTTGTTCCAGCAGCTCAATCTGCAGTTGTTGATCGTGACGCCGCTGCAGAAGATCCACATCATCGAGCCCTTCGTTGCCAGCGTGGGCTTCGTGCACAACGAGGGCGGGAAGGACTCGCGGCTGCGCTGCCTGTCGATCGAGGAGTACCGGGCGCAGAAGGTTGTGGGCAGCGGCGCGGCATCATGAGCTGGACGACGTCGGCAGATCTGCGCGCCCAGGTGCAGCGACTGTGGGATCGTGGCGACCTGCTGCGCGCTGTGGCTTCGGACGCCGTGTCCTGGCCCCTGCGCCTGTCCCTGAAGACACCGGGCGCCGCCGATCTGTCCGACCGCTTCGAGGCGGTGCGTGACTGGGTCCGCGCGCTTGCTGACACCCCGCACGTACGGATCGAATGGCGCGATTGGAATCATCGGGTGCAGGGAATGCAGCGGCTGCCGGCAGCGGTTTGGGTCGACTCGGCTCACGACGCCTTGGCCGTCATCGGCATGGCACGCGAGGCCCGACGATTCGATGCGCTGTGGCAGCAGACGGCCGCCGCGCAGCCGGCGCTGCTGTCGTGGCTGTCCAGGCGTCCGCGCCAGGCGTTGGATCTGGCCGACCGCTGGCAGCGCCTCCTGGCCGTGGTCGCATGGCTGCAAGCCCATCCTCGCCCGGGAGTGTACATGCGCCAGGTGGATGCGCCGGGAGTCGACAGCAAGTTCATCGAAACCCATCGGGGCGTGCTCGGCGAACTGCTGGACTTGGCTTTGCCGCCTGCGACCATCGATAGCGGGGCGACCGGGATTACCCAGTTCGCCCGTCGCTTCGGCTTTCTCGACAAGCCCGTCCGCATTCGCTTTCGTCTGCTCGACCCGGCGCTGCCGGGCCTGCCTGGCTGCACGGGGCTGCCGGACATCACCCTGGACGCGGGCAGCTTTGCCGACCTGGCGCTGCCTGTCGAGCGCGTGTTCATCACCGAGAACGAAACCAATTTCCTGGCTTTCCCGCCGCTGGCCGGCGCCATCGTGGTATTCGGCGCCGGCTACGGCTGGGAGGCGCTGGCGCGCGCTGCCTGGCTGCATCCCTGTCGTCTGCATTACTGGGGCGACATCGACACGCACGGTTTCGCCATCCTCGATCAGTTGCGCGGCCATTTTCCGCAGGTGGCGTCGTTCCTGATGGATCGGGACACGCTGCTCGCACATCGCCTGCACTGGGGCGAGGAGCCCGAGCCTGCGCGGCAGGACCTGCTCCGACTGACGACGCAGGAGGAGGCAGTCTACGACGAACTCCGCTTCGATCGGCTGCAGTCCAGGCTGCGCCTGGAGCAGGAACGCGTCGGATTCGGCTGGCTGAACGAGCGCCTGCGCGGATTTCCGTAGGTGGCGACCAGGAAGCAGAGCACGCCGACATCGTGCAGACGCGAATCAAAGTGCTCTTCGCGACTGGCGCTTCCAGTGATGGCTTTCCCTGCCCCGAACCACCCGCAACTGCGTTGTTGCGACCAGCTTTGGCCAGTGGTCGGTCCGCGCTTTCGTTCGCCCCCGCAGTGGCAGCGCCTGCTTCGGGGTGAGCCTGGGCAGCGCTTCCATCGCGGCCTCCGTCACTCGCTGGGGCATCGACGATGGCAGGCAAATCGTCGAGGGCCTGCTCGACCCCCCCTTTCGCCCGCTTCGCCGAGGTGGCGCGAGTGGTCGGCGTTCGCATCTTGATGAGGCAAGCTGCTTGCGTCGAATGACCAACGAATCGTCGCTATCTGGTAAGGTCGCGCTCATGCAGAACATCATCTCCGTATCCGGCCTCTCCAAGACCTACGCCTCCGGCTTCCAGGCGCTCAAGAGCGTCCACCTGGACATTCGCAGGGGCGAAATCTTCGCCTTGCTGGGCCCCAACGGTGCCGGCAAGACGACGCTGATCAG
Organism: Accumulibacter sp.; assembly: GCF_023806565.1. Classification (GTDB taxonomy): domain Bacteria; phylum Pseudomonadota; class Gammaproteobacteria; order Burkholderiales; family Rhodocyclaceae; genus Accumulibacter. Next base: position 20,654 of record NZ_JAMTDV010000132.1, on the reverse strand, counting down.
CATCATCTGCGGGATCGTCAACGCGAGCGAGGGCGAGGTTCTGGTCGATGGTCACGACATTGTCCGCGACTACCGTGCCGCCCGCTCGAAAATCGGCCTCGTGCCGCAGGAACTCACCACCGACGCCTTCGAGTCGGTCTGGGCGACGGTGTCCTTCAGCCGTGGGCTCTTCGGCAGGCGGGCGGATCCCGCGTACCTCGAAAAAGTCCTGCGCGATCTCTCGTTGTGGGACAAGAAGGACAGCAGGATCCTCACCCTGTCGGGCGGCATGAAGCGCCGGCTGCTGATCGCCAAGGCGCTCTCGCACGAGCCGCAGATCCTCTTTCTCGACGAGCCGACGGCGGGAGTCGACGTCAACCTGCGGCGCGACATGTGGCAACTCGTGCGCTCGCTGCAGGCGGCCGGGGTGACCATCATCCTCACCACCCACTACATCGACGAAGCCGAAGAAATGGCTGACCGGATCGGCGTGATCAGCAGGGGCGAGATCGTTCTCGTCGAGGAAAAGAGCGAGTTGATGCGCAAACTCGGGAAGAAACAGATGACCCTGCAACTGCAGTCGCCGCTGGAGCGGATTCCGCCCGGACTCGATGCCTACCGGCTCGATCTGTCGAGCGACGGCAGCGAGCTGACCTATACCTACGACAAACAGGCCGAACGCACCGGGATCATCGCCTTGCTCAGGGACCTCAACGACGCGGAGATCGCGTTCAAGGACCTGCATACGACGCAAAGCTCGCTGGAGGATATTTTCGTCACTCTGCTCAAGGACGCCAAATGAATCTGTTTGCCATCCGTGCCATCTACCGCTTCGAGATGGCACGCACCCGACGCACGCTGTTGCAAAGCATCGTCTCGCCGGTGATCTCGACTTCGCTGTATTTCGTCGTTTTCGGCGCTGCCATCGGCTCGCGCATTGCCGAGGTCGACGGGGTCAGTTATGGTGCCTTCATCGTGCCCGGGCTGATCATGCTGTCCTTGCTGACGCAGAGCGTTGCCAATGCTTCCTTTGGCATCTACTTTCCCAAATTCACGGGGACCATTTACGAGCTCCTGTCGGCGCCGGTATCGTATCTCGAGATTGCCGCCAGTTACGTCGGGGCGGCGGCGACCAAGTCGATCCTCCTCGGGCTGATCATTCTGGCGACCGCTGGCCTGTTCGTGCCGATCCGCGTCGCGCACCCCTTCTGGATGATCCTCTTCCTCGTGCTGACGGCGGTGACCTTCAGCCTTTTCGGTTTCATCATCGGCATCTGGGCCGACAACTTCGAGAAGCTGCAGCTCGTGCCGCTGCTGATCATCACTCCCCTGACTTTCCTGGGCGGCAGCTTTTACTCGATCAGCATGTTGCCGCCGGTCTGGCGGACGATCACCCTGTTCAACCCCGTCGTCTATCTGGTCAGCGGTTTCCGCTGGAGCTTCTACGACCTTGCCGACGTGCATGTCGGCGTCAGTCTCGGCATGACCGTCCTGTTTCTTGCCTTGTTCCTGATGATCGTGGCGTGGATCTTCCGCACCGGCTATCGGCTCAAGACCTAGATTTCCCGGAAATGACCCTCGCCGAAGCTTGCGTGGCGAAGCCCATGGTGCAAGTTGCCGTGCTCGCGTGCTGGCCTGCGAGCCGGGGGCGGCTGCGTCAGCCGGAAAGCGAGCGCGCACGGATCGAGGAGTGGCGGTGAGCAAGGCCGTGCCGCCCGCCTGCGTCCTGATCACCGGCGCCACCGGCGGCATCGGCGGCGCCCTGGCGATGGTCTACGCCGAGCCGGGCAGGACGCTGATCCTGCACGGGCGCAATGCCGTTCGCCTGCGCGAAGTGGCGGCGCTCTGCGCAGCGCGCGGTGCTCGCGTGCTCACGCAGGTGCTCGATGTGCGTGACACGGCGGCGCTGCGGGCGTGGCTGGCAACGCTGTGCGCGCAGGAGTCATTGGACCTGGTGATCGTCAATGCCGGTGTGAACACGAATATCGGTCCGCAAGGCGCTGGTGAGCGCTGGCAAGACGTGCAGGCCTTGTTCGAGGTCAACCTGCTCGCCGCGCTTGCCACAGTCGATGCGGTGTTGCCGGCGATGCGCGCGCGCGGCAGCGGACAGATCGCGCTGCTCAGTTCGCTGGCGGCGTATCACGGCTTGCCGGTGACGCCCAGCTACTGTGCCAGCAAGGCCGCACTGAAGGCCTACGGCGAGGCGATCCGCGGCTGGCTGGCAGCGCAGGGGGTGCGCGTGAGTGTGGTCATGCCGGGTTACGTGGAATCGCGGATGTGCCGCGAAATGCCCGGTCCGAAGCCTTTCCTGTGGTCGGCCGAGCACGCCGCGCGGCACATCCGGCGTGGATTGCACGACGACCGGGCGCGCATCAGCTTTCCCTTTCCGCTCAATCTGGGTACCTGGCTTCTGGCCGTACTGCCGGCAGCCGTGTCCCAAAGAATCCTGCGCTGGCTCAAGTACGGTGGCTGATTCGTTCTGGTTTGCCGTGGCGCCGGCGGTGATGAGCGGTGCCGGTCTGTCGCTGCTCGTCGAGCGTTTTCTCGTTCCGCCGCCGCTGCCGGTCTGGCGGCGACCGGCCGCGACTCTGGCCATTCATCTCGGACTCTGGCTCTGGCTGATGGCCTGCTTGCTGCTGGTCCTGCAACGGCCGGTTTTTTCCGCTGCGCTCTTGCTCGCCGGATTGCTCTTCCTGATCCTGGTCAGCAACGCGAAATATGATTCCTTGCGCGAGCCGTTCCTCTTCCAGGACTTCGAATACTTCCGGGACGCCCTGCGCCACCCGCGTCTGTACCTGCCGTTCCTGGGTATCGGGCGGGCGGTGTTGGCGCTGCTGGCGGTGGCCGGCGCGCTGGGCGCCGGACTGGTCATCGAGCAGCCCTTGACCGCGTCGCTGGCGGTGCGGGATTTCCTGGGTGGGTCGGCGATCCTCGCGCTGTCCGGTCTGGCCTTGCTCTGGATCGGTCGCAGGAAAGCCGTGCCGGTCAGTTACGAGGCGACTGCCGACCTGCAGCGTCTGGGTCTGATGGCTGCCATGTGGCGCTATGGCGAGGACGAACTGCTCGCTGCGCCGGTCTCCCAACCCTATGCGCTCCTTGCTGCCAGCCCACCAGGCGCCGCAAATGCGGACCATCTGGTGGTCGTACAGAGCGAGTCCTTTTTCGACGTGCGACGGCTGTTTTCCGGCGTGCGTCGTGAAGTCCTCAGCGAGTTCGATGCACTGCGGGCCGGATCCATTGCGCATGGGCAACTGGAAGTTGCCGCCTGGGGTGCGAATACCGTGCGCACCGAGTTTGCCTTTTTCTCGGGCCTCTCCAGCGAGTCGCTGGGAGTGCATCGTTTCAATCCGTATCGGCGGCTGGCGCGACGGCCGATGACGACGCTGGTTGGCTTCCTGAAAAGCTGCGGTTACCGCACCGTCTGCGTACACCCCTACCATGCCGGTTTCTATGCCCGCGACAAGGTTTTCCCGCTGCTCGGCTTCGATGAGTTCATCGACATCCGCGGCTTCGCCGGCGCCGCCAGGAGCGGGCCCTATATTGGTGACCTGGCGGTCGCCGAGAAGGTCTGTTCGCTGTTGCGCACGGCGGGCGGGCAGCGCTTGTTCGTCTTCGTGATCACCATGGAAAACCACGGGCCTCTGCATCTGGAGAAGGTGCTGCCCGGCGAAGCGGAACGATTCTATACCCTGCCGCCGCCTTCCGGCTGCGACGATCTGGCGGTTTACCTGCGCCATTTGTGCCATGCCGACCGGATGGCAGGGATGCTGCGGGCCGAACTGGAGAACCTGCCCGGCAACGGCAGCCTGTGCTGGTTCGGCGATCACGTGCCGATCATGCCCGAGGTCTATCGACGGGTCGGACCACCGGGCGAGAACACCGATTACTTCTTCTGGCAGAAGGGTCGCCAGACAGATCAGGGAATTCGCCACGATCTGGCCGTCGAGAATCTCGGCTGCCTGCTGCTGCAGGAAATGGGTCTGCTCGTGGCACCCGGCGAGGAGGCGCAAGATCGCGCCCCGCGGCGCCACTGACCTCAGCTTTGCGCCAGTTCTTCGGCGAGGATGGCAACCGTCCCCCGAATCTGCTCCTCGCTGTGCTGGCAGGAGACGAAGAAACGCAGGCGCGCCGACTTTTCCGGGACAGCCGGGTACAGGATCGGCTGCACGTTGATACCGCGCTCGAACAGGGCGGTCGCCAACCGTGCGGCTTTGATCGAACTGCCGGTAATCGCGGGGATGACGGCAAAACCGGCACTGGTGCCGGTGTCCACGCCGGCGGCCAGCGCTTCCCGCAGGAACAGCCGTCCCCTTTCCTGCAAGGTGGCGACGCGCTCGGGCTCGCGCTGCAAACATTGCAAGGCGGCGAGCGCCGCCGCCGCATTTGCCGGCGGCATGCCGACGCTATAGAGGAAACCGGGTGCGAGAAACTTGAGATGTTCGACGAGCGCCGCTTCGCCGGCGACGTAGCCGCCGCAACTGGCCAGGGACTTGCTCAGGGTGCCCATCCAGATGTCCACGTCGTTGCCGCGCAGCGCAAAGTGCTCCCGGATGCCGAGGCCGGTTCGACCCATGACGCCGAAGGAATGCGCTTCGTCCACCATCAGGAACGCACGAAAACGGTTCTTGAGCTCGACGAAGCGCGGCAGCTCCGGGTAATCGCCATCCATTCCGTAAATTCCCTCGAGCACGATCAGCACTCTCTGAAAGTGCCGGCGTTGCTGACCGAGAACGCTTTCGAGTGCAGCCCAGTCGTTGTGCGGGAAGGGAAGGCGGCGCGCGCCCGAGAGAGTGATTCCCTGGACGACGCTGTTGTGGATCAGTTCGTCGTGCAGAATCAGATCCTGCGGACCGAACAGATGGCCGATCGTCGTGACGTTGGTGGCATGGCCGCTGACGAAGGTGATCGCGTCCTCGACGCCGTAGATACGCGCGATCTCCTGTTCGAGTTCGCGATGTACCGGTCGCTCTCCCGAGACGAGTCGGCTGGCGGATACCGAAGTGCCGTAGTCGTCGATGGCCCGCTTGGCGGCAGTTGCGATGTCGGGGTGGCCCGAAAGCCCGAGATAGTTGTAGCTCGCGAAATTGACGAATTCGCGGCCGGCGATTCGCGTCGTCGCGCCGGCGATCCCTTCGTGCAGCATGAAGAAAGGGCTGCCAATTCCAAGCCGTGTCGCGCCTTCGCGAATGATGCGGATCTGCTGGTAGCCCGGATGCAGGTCGAAGCGGCAGTGCTGCTCCGGGATGCCGGAAGCCGCCTCCGGGGTCCGCGCCGGTGGCTCGATACGCCCCGCCTGTTCGACTTGCCGGAGCCGTCGCTCGAGCGCCTGCTGGATCAGCTTGTCCTTGATCTGTGCGCTGAGTCCGGGTAAGCCCTTGCGTGCCATGTCATTAGATTTCCGGTTGGACGGGTGTTCCAGCCCGAAGGTCCCGGGCCACGTCGGCGATCGTTTCCGGGGAGGCTTCGACCCCCTGCTGTCTGGCGACCTCGGCAGTTTTCGCCAGCAGCCCTTCGGCATCGTCGCTGGCAGGATGGTCGCTGCTGCCGCGTAGGAGGCGGATGACGTGCGCCGCAAGCTTCATGATCGATGGATTCTGACTGATGGCCATCACCGGTAGTCGGACACCGAAGCGTGCTTCCAGGGCGAGGACCAGCTCGACGCCCATCAGCGAATCCAGACCCATGTCGTACAGCGAACGGTTGGGGTCGATCTTGTCCGGCGAGACGCGCAGGATCTCGCCGATTTCCTTCCTGACCAGGTCGACAAAGGTGACCAGCAACTGCTCGTCCGGAAGTTCGGCGAGCAGCCGCTGGACGTCTTCCGCATGGTCCTCGCGAGCGCTGCCGCCGTTCGCCTGCCACGCCAGTTCGCGGAACTTGGGGGCACTGGCTGTCGGCAGGAAGCGCCGCAGCGCCTGCCAGTCGAGTTCGAGTACGGCGAGGCCGGAACGGTCGCTGAGCAGCAGGAGTTCGAGGACATCGAGTGCCATCTCCGAGTGCAGCGCCGCTCCTCCCATGCGGTCCTGCAGGGCATCGCGGATCTTTTCGTTGCGTGCAAGAAAGCCGACATCCTCGATCGGTCCCCAGCCGACACTGGTCGCGCACAGTCCGCTGGCCCGTCGATACGCGGCCAGCGATTCCAGGCAGGCGTTGGCTGCGACGTAGCTGGCCTGTCCCGGGTTGCCGAACGGTGTCGTTGCCGACGAAAAAACAACGAACAAATCGAGTTCCCGATCGCGCGTCAGATCGTGCAGGTGATACGCTCCGAGGACCTTGGGGGCAAGCACGCGGCGGATCTGATCGGCGTCGACGTTGCGCACGAGGCGATCATCGATGACCGCTGCCGCATGCACGATCCCTTTCAGTGGTGGCAAATTCGTCGCTGTCTCTGCCAGCAGGGCGGCGAGCGCCTGGCGGTCGCTTACGTCGCAGGCAGCGGCATGCACTTTCACTCCCTGCTTCCCGAGTCGATCGATCGCCTCGCGGGCGACCGTCGACTGCGGACCGCTGCGGCTGATCAGGATCAATTGGCGGGCACCCTTGCTGGCCAGCCACTCGGCGGTGCGCAGTCCGAAGCCGCCGAGCCCACCGGTGACCAGATACGAGGCGTCGACAGAGAGTCGGAGTGGCCGGCGTTCGTGCTTTTCCGGGTGGTACGGACGGTGAATGCCGTGGTGGTAGGTGACGACGATCTTGCCGATCTGCCTGGCCTGCTGCATGTAGCGGAAGGCATCGACCACATCCTCGGCCTCGAAGGTGTGATAGGGCAGCGGGTGGAACAGCCCCTCGGCAAAATGGGCCATGATCTCCGCGAACAGCAAGCGCGTGAGCTCGGGGAAGACGAGCATCAACTGGTCGGCGTCGATACCGAAGTAGCTGATGTTGTTGCGGAAGGGACGCAGGCCAACCTTGGTGTTCTCGTAGAAGTCTCGCTTTCCCAGTTCGAGAAAGCGACCAAACGGCTTCAACACCTGCAGATTGCGGTTGATGGCTTCGCCGGCAAGCGAGTTGAGGATGACGTCCACGCCCTCACCTCCGGTCTGCTCGAGTATCTGGTCGGCAAAGGCCAGCGAGCGAGAGTCGTAGATGTGCTCGACGCCGAGCAGGCGCAGGAAATCACGCTTTTCGTCGGATCCGGCTGTTGCGTAGATTTCGGCACCGATCCACTTGGCAACCTGGATGGCGGCAATCCCGACGCCACCGGCAGCACCGTGAATCAGAACCTTCTCGTCCGCCGCGAGGCGTGCCAGGTGATGCAGTGCGTAGTAGGCGGTCAGGAATGTGCTCGGGATCGTCGCTGCCGCGGCAAAGGACATTCCCGGCGGAATGTGCGAAACCGCCGCGGTCGGCGTCAGTACGCGGTTGCCGAAGCTGGAAGGGCCGAAGCCGACGACCGCATCGCCGGGACTGAAATCGCCGTGCATGCCACCGACACGGCTGACGACGCCCGCGAACTCGAAACCAAGCGTTGGGCCCGCAAAACCGTTCTCGATTGCTTCGTCGGAGAGCAGTCCGAGCGCATACATGACGTCGCGAAAGTTGAGACCGGTCGCCTGGACATCCACCTCGATCTGATCGGGCTCGAGATCAGGACGCGGACGTGCCTCCCAGCGCAGGTTGCGCAATTGCCCCGGGAACTGGAAGCCGAGCGACAAGGTCGGCGTTTCGATCGGCGTCGGCACCTGCGGATCCGGGCGCTGTTCGGCGCGCAGGCGCAGCGCATACCGTTGGCCAGTGCGGGTGAAGGCGATTTCCCGTTCGCTGTCCGGTTGTTCGAACTCCCGGTCGAGCGCCACTGCGGCCGTCTCGGCGGCCATCGGGAGCTGCAGGTCGACGAGGCGGATGTCGCAGCCATCCGCCTCGTTGAGCATCGTTCGCCCGAATCCCCAGAGCGCCGCGTCAGTGGCCAGACCGCCGGCCTCCGCATCGGGTAGCAGCGCGGTCACCGCGTTGGCAGTCAACAGCCAGCAGGTGGTTTTCGTTTGCGAGCGATCGCAGGCCTGGGCGATGCGGGCGGCCGTCGCACAACGATCGAGCTGACGATCGAACGTTGCGGTCGCCGTCTCCGTGAACTGCTCGCCGTCAAGCCCGGCGAGATATACCAGGCCGTCGAGTTCGCCAAAATTGCTTCGCGTTTTGCGGAGCAACGACTCGAGCTGCGAGGCATCGCCACCGGGGCGTGCCTGGATCACCATATCGCCGCGGGCCTGCAACTTCTTCGTCAGTTGATCCGAAAGCGTCGCTGAATAGCCGTCCGGGTCGGCCAGCAGGATCCAGCTGCGCAGGGCTGACCGCGGCGTGTTCGTGGGTACGTAGTCGCTAGCGGGCAGGCGGCCGAGAAGGAGGTAGGGGCCGGAGAGGGTGTTGGGCGAGAACTCGAATGGTTCGGGACATTCCGGAAAAACGAAACCGATCGACTCGATCTGCGCCCGCCAGAAGGCGCTCGCCCGTTGACCGGACAGCCATCGATCGTCTCCCGACGACGCCCAGCCGGCCCGCTGGGCACCGAAGACGAGGTCGAACCAGCGCGACGGGTGCTGTCCGATGACGATCAGTGATCCGCCCGGAGTCAGGCAGGAGCGGGCGTGTTCGAGTGCCAGCAACGCCTTGTCCACGGTGTCGAAGTCGAGCGTCACGATCGCCATCGAGCAGGTGGATCCCAAGCAGGGGTTGCCGCTCTGCTCTGGCGGGCCGCCGAGCAGGCGGGTTTCGGCGCGTGGAAACGATTCCAGCAATCGGCCTGTCGCGTCTTCCAGGGTCGCTGCCGAAGTGCTGGCGAAGCAGTAGTCGCCGCGGTCGAAATCCAGGTGGACGCAGGCATCCAGGGCAAACGACGGCGCTCCCTCGCTGATCTCCACAATTCCCAGGCGCTGGCCGGCGGGGAGAGCGTGCAGCCCCCGCTCGATCAGGTCACGCAGTATCTGCCCCAGTTGGTGCTTGCCGCGGGCACCCAGTACCTGTTGCAGCAGGCTCGTTCTGGATGACTCCTGCGGGCAGATTTCCGCCAGACTGGCGCTGCCGTCGAGCAGCCGGTGCAAATGCATTCCGATTCGACCGACGGAGTGGACGATCTGGAAGTAATCGGGATCGTCGGCAACCAGGCTGTTCCAGATGTCTTCGGCCGACGGTTGATCATCCTGGTCGGGCACCATTTCCCAACCGTCGCCGGTTGCCCTGATCGTCTGGTCATCGGTCGCCAGCGCGAGCAGATGGGCCAGCAGCGGCTCGGTTTCCGGGTTGGTGGCCTGCAGCGCACGCACGGCCGCTCGCGTCAGAAGTCCCTTGTCATCAGCAAGGTTGTGCAGTGCGCGACGGGTGAAGCGGCTGCACAGGCTGTCGAGGAGTGGATCGACCTCCTCCGAATAACGACGATGGCTGCCTTTCAGTGCTGCGCGTCTGACCAGTTCGGCAACGGCCGCGCGTACGCTGGCGAAAGCGATGTTCGCTTCGCCCGGCGGGGTCAAGGCGTGCGGCTGCGGGATCGCGTGATACGCGAGAAAGCGCAGACGGTCTGCGGCACCGCGGCTGAGGCGAATGCTGCGAAAACGGACGTCCTTGACCACGGCAATCGGCTTGCCATCAGCGGCAAATATCGCAAACTCGGCATGCAGCGAGCGCGGACTTGCCTTGAGCAGTGTCGCGCGTGCCAGACAGGGGCTGCTCTGGCCAACATGGAAGGCGATGCGTCCCATGCTGGTGGGCACGAAGGCGACCCCTTCGTGCCCGCCGATGACGTCGTGCAGGATCTGGAAGACGAGCTGGAATGCTCCATCGAGCAGCGACGGGTGCAGGTGTGCCGGCTGGCCCACGACGCTTTCCGGAATCCGGTACAGGGCGAGCGCAGAGTTGCCCTCGACCCAGCCGTGATCGACGCACTGGAACGCCGGGCCGTAGCTGATGCCGACTGTCCGCGTCAGTTCCGCGTGGCTGGCGCCGGTGAAGTCGGGCGGGCGTTCCGGCAGTCTCGGGCACCGCTCGTGCAGCAGGGTGTGCTGCGCCTCTCGCCGGATACGGGCGACTGCATGCAGGGTCCAGGGCGCGTCGCTGAGCTGTTCCCGGCCGGTGATCGTGATACCGCCGTCCTGCGCGTCGATTCGCGAGCGGATGGTGGTCGATCGCTCGTCGTCGACAAGCAGGGGAGAGCGGATTTCGAGGTCCTCGATTTCGGTAACCTCGCCGGCATGCCATGCCAGGGCTGCTGCCAGTGCCAGTTCGGCAAAGCCCGAGCCGGGGAAGACGATCGCCTCGCCGACGACGTGGTCGGCAAGCAGCGGATGCAGTTGGCTGTCGAGCTGGTTTTCCCAGGTCAGTTCCTGTTGTCGAAGCGGGTAGCCGAGCAGCGGGTGCACCCGCTGTCGGTAGATCAGACCGATCGCTTCGCTCGTCACTGGATGCCAATGACGTTCCCTTTGCCAGGCATAGTTTGGCAGTTCGACGAATCGGCCCGGCCGGGGGAAAAAAACCTGCCAATCGACGCTGCCACCGGCCAGCATGGCCTGGCTGGCGGCTTCGGCAATCCGCTGCGGAGGATCGTCGTCGCGCATCACCGTGGCGATGACCCGGCCCTCGACCGCGCGCGTCCTGAGGCATTCGTTGATGTAACCGCGCAGCACCGGATGCGGTCCGATCTCGATGAAGAGCTGGGTACCGGCGTCGACGAGGCCGAGGATCGTCTGCTCGAACAGCACCGGTTGGCGAATGTTGCTCCACCAGTATTCCGCGTCGAGACGATTTCCGGGCAATGGCGTGCCGCTGACCGTGGAGTGGAACGGCACGCGAGCCGCGCGCGGTTGCAGCCGGGCGAGCGCCCGTCGGATGCCGTTTTCGATCGTGTCCATCGCCTGGCTGTGAAAGGCGTAGTCCAGATCGAGGCGCTGGTGGGCTATCTGCCGCTCGGCCAACGTCGCCTCGAACCGGCTGAGGAGCTGCGAGTCTCCGGCGAGGGTGACGCCACGGGCGCTGTTGACGCCGGCGATGGCCAGCGAAGAATGCAGCCCGAGCTGTTCGAGCAGACTGCGCGTCGCCGCCTCACCCAGTGCCACTGCGCTCATCTGTCCCCGACCCTTGGTGGTCCCCTGCAGTCGACTGCGCTGATAGATCACCTCGACCGCTTCGGCCAGTGTCAGCGCACCCGATGCCCAGGCGGCAGCGACCTCACCGACGCTGTGGCCGGCCACCGCCAGCGGCCGGATGCCCCGCTCTGCGAGCATCCGTGTGATCCCGACCTGCAACGCGAACAGCGCTGGCTGGGCAATTTCGGTGAAGGCGTAGCGGTCGTCGCCGTTCCTGCCCGTGAGTTCATCGACCAGCGAGTAATCCGCATGGCGCTGGAAAAGCACATCGACTTCCTCCACGGCCTCGCGGAAAACGGGTTCTTCGAGCAGGCGCCTGCCCATCCCTGCCCATTGCGATCCGTTTCCAGAATAAACGAAGGCCGGTCCGCCGGCCTGCGCCAATGCGCTGGCGGTAGCCAGGCGAGCGGGCCCGGGAGCGTCGTCGGCAAATTCGAGCAGCGTCCGGGCAATGACCTGTGCATCGCTTCCGAAGACGACTGCTCGCTGCTCGTGCCACTGGCGGTGGAATGCTGCACTGTAGGCGACGTCGTACAGCGCGCTTGCCGCCTGCCCGCGCAGGAAACCGGCAAACTCGCGTGCCGCCGCTTTCAGCGCGACGTCGTCCCGGGCCGAGACGATTATCGGCAGTGACGAGGTCGGTGCTTGCCCGGCCGCAACCCTTGCCTCCGGCGGACTCTCAAGAATGACATGCGCATTCGATCCGCCGAAGCCGAAAGAGTTGATGCCAATGATGATCTTCCCGGTCCGCCGCAGTTCGCGGTTGCTGGTCACCAATTCGAGGTTCCAGTCGGCCAGCTTGATGTTCGGATTGACCTTTTCGACGCCGATCGTCGCCGGGACGACGCGGTGCCGCAGGCAATGCAGCGCCTTGACCAGCCCGGCAACACCGGAGGCGGTTTCCAGATGCCCCATGTTGCTCTTCACCGAACCGATCGGCAGTGGCTCGCCGATGGCGCGGTGCCTGCCCAGCGCCTGGCCGATGGCGAAGGTCTCGATCGGGTCGCCGACCGCAGTACCGGTGCCATGGGCTTCGAGGTAGTCGATGGCTGCCGGATCGATTCCCGCTTCGGCATAGGCCTCGGAGAGCAGCGCCGACTGCACCTGCGGACTGGGTACCGTGAGACCGGTCTTGCGACCATCGGTATTGACCAGAGATCCGGCGACGATCGCCAGGATCGGGTCGCCGTCGGCGACGGCACGATCGTGCTCCTTGAGGACAAAGACGCCACCGCCTTCGGAGCGTACGTAACCGTCCCCCGACGCATCGAAAACCCGGCAGCGGCCCTGCCGCGAGAGCATCGTCGCCTTGGCAAAACCCACGAAGCCGTAGGGGTGCAGGTGCAGGCTGATGCCGCCGGCCAGCGCCTGCGTGCTTTCCCCGCAGCGAATCGACTGGCAAGCCTGGTGAAATGCGACCAGTGACGATGAGCAGGCGGTGTCGATCGCCAGGCTGGGGCCACGCAGATCGAAGAAGTAGGAAATTCGGTTGGCGGCAATGCTGGCGGTATTGCCGGTGGCCATCGTCGAATCGGCGACGAGCAGGTCGTCGGCCATTCGATACGCGTAGTCGGCGCTGGAAATTCCCATGAAGACGCCAGTGCGACTTGCACGCAGGCTGGCAGGAACAACGCCCGCATTCTCCAGCGCTTGCCAACTGAGTTCGAGCAGCAGGCGCTGCTGCGGATCCATCAGCGCTGCTTCACGCGGCGAGATGCCGAAGAACGAGGCATCGAAAGCGGTGACGTCGCCGATCGAACCGGCTGCGAAAGTGTACGTCGTTCCCGGATGATTTCGGTTCGGATGCAGAAAGGTATCCTGTGCCCAGCGCTTCGGATCGACCTCGGTGACCAGGTTGCGGCCATCGAGCAGGTCCTGCCAGTAGCGGCTCGCGCTCGTTCCCGGCAGCCTGAATGAGTAACCGGTGATGACGACCCCCTTGCTCATCGTTCCTTGCTTCCTGAAATCGTGCGGTGTGCGACGTTGCCTTGGCGGGATACTTCGCTTCCGTCCAGGACGCGGGCTGGCGCAGCGTCGTCGCCTTGTTCCGTGGCGGACACTTTGCCGATGGCTGCCGGCGGCAGGCTGTTGTGCGTGTCGTCGCCCAACACTAGAACCCGAGCCGTGGAGGAATGGCTGCTTCTTCGAGAAAGCAGCTCGCGCCAGCGAGGCGCCCTTCCGAGAAGGGCGTCGGCGGGGGAGTGCCTCGCCCCGAGTCAGCTGGACGCCGGGAAGGCACGAAAAAGCGGGGGACCACCGACAAATTGCTGCGCATGTGCGAGGTTTGGGCTAATTGGGGCGATGTACGGGATTCGAACCCGTGACCACTGGAATCACAATCCAGTGCTCTACCAACTGAGCTAACACCGCCACTGTTCTGGCGCGCCCGGCGAGACTCGAACTCACGACCCCCGGCTTAGAAGGCCGGTGCTCTATCCGGTTGAGCTACGGGCGCGAGCGCGACACCTGCAGGGCACTGCTTTTCCGCTGGGTATCGCATCCTGCTTTTCCTGGCGACTGCTGCCTGTCCAACTGGTCGGGGCGGTGGGATTCGAACTCACGACCCTCTGCTCCCAAAGCAGATGCGCTACCAGGCTGCGCTACGCCCCGAGGAAGCGCGCATTCTACAAGCTGGCACTTTGCTGGTCAATGATGCGCGCGGGATGTGGCACGCGGGGAGCACGAGTGACCGAATACGGCCGGTGCACGGGCGCTTCGTTCGCCGACCGCAAGTGTTGGTCCGGCTTTGGTCGCGCGACAGCCATTGCGGCGCCGACGGGTGACCGGCTTCGTTCAATGACCAGCAGCCGATTCACGCTCCCGGATTTCCATCTGAGACAGCGCCAGCGCCAGGATGGGCACCTCGATTCCCGTTGCCAGCGCCCGGTCGAGGAGGTCGCCGAGCACGTGGCGGTGCTCGGTACGCTGACCTGCCTGCAGATCGCGAAGCATCGAGGCGGTCAGGGGCAGGCCGTGCTGGGTCAGAATCTTCAGGGCCGCGGCGCGTGCCGCGGGCCCGATTTCTACGCCTTGTGATGCGGCCACCGCCAGGCATTCGGCGTACGCCTGCCGAATCAGCGATTCGCCTAGCGCCGTCTCCATGATCTGACCGACGCTCGCCCGCATGAGGGTGGTGACAGTGGCCAGAGTGGCGAGGAAGACCCACTTCTCCCACAGGCTGAGCACGATGTCGGGCGAGAGTCGGGAATCGAAATTAGCTGCCTTGCAGATCTCGACAAAGCGGGCGGCCATCGCCTGCGTTTCCGCAGTGCGGCCGCCGGCGGTCAGCGAATGCATCGGAGTGAGTTGCCGGATTGCACCGTCGGACTCGAGCACCACCGCCACCTGCACCAGACCGCCAAGCACGCGCTCGGCGCCGAAGCGTCGGTCGAGCACATCCATGTGCGAGAGGCCGTTGAGCAGCGGCAGGACGAAGGTTGCTGGCGTCACGAAGCTGGCCACCGATTCGATCGCATCGGCGAGGTCGAAAGCCTTGGCGGTCAATACGACGAGATCGTAACTCTCCCCGATGGTGTCGGTGTCGCGGGTGACGCAGTTTACCGGTACGGCGAAGTCGCCGTGCGGGCTATTTACGCGCAGTCCGTCCGAGCGGAGACGTGCGGCACGCGCCGGTCGCACCAGGAAGGTCACGTCGGCTCCTGCTTCGACCAGTCGGCCACCAAAATAGCCGCCGACACCGCCGGCCCCGAGAAAAAGCATTTTCATGTTGGCTCCTTTGCTTGCGGCGACCGCCACGCATTCAGTGGGTATTTTGGCGAATGCCGAGCCGGTTTCGGCGGACTCGAGCTGTGGGCGATTATAGGCACGATCCCGGCGTCTCGTGGCAATCATCCGCGCCGCCTGGCACGCCCGACGATTGCTGCCGGCTCCGCCGTCGCCAATGGCCATGGCGATGGTCGAGAGGCATACCCTGTAAGACTTTCGCACGCGGGGTTCGGGCGAGCGCGCGACCTAGGCCACCCTGGGTCAGGATGGCACCGTGGCGAGGTGTTCGCTCTGGCCAAGATGCGGCGGATGCGGTAGACTGCCGCCTCCATGCTTCGGTCACGGAACGGGTGCTTAGCTCAGTTGGTAGAGCGCTAGCCTTACAAGCTGGATGTCGGCGGTTCGAGCCCGTCAGCACCCACCACCAAGAGCGGTTTTTCAGCGCGTTCGGGAGTGGTGGTTCAGTTGGTCAGAATACCGGCCTGCCACGCCGCGCGCGGGTGCTTGTGCCGTCCACTCTGCCGCTGCCGAAGGGCGAATGCGTGTTCGCTTCGCTTCGACATTCCAGTGAGTTAGCGGGCCACCACCATGTTCTTTGACGCCGTTCGCACCAACAAGAGAGTCGTCCAGATATTTCTTGCCCTGATCACCTTGCCCTTTGCGTTCTGGGGAGTGGATTCGTACGTTCGCAACATGGGGGCAGGCAGCGACCTGGCCAGTGTCGGCGACTCGAAAATCACCATGCCGCAGTTTGATCAGGCCTGGCGTGCACAACAGGAACGCATGCGGCAGGCTCTCGGCGCGAATTTTCGCCCCGAAGCGATGAACACGCCGGCTGCCAAGCTTGCCGTTCTCAATTCGTTGATCGATCAGCGTCTGCTGCTCCTTGAGGCAGCGAAGGGCCGGCTGGCCGCCGGCGACGATCAACTGCGGGCGGTGATCGGAAAGATTCCGGCATTACAGGAAAACGGGCAGTTTTCGCTGGCCCGCTATCAGGCGGTACTGGCGGCGCAAGGCATGTCGCAAGCGCAGTTCGAGGGGCAGCTGCGACAGGATCTCACGTTGCAGCAACTGATCGCGGCAATTGGCGAGACCAGCATCGTCGGCGATGCGGTCCTCGACCGACTCCTGCACATCCAGGCCGAGGAGCGGCAGATCGCCGAATCGCGCATCACTCCGGAGCAGTTTGCCGGTCAGGTGAAGGTCGACACGGAGTCGGTTCGCAAGTATTACGAAGAAAACGGCAAGCGTTTCGAAGTCGCGGAACAGGCCCGGGTCGAGTACGTGGTGCTGTCCCTCGAAGGACTGCTGGCACAGGTCAAGCCGGCGGATGCCGAAGTGAGCGCCTGGTACGATAGCCACAAGGATCGCTATCAGCAGGCCGAGGAGAAGCGGGCGAGTCACATCCTTATTGCGACCGGCAGTGATGTGGAGCAGGCGAAGCAGGCGAAGGCGAAGGCGGACGAGGTGCTGAAGGAGGTACAGAAGTCGCCGGCGAGGTTTGCCGAACTCGCCAGGCAGTACTCGCAGGACCCTGGTTCGGCCGACAAGGGGGGCGACCTCGGTTTTTTTGCCCGCGGCACGATGGTCAAGCCGTTTGAGGAGGCTGCATTCAAGCTGCGCGAAAGTGACGCGCCGGTGCTGGTCCAGTCCGATTTCGGGTATCACATCATCAAGGTGACGGGAAGCAAGCCGGGTAGGCAGCGTGCGCTCGCCGAGGTGCGACCGGAGATCGAGGAAGAGCTGAAGCGCCAGACGGCATCGCGACAGTTTGCCGAATCGGCCGAAGCGTTCAGCAACATGGTTTATGAGCAACCTGACAGTCTGCAGCCGGCTGCCGAGAGGTTCAAGCTGAAGAGCCAGCAATCCGGCTGGTTGCCGCGCAACGCGACGCAGGAAATGCTGCCTGCGCTGGGGCAGCTCGGCAATCAGAAGGTGCTGGCTGCGGTGTTCTCGGAAGATTCGCTGAAGAACAGGCGCAATACCGAAGTGGTCGAAATTGCGCCGAATACCTTGCTCGCGGCGCGAGTGGTCGACTATCGACCGGCAAGCGTCAAGCCGCTGGAGGCCGTCAAGGCCGACATCGAGGCCGCGCTGAAGACGCGCGAGGAAGCAGCGCTGGCGCGCGCGGCGGGCGAGTCGCGGCTGCGAGAGTTGCAACAGGGGGCCGACGACAAAGTGGCCTGGGCGACGATCGGGAACGTTTCCCGTCAGGAAACGCGCCGGCTGCCACCGGCGGCGCTGAAGGCGATCTTCAAGGGCGATGTGTCCAAGCTGCCGGCGTACGTCGGTGCAGAGGTCGGCGGCGGCACTTACGCGCTCTTCAGGATCACGAAGGTCAGCTATCCGGAGAAAGTCGACGATGGTCGGCGCAAGGCGTTGCAGCGCGAGTACGGGACGATTCTTGGGCAGGAGGATTTTGCCGCCTACCTCGCCGGTTTGCGGCAACGTTACAAGATCGACATCAATCGGTCGGCACTGGAGAGCAAGGAGCGCTAGGCGGTTCTTGGCCTGGAGCTTGGCAGCCGATCCTGTTGGCAGGGGGGCGGGTCGTCGGCGCGTGGGCGTAGTCTGGCGAGTCCCGGTGTTCTTGGCAAGCAGATGCAAAAAACCCCGCCGAAGCGGGGTTTTTCATGCATGGCTGGTGCCCAGGAACTACATGTCCATACCGCCCATGCCACCCATACCGCCCATGCCGCCCATGCCGCCCATGCCGCCTGGACCCCCCATGGCCGGCTTTTCCTCGGCCAGTTCGGCGACCATGCAGTCGGTGGTGAGCATCAGGCCGGCGATCGACGCGGCGTTCTGCAGTGCGGTGCGGGTCACCTTGGTCGGGTCGAGGACGCCCATTTCAACGAGGTCACCATATTCGCCGGTGGCCGCGTTGTAGCCGAAGTTGCCGTTCCCCTGCAGCACGGCGTTGACCACGACCGAAGGTTCATCACCGGCATTGGCAACGATTTCGCGCAGCGGTTGCTCCATCGCACGCAGGACAATCTTGATTCCGGCGTCCTGGTCGTGGTTGTCGCCCTTGAGCTCGGCAAGGCCGGCACGCGCGCGCAGCAGGGCGACGCCACCGCCGGGGACGATGCCTTCTTCCACCGCCGCGCGGGTGGCATGCAGCGCATCCTCGACGCGAGCCTTCTTCTCCTTCATCTCGACTTCGGTAGCGGCGCCCACCTTGATCAGGGCCACACCGCCAGCAAGCTTGGCAACGCGTTCCTGCAGCTTCTCCTTGTCGTAGTCGCTGGTTGCGGTATCGATCTGTGCGCGGATTTGCTTGACACGCGCTTCGATGTTGACGGAAGCGCCGGCGCCATCGATGATCGTCGTGTTCTCCTTACCGATTTCGATGCGCTTGGCTTGGCCGAGATCGGCCAGCGTCGCCTTTTCGAGCGTCAGACCGACTTCCTCGGCGATGACCTGTCCGCCAGTCAGAATGGCGATGTCTTCGAGCATGGCTTTGCGCCGATCGCCGAAGCCCGGAGCCTTGACTGCACAGGTCTTGAGGATGCCACGGATGTTATTGACCACGAGCGTGGCGAGCGCTTCCCCGTCCACGTCTTCGGCGACGATCAGCAGGGGGCGGCTGGACTTCGCGACCTGTTCAAGAACGGGCAGCAGGTCACGGATGTTCGAGATCTTCTTGTCGAAGATCAGAATGTACGGATTGTCGAGGACCGCGTTCTGCTTCTCGTTGTTGTTGATGAAATACGGGCTGAGGTAGCCACGGTCGAACTGCATGCCTTCGACGACATCGAGTTCGTTGTTCAGGGACTTTCCGTCCTCGACGGTGATGACGCCTTCCTTGCCGACCTTGTCCATTGCCTTGGCGATGATGTCGCCGATGTCTGCATCGGCGTTGGCGGAGATTGCGCCCACCTGGGCAATTTCCTTGCTGGTCGAGCACGGCTTGGAGAGGTTCTTCAGTTCGTCTACGGTGGCGATCACCGCCTTGTCGATGCCGCGCTTGAGATCCATCGGATTCATACCCGCAGCGACATACTTCATTCCCTCACGGACGATCGACTGCGCCAGCACGGTTGCGGTCGTCGTGCCGTCCCCCGCGATGTCGGAGGTCTTCGAGGCAACTTCCTTGAGCATCTGGGCGCCCATGTTGGCAAACTTGTCCTTCAGTTCGATTTCCTTGGCGACCGAGACCCCGTCCTTGGTGACGGTGGGGGAGCCGTACGAACGTTCGAGAACGACGTTGCGGCCTTTCGGACCGAGGGTGATTTTGACCGCGTCGGCCAGGATATTCACGCCCTCGACCATGCGAGCGCGCGCGCTGTCGCCAAACTTGACATCTTTCGCTGCCATAGATAACTCCTAGATTTCTTTAGTGAATGGAATCGTGATCGGAAAATTGGACGAGTGCCGAGGACTAGACCTCGATGACACCCATGATGTCTTCTTCGCGCATGACCAGCAGCTCTTCGCCTTCCACCTTGACGGTCTGCCCGGCGTACTTGCCGAACAGGACGCGGTCACCAACCTTCACGGCGAGCGCGCGAACGCTGCCGTCCTCGAGAATCTTGCCATTGCCAACGGCGCGAATTTCGCCTTGGTCAGGCTTCTCGGCGGCCGTATCGGGAATGACGATACCGGAAGCGGTCCTCCGCTCTTCCTCAAGACGCTTGACGATTACGCGATCATGCAACGGACGGATTTTCATGCAGCTTCTCCTTGTTTTACAAACATTTAATGAAATCTACGACGGAACTCCCGAGGCACCGACAGGGGCCCGGGTTCAGAATTATTAGCACTCACGACTAACGAGTGCTAATAATAGGGCTGCGTCGCGCAAATTTCAAGGACCCGCCACTCGGAGACCGTCGTTCGTCGATCGCCTGCGCCCTGGTGCTCGTGTCGACCGGGCGGAATGGCAGGAATTTGTTGTCGCGAAAGCGTCGAGGGCTAATAATTCGGTCGCCGGTTTGCGCTGCGACAAGAGATCGCGGCGTCGCGCAGGCGAGTCGCCAGCAGCAACTCTTGGCGAAGAGGCGGCGCAAGACTCGCCGGCCAGACCGAGACGACTCTGCTTGCAGGAGCGACAGGTGCGTGCCTGGCGCGGGGGGTGGGGTCACTTACCTTGCAGATCTTTACTAGAGGAGGGGGCGTATGGGCGATATCAAGGATTCGATCGACGAAGTGGTAGAGAACGCGGACAACGCTTCCAGTCGTCTCAACAGCGTCATCGCCGTACTCGTTGCGGTGCTGGCGACGGTGATGGCTCTATTCAACATCAAGGATGGGAACATCGTGCAGGCGATGGCCCAAGCCCAGGCGAGAAGTGTAAACGCCTGGGCATATTTTCAGGCTAAGAGCACCAAGCAGAGTCTCGCAGAAAACATGCTCGATCAACTGATCATCGAGCGTGAGCGCAGCGGCCGGCTGACGCCGGAGGAGGCCGCCCTGCTTGACAAGAAGATCGCCCTCTACCGCGAAAAGGTGGCTCGCTACGAAGGCGAAAAGGAAGAAATCAAGAAGCAGGCAGAAGGCTTTGCCCAGGAGTATGATCGTTTGAACTACCACGATGACCAGTTCGATATTGCCGAAGCGGGGATCACCGTTGCCCTGGCGGTGCTGGGTATCGCGGCGTTGACGCGGCGGCAGTGGCTGGTCTGGTTCGCCGCGGTGTTCGCCGGTGTCGGCCTGGCCTCGGGAATAGCCGGCTTTCTAGGCGCTGGCTTTCATCTGGATTTCGTAGCGACAATGTTGAGCTGAAGGGCGAGGCGGATAGACGGCGAAGCTATCGGGGCGATCGCCGCCGCCCGGATAGTCTGCGCACTTAACCTGTATCCCCAAATTTTTCGATCGGACGTGTTGGCAACAAATAGACCTGTCCGGTTTTGTAGCACATGAATTGTCCGCTTT